>NZ_CP028561.1:1917856-2237498 GCF_002165255.2 Acinetobacter sp. WCHA45 | reverse complement strand
TATTGCTCTAAAGTACGATTGTTGATTACGAGTTTGCCTGTACCAGCTGATAAGAAAACACGTGCAGTTGCGGTCTTACGGCGACCTGTACCATAATTAGTAGCCATGTGCTGTATCCCTTAGATGTCCAAAACTTGTGGCTGTTGAGCAGTATGAGGATGCTCGCTACCAGCGTACACTTTCATTTTTTTGATCATTGCATAACCAAGAGGACCTTTTGGTAACATACCTTTAACAGCTTTTTCTAAAACTGCTTCAGGTTTGTGAGCGATTAACTTTTCAAAGTTAGTCTCACGGATACCACCAGGGAAACCAGTATGGCGATAGTATTTCTTATCAAGTGATTTATTACCAGTCACTTGAACGTGTTCAGCATTGATCACAACGATGTAGTCACCAGTGTCAACGTGAGGAGTATAAGAAGTTTTGTGCTTACCGCGTAAACGACGAGCGATTTCAGTCGCAAGGCGACCTAAAGTTTTGCCAGAAGCATCAACAACATACCAGTCGTGTTGAACTTCAGCAGGCTTAGCGCTGAGAGTTTTCATTAACCACTACCTATTATAGTTGGTTTGAGCAAGGAATCGCCCAAACAAAAGGAGAGCGAATTCTACATGAATTTCTAAAATCACACAAGAACAATTCATTGTTAATGTCATATTTTGCTGCAATGTGACCGATTTTGTAACTATATCGCCGTTAATTTTGAGCTACATTTTTTGGCTTGAGAGGTGGTGGTATTTAACCTATCATTTTGAATTAATTATTTGAAATAAGTAGAAGTATTTACCTCTTCTTTTGGGGAATTTGATGAAATTGTCGTTTTCTACAAACATTATTGTAGTCGCTATTTGCGTAATAGCTTGTTCCACACAAGCGAATGCACGACGCCTCTACAAATGGGTCGATGAGGGCAGTGTAACCAATTATTCTGAATTTCAGCCCAAAGAAGGTACAAGTCGTAAAGTTGAAGTCTTGGAGAGTCGTGGTGAGCATGTTGATCCAGCAATGATGGTTACTGCTGAAATGAAACCACTTGAAATACCAGATGATCAAACGAACCCCTTAGCACAACCCTCAAGTTCTTCAGAGCAAGCAAATGCTCCCCTGCATCAACAATCATCGCAGACTATTGTAAAACAAGGTGCTATCGCTTCTCCTTATACTTCTCACCCAGTAAATACACCTCCATTGCCAGAAAAGAAAGAACCACAACTCGTGCAGCAGCCTCAACCTGTAGAGAAAAAGGAGCCGATTGCAAATCCATTTATAGAGAAGCCGAGTAGTGCTGCGGTTGTTGCGGTAGAAAAGAAAGAAGAGATGGCGGTTGTTCAACCTGAGAAAAAGGTACAACCAAAAATTAACCCGTGGACTCGTCAAGTTGAATTTGTACCTTCTAATTTAGTGCCTGAAAATCTGCCTAAAGCGAAAAAGCCTTAAAAATTACAAATTGTTCACTATTTAGTTTTATTCTCTTTCTTGATTGCTTCTTATTTAGGGGGGGGCGCGCGCTGAGAGGGAATAGAACTTGATGGATAATCATTTTAAGTGTTTCATCAGCGTTGTGTTGTGGCATCTAATCGCTCTAATGTTATTCCGATTGATTTTCTTTAGTGGCATTTAAATTCTATTTTTATAGTTTATATTCTTGTATTTATTGGTGAAAATAAATTTATTGTATTTATTGTTTATCAGCTTGTAAATTTTCACTTCATATTTTTTCAAAAACTTTTGCTTATATGGGGAGTGGATTGTTTTTTTCGGTAAACTATAACGTAATGCTTAAAATTAGAATTGGTGAGTCATGTTGCCTTTGTATGTCACTTCTGGCGAACCAGCCGGAATTGGACCAGATATTTGTCTAAGTCTAGCAAACCGTGTTGATGAGCGACCGATCGTTATTTTGGCTGATGTTCAGATGTTGCAGCAGCGCGCCAAACATTTAAATATTGATGTTGAACTTATTCCATTTCAGGGCGAAAAACGGTCGAGTTTAGCAGGGCAGCTTTTCGTTGAGCATGTGCCTTTAGCAAAACCTGTTATTTTAGGTCAGTTAGATTCAGCCAATGCTGCTTATGTGTTAGAGCAATTACGTCGTTCAGCTGACTATGCGATGTCGGGGCGGAGTGTAGGGGTTGCTACAGCGCCAGTGCAAAAGTCGATTATTAATGATGCAAGCATTCTATTTAGCGGACATACTGAGTTTTACCAAGAGTTTGCAGGTGTGGATCGTGTGGTGATGATGTTGGCGACTAAAACATTGCGTGTCGCATTGGCAACCACACATTTACCGTTGCGAGATGTATCTGATGCGATTACTAAAGAGCGTTTGCATCAAGTGATTGATATTCTGATTCAGGACTTAACAAGCAAATTTAAAATCGCACAACCACGCATTCTGGTCTGTGGCTTAAATCCACATGCAGGTGAAGATGGTTATTTAGGTCGAGAAGAAATCGACGTGATTAATCCAGTGCTAGAAAGCTATCGTGCACAAGGTATAGGGATGAGTCTCTGTTTGCCTGCAGATACCTTATTTACCCCAGAAAATCTAAAAGATGTAGATGCTGTTTTAGCAATGTATCACGATCAAGGTTTACCTGTGTTAAAATCACAAGGCTTTGGTGAAGCAGTAAACATTACATTAGGCTTACCATTTATTCGAACTTCGGTCGATCATGGTACAGCACTTTCTCTTGCAGGCACTGGACAGGCAAAAGCATCAAGTTTGCAGGTTGCAGTGGATTTAGCACTTGATTTAGCTCGTCAGTAATGGGCGAGTAAATTATTCACGTTGGAATTATTATGTATCAAATTAATGCCCTAAACCCTAAAGATGAAGGGCATCAGGCTCGAAAACGTTTTGGTCAAAACTTCTTACATGATCAACGTGTGATTGCCAAAATTGTACGTTCAGTGAATCCGCGTGCGGGTGAAAATATTGTCGAAATTGGACCGGGTTTAGCTGCATTGACCTCACCTTTAATTGGCGAGTGTGATGCGTTAACCGTGGTTGAGCTGGATCGTGATTTGGCTGCCGGTTTACCGGGACGTGTGCCATATCCTGAACGTTTGACCATTATTGAAGCTGATGCTTTAAAATATGATTTCAAGCAATTGTTCCAAGACGGTCGTCCACTACGTGTAGTGGGAAATTTACCCTATAACATTTCTACGCCTTTGTTGTTCCATCTCTTGGAGTTTGGTGACAAGGTCAAAGACATGCATTTCATGTTGCAAAAGGAAGTGGTTGATCGTATTACGGCAACACCAAACACTAAAGAATATGGTCGTTTATCGGTAATGATCCAGTATTACTGTAAACCGACTTTCTTATTTGAAGTGCCACCAGGTTCATTTAATCCGCCACCAAAAGTGACATCAGCTGTATTTCGTTTGGAACCTTATGAAACTAAGCCAATTATTGCAAAAAATGAAAAAGCTTTGTCACGTTTAGTCAGCCATGTATTTACCCAACGGCGTAAGACCTTACGTAATAGCTTAAAAGGGATGTTGGCAGAAGATGGCTTTGAAAAAGCAGGTGTTGATCCGATGGCGCGCCCAGAAACCTTAAGCTTGGCTGATTTTGTCGCACTTTCTGATCAGATGGTATCTTAATGTCTAAACGCTATAACTATGTCATTGGTGATGTACAAGGTTGTTTTGAAGCGCTGAAAGCGTTATTGAAAGAAATTCGCTTTGATCCAGATCAAGACTTTTTATGGTTTGCGGGTGATTTAGTTGCACGTGGCGAAAACTCGGTGGGCGCATTACGCTTTATTAAAAAACTGGCTGATCGTGGTGCTGCAGCAACTGTACTAGGCAATCATGATCTGACCCTCATTGCTTGTGCTCGTGGTTTTAAAAAAGTTAAAGATAAAGATCGTACTCAGGACGTGATTGATGCGATTGATGGCGATGAGCTGATTGATTGGTTGCGTAAACAGCCATTGAGTTTATCTCCGAATGATCAAACTCTGATTACCCATGCAGGTGTGCCGTGTATCTGGAATGCCGAACAAACTGTGGCATTGGCACAAGAAGTCGAGCAGGTAGTTGGTCATGACGATCTTTTGGTTTTAGATAGTTTTCTTGCAGAGATGTATGGTTCACAACCTGATTTATGGTTAGATGAGCTGACAGGTATGGCACGTTTGCGCTGTATTACTAATTATCTGACCCGAATGCGTTTGACTGATGCCGAAGGGCGTTTAGAGTTTGACTTTAAAGATGCACTTGATGCGCCGATGCCAACAGGCTTTCAGCCGTGGTTTGAGTTTGATAGTCAGGCTGCAACAACCCATCAAATTATTTTTGGACATTGGGCGGCCTTGCAGGGTAAAACCATTAGCTCTCAAATTCAAAATGTCGATGGTGGCTGTGTTTGGGGGCAGCAACTGGTGGCCTATCGTTTAGAAGATCAACAACTTTTCGCAGTGGATAATCCTTTAGCTTGATTAGCCTGTGATCTCTTTTAAATGCCCATTTTCATATTGAAATCGGGCATTTTCTATTTTAAGACTGTCAAAAAACTGTCATACACTGATCATTAAAGTGTCAAAAAATATTTATAAGCTAAAAGCATGAAAATAACGACACGAATGGATGGCGATATGCAAAGTACATACGCGACATCTCTACTAAAGCAAGAACAGTTTCCTGAAAGTTTTAAATTTTACTTTAAAAGGAAACAACTCAAAAATAAACAAGATGAATTGTCTGAACTTCGGGATTTAGTTCGCCCTCGTTTGAGAATCGCAATTGTCACTGAAACATGGCCACCGGAAATTAATGGTGTAGCATTATCTATGATGCAATTATGTCAGGGGCTACAACGGCTTGGACATAAAATTCTATTGGTCAGGCCTATACAAAAAACGATTTGTACAGAATTTAACCCTGAACAAGAATGCTTGGTGATGTCTCAGCCTATTCCAAAATACCCAAGTGTTCAATTTGGTTGGCCACAATATCTTAAAGTCTCTAAAGCATTTGAGCAGTTCGCACCTGACGTAGTGCATATCGTGACTGAAGGTCCATTAGGTTTAATAGCACTACAAGCTGCAAAGTCAAAAAAAATCGCCGTATCGAGTGGATTCCATTCAGCTTTCCAAGATTTTAGCCGTTTCTTTGACTTGGCTTTTTTAGTCAAACCGATTCAACGTTACTTAACATGGTTTCATAATAGTACAGATGTCACGTGTGTACCCAGTCAATACACGGAACAAGCACTACGTGGTTTTGGTGTGACTTGTCCTTTAGTTGTTGTTGGACGAGGTGTTGATACTGCGAAGTTTTCCCCAAAACATCGTTCACAGCAATTACGCCAACAATGGGGTGTAGGTGCTGATACCCGTGTAATGCTGTATGTTGGACGCTTATCACCAGAAAAAGAAATTGATGTCTTAATTGAAGCTTTCCATGCTTGGCAGAGACAGCAAGGTGCAAATACAAAATTTGTAATTGTTGGAGATGGGCCTGATCGTATTCGTTTGAGTAAATTAGCGATATCAGAAGATATTATTTTTACTGGTAGCTTAAGTGGTAAGAATCTTTCAGCCGCTTATGCAAGTGCAGATGTTTTCGCCTTTGCTAGTCAAGCTGATACGTTTGGAAATGTAGTGCTAGAAGCAATTGCTAGCGGATTACCAGTGATTGCTTATGACTACGTATGTGCGCATCAGCATGTCAAACATGGTGTTACAGGTTGGTTGAGTCCTCTCGGACAGGCCGCAAATTTAACCCAATCCATTTGTCATTTGCCAGCTCTCCCAGAACTGAGAAAAATGGGTTTATTAGCAAGTGAAACTGTACAGGAAAGCAGTTGGCAGTTTCCTGTACAACAATTAGAACAAGCACTTTATCAGGTAGCGCAGGAACCTCTTATGAACTCTACCTAAAGTATCCTCAGAAAGGAGAAAAGTATGAAATTTCAAAATGCAAAAATAAAAATACTCGATCTAGATTTAAAAGGGTGTGTATACCTTAATCATCTCTCACAGTCACAACGCATTGCCTTATTTTTTAAAACGATTAGTCGTTTGGGTGATGGACCATTTTGGTATGTCATGTTGTTATCAGTATGGATCGCACAAGGTTTGGCATACGGTCTGCAAATTCTATATTTGCTCGTTGCTGGTTCTGTTGGTACGGGGATTTACAAGTTTTTAAAGCATAAAACGACTCGACCACGCCCTTATCAATTTCACCAAGTGATTGTACTGGGCGAGCGACCATTGGATCATTTTAGTTTTCCATCAGGTCATACTTTGCATGCGGTCATGGTTACTATTACATTAGGCTATATCCAACCGTTGTTATTAATCTTGATGTTGCCATTTATGATTCTGGTTGCATTGTCCCGCATGATTTTAGGATTACATTACCCAAGTGATGTGATCGTCGGGGCGGTGATTGGTGCATCTGTCGCTAGCGGTATTATTTTGTTGGCACCAAGCTTCAATATCATTCTTTGAATAATTTAACGAGTTTTAATGATAGAAGACTATTTTTTAAATCTTGGGATTTGTTAAAGTACGCTCAATCACTAACTGTTAATTAGGTTATCAAATGGGCTTACGTTGGACAGATACGATTGATATCGCAATCGAACTTACTGAAGCACACCCAGATGTAGATCCTCAATGGATTCGTTTTACTGATTTACATGCTTGGGTTTGTGCATTACCAGACTTTAATGATGACCCAAATAAGTCGACGGAAGGTTTACTTGAAGCGATTCAAATGGCTTGGTTGGATGAAGTTCGTTAAAAAAACATCAGAAATCACTGAACTTTTACAGATTCAAGCTGATTATTGGCGATGACATCGGTATAATGCGGCAAATTTTTTAGTTTACACCATAAATAGGAGTCAATCATGGCGATTGAACGTACTTTATCTATCGTAAAACCAGATGCAGTTTCTAAAAACCACATTGGTGACATTTTTGCTCGTTTTGAAAAAGCGGGTTTAAAAATTGTTGCAACTAAAATGAAACACCTTTCTCAAGCTGATGCTGAAGGTTTCTATGCTGAGCATAAAGAACGTGGTTTCTTTGGTGATTTAGTTGCATTCATGACTTCTGGCCCAGTTGTTGTTTCTGTTCTTGAAGGCGAAAATGCAGTTCTTGCTCACCGTGAAATCTTAGGTGCTACAAACCCTAAAGAAGCAGCTCCAGGTACAATCCGCGCTGATTTCGCTGTAAGCATCGACGAAAATGCTGCTCACGGTTCTGACTCAGTTGCTTCTGCTGAGCGTGAAATCGCTTACTTCTTTGCTGATAACGAGATCTGCCCACGCACTCGTTAATCCAAAGTATTCAAGCCAGATAAGTGGTATACTACTTATCTGGTTTTTTATTTTTTATAGATTGAGTTGTGTGAAAAACACACAACATTTTCTAGCGCTGATATCGTTTAGGTAAATATACATGAGTTCTGTAGTGGTCGTTTCATCTGAGAATGTCGATGAAAAACAACAGTCTTTAACTACGTCTGTCGTTCAAGCTGCCGATAAGAAAGTAAATTTACTTGGCATGTCCAGAGCTGAATTAGAAAAATTCTTTGAAGACTTAGGCGAAAAGAAGTTTCGTGCCGGTCAAGTCATGAAATGGATACACCAGTTTTTCGTCACTGATTTTGCTGAAATGAGTAATATTTCAGGAAAATTACGTGAAAAATTAGAAAAAATCTGCGAAATCAAAGCACCTGAAGTGGTGCACCGTAACTATTCTAAAGATGGTACCCGTAAATGGGTATTTCGTGTAGGTGATGGTGAAGGTTCTCTGGTTGAAACCGTACTGATTCCTGCGGAAGATAAAACAGGTACACGTAAAACCCTGTGTATTTCATCACAAGTGGGTTGTGCACTGGATTGTTCATTCTGTTCGACGGGTAAGCAAGGTTTCCAACGTGATCTAACACCAGCAGAAATCATCGGTCAGTTGTGGATGGCAAATTATTCTTATATGGAAGATGTGCCTGTTGCTGAGCGTGAACGTACCGTGACCAATGTGGTCATGATGGGTATGGGTGAACCTTTACTTAATTACGATGCAGTACTCAGCTCAATGCAGTTAATGTTAGATGATTTTGCCTACGGAATGTCTAAACGCCGTGTAACTTTATCAACATCAGGTGTTGTTCCAAAAATTGATCAATTAGCGCAAGACATCGATGTTGCACTTGCGATTTCATTACATGCACCAAATGATGAACTACGTAATGAATTGGTTCCTATTAATAAAAAATATCCATTACAGCAACTTATTGCTGCGTGCCAACGTTATTTAGCTAAAGAGGGTAATGAAAGCTCACGTCGCCATGTCACTATCGAATATGTGATGTTGGAGGGTGTCAATGATCAGCCTGAGCATGCACAGCAATTATTAAAATTATTGAAAAACTTGCCAAGTAAAATCAATCTAATCCCATTTAATCCATTTCCACATGCACCTTACGGACGTTCGAGTCGTAATCGCATCATTGCTTTTCAAAAAACTTTGTCTGACGCCGGATTTGTGTGTACGATTCGTCAGACACGTGGCGATGATATCGATGCTGCATGTGGTCAATTGGTAGGACAGGTTGCTGACCGTACGCGTCGTGCGGAACAGTGGAAGAAGAAAGTGGCGCAACGACAAGAAATTTTGCGCACACAAGGATAAAACTTGGGGATATAGCGTTGAATACAACTCGACTAAAAACGATTATAACGACTACTGTTGTGTTTACTGTAATGGGTTTAACCGCTTGTCAATCTTCGACAGGGTTGAAGAAAGACCCAGAAAAGGCTGTTCAAGTTCGTTCTCAACTGGCTGCTGAATATATTCGTACAGGTGATTTGGATTCCGCTAAACGTTCTCTTGATCAAGCTTTAAATATTGATTCGCGTGATGCAAACGCAAATATGATGATGGGGATTCTACTGCAACAAGAAGGCAGTAAACCTAATATGGAAAAAGCAGATGCTTATTTTAAGCGTGCGATTTCTTCAGAACCAGATAATGCACAAGCTCGTAATAATTACGGTACATATTTGTATCAAATGCAACGTTATAATGAAGCGATTGAGCAATTTACCCGTGCAGGTGCAACCTTAGGTTATGAACAGCGATTTCAATCGTTGGAAAACTTGGGGCGAATCTATTTAAAGTTAGGCGATGTTGCGAATGCTGAAAAAGCATTCAAACAAGCGCTACAAGCAAATCGTAATGCAACTATTTCAATGTTAGAGTTGGCAGAAATTTTCTATTTGCAACAAAATAATAGAGATGCATCGCAACTATACGAACAGTATGTTCGTAATGTGGGGCAAAAAAACCAAGGTGCACGTGCACTTTGGATTGGTTTACGCATTGCTCGAGCGAGTGCGGATCAATTAGGAATGCAAGTGTTAGTGAATCAATTACGAGCATTATTTCCTGAGAGTCCAGAATATCAACGTTATTTGCAATTACAGTACAGTACTGAGGCCGTATGGAAATAAATCCAAATTCACATCAGCCAACTGGCTCAACCTCGCCATCGTCAACGTTAGGAAATATTCAACGACCTGGTGAGTATTTGCGTCAAATTCGTATTGCACAAAAGAAAGAACTTGAAGAAATTGCAAGCGTATTGAATATGCCCGTTAAAACATTAACGGCATTAGAGCAAGATGACTATAAATCCTTGCCCGAAGCCACATTCATCAAAGGCTATTACCGTGCCTATGCAAAACTGCTCAATGCAGATGCCAGTGCCATCATCCAGCGTTTTGATGAAATCTATGCCAATGACACAGGTCTCAAGGCCAATCATGCCCTGAGCAACTCCCCAATCAAGACTATGGGCAAGCTTGCTGGATCGAAAAGTGTACGTAACCGTAAATGGTTGAAGCGTATTGCTATTTTAGCTGCTGTTTTAGTCTTAGCTTGGTTGGCAGTGATGGCTGTACAAAATTGGACATCAAGCCACAAAGATGATGCAGAAGTTGAAGCGCCGAAAGCAAAAAGTTCTGATGTCGAAATTATACCGATGGGAACCACAACGAACGTAACTTCTGGCGACCAATTAGTTTTGAACTTTAGTCGACCAACATCTGTGCATATCGTTGATGCAACAGGTAAAGTATTAGCAACAGGTCGTCAAGCATCTACATTAACTTTGAGTGGTGAATCACCATTCCAAATTCGTTTAGATGATGCAACAGCTGTATCCTTGACCTTGAATCAGGAGCAAATATCTTTGTCTCCATATACGGTTAATGGAAAAGCAGAATTCCGTTTGTCTCGTTAATGCCAAAGAGTAGAGCTATACGATGATTGTGAATCCAATTAAACGCCGTCCAACACGTAAAATTCGTGTTGGTTCAGTGTATGTCGGTGGTGATGCCCCGATTAGTGTTCAAAGTATGACCAATACTGAAACCTGTGATGTGGATGCAACTGTAGCGCAAATCCAGCGCTGTGCAGATGCAGGTGCGGATATCATGCGTGTTTCTGTACCGTCAATGGAAGCAGCAGAAGCTTTTGGGGCAATTCGAAAACGAGTCTCTGTACCATTGGTTGCTGATATTCACTTTGATCATCGTATTGCTTTAGCAGTTGCGGACTATGGCGCAGATTGTTTGCGCATTAATCCTGGTAATATTGGTTCGGATCAGAAAGTACGTGAAGTCGTTGCTGCAGCAAAACATCATGGTATTTCGATTCGTATCGGTGTGAATGCAGGTTCTCTGGAAAAAGACTTACAAGTGAAATATGGTGAGCCGACAGGGCAGGCCTTACTTGAGTCAGCGATGCGTCATATCGATATTCTCGACCGTTTAGATTTCCATGAGTTCAAGGTCAGCGTTAAGGCATCGAATGTATTTTTAACGATGGATGCTTATCGTTTGCTGTCTCAACAGATAGATAATCCACTGCATCTTGGTGTGACTGAAGCAGGGATTTACCGTACGGGTACAGTCAAATCAGCAATTGCCTTGGGCGGACTGTTGATGGAAGGCATTGGCGATACTATGCGTATTTCGCTCGCGGCTGAACCTGAGGATGAAATTAAAATCGGTTTTGATATTTTAAAATCGTTGGGCTTACGCTCAAATGGTATTAACTTTATTGCTTGCCCAAGCTGCTCACGTCAGGAATTTAATGTGATTCAAGTGATGCAGGCTTTGGAAGAGCGCCTAGAAGATATCCGTACACCGATGGATTTATCCGTGATTGGATGTAAAGTGAATGGTCCTGGTGAAGCTAAAGAGGCGGATATCGGTATCGTTGGCGCATCACCACGTTCACTGGTCTATCGTAATGGTGAAAAAAGTCATTTAATTGACACAAATCAGTTGGTTGATGAAATTGAAACAATGGTTCGTCAACGTGTTCAAGAGCTTGAAGAAGCTAAGTCCAAAGAAATTATCCGCACAAGTTTTTGAGTAGGTCATGAGTTCAATTGTTGCTATCAAAGGTTTTAATGACACCCTTCCAACACAAACTGCTGCTTGGAGAAGTCTGGAACAACAATTAGCATCTTTAATGGATGCTTATGGTTATCAGCAAATTAGATTGCCGATTGTTGAACAAACGGGTTTGTTTAAGCGTGCCATTGGTGATGCAACCGATATCGTTGAAAAGGAAATGTATACCTTTTTCGATAAGGGAACACCGCCAGAATCACTCACCTTGCGCCCAGAGGGAACCGCAGGTTGTGTGCGTGCGATGCTGGAACATAACTTGCTACGTGGTGCAACGCCACGAGTCTGGTATGTGGGCCCAATGTTCCGTTATGAAAAACCACAAAAAGGTCGTTATCGTCAGTTCCACCAATTTGGGGTAGAAACTTTTGGGGTGGCAACGCCTGATATTGATGCTGAACTTATTCTCATGACCGCACGTTTATGGAAACGTATGGGAGTGGCAGACAAGGTTCGCTTAGAGTTAAATACCTTGGGTGAAACCGATGAGCGTGCAGAATATCGTGTCGCACTGGTTGAGTTTTTAAACCAGCATAAAGACGCGCTGGATGAAGACTCGCAACGTCGCCTGACCACCAATCCATTGCGTATCCTTGATTCTAAAAGCGAATCCACCCAGAAGATTCTGGAAAATGCACCCAAGTTGCATGATTTCTTAAAAGAAGATTCGATCAATCATTTCCAACAGTTACAACAGTACCTCACTGATGCAGGCATTGAGTTTGTAATTAACCAGAAGTTAGTACGTGGCTTGGACTACTACAACAAAACTGTATTTGAATGGACCACCACCATGTTAGGTTCACAAGGAACGGTTTGTGCAGGCGGTCGTTACGATGGCTTGGTAGGACAACTGAAAGGTAAAGCAGATCAATCTGTACCTGCTGTTGGCTTTGCAATGGGGATGGAGCGTTTACTATTGTTGCTTGAGCAGGTTGAACAAGCCCAAGAAGTACGTGATTGTGAAGTGTTTTTATTGGCTGAGCCTGCATTTCAAGCTAAAGCTTTAGTATTAGCAGAGCAAATCCGTGACCAGTTAGAAGCAGCAAACAGCTCAATTCGTCTGAAAACAGGTTCACAAGGCAGTATGAAAAGCCAAATGAAAAAGGCTGATCAATCGGGTGCAATCTATGCAGTGATTTTAGGTGAGCGCGAGTGGGATTCACAGCAGCTCTTGGTCAAGGAACTTGCCACGGCTGAACAGTCACAGGTGAGCCTGACTGAGTTAGTTCCGTTTTTTATCGAAAAATTTAAACAATAAATTGCACAATATTTAGGAAAAGGACAATCACATGAGTGTAAGTGATGAAGAACAACTCGACCAGTTAAAGTCGTTTGCCAAAAAATATGGTTCTGCCATGATTAGCGGAATTCTCATTGCCCTGATTGCCTTTTTCGGATGGGAATATTGGCAAAAGAAAAATTTAGCTGAGGCACAGAGTCAAACGGCGAAAGTACAAAAATTGATGGACGAAGCTAAGGCTGCATCAGGTCAACCAAATGCTTTCGCTACAGTATCTGAAGCAGCAGATAAAATTGTGAAAGATGATGCTAACTCGGTTCAGGCGATTCAAACCCAATTTATCTTGGCGAAGCTTGCTTATGATAAACAAGACTATGCTGCAGCTGAAAAAGCATTAAAGAAAGTTGAAAACTCAAAAGTTAAAGATGCGGGTTTGCTGCAAATTGTAAAAATACGTTTAGCGGATTCACAATTAGCACAAAAGAAATATGATGAGGCGCTGAAAACCTTATCAAACGTGACTGAACCAGCGTTTAAAGCAACTGCAGAAGAGTTACGTGGTGATATTTTTGTTGCAAAGAAAGATACTGCATCGGCGCAAAAAGCATATCAAAGTGCTTGGGATAGCCTCATTGAACGTAAACAAGAGCGTCAGCTTTTACAAATTAAACTCGAAAGCGTTGGTATTTTAGTAGATGATCCTGAAATTGAGCGCCCGATCTTAGATACCAAAGTGGATGAGTCTTAATGCAGAACAAACTAAAATTACCTTTGGCAATTGCAATTGCTTCAGCTTTATTATTTGGATGTTCAACCAATAAAGTAAAAGAAGTGAAACCGAATCCGTTGCCAAAAATTACGCAACAGCAAGGCTTAAATCTGGTCTTTTCTCAAAGTGTTTCGTCGACAAATGCAGCAGAAGCTTTACGCTTGCAGTTAGATACAGATAACGGTGTAATTTTTGCGATTGATCCAGATGGTCAGGTTTCTGCTTATAAAGCTAAGCAGCGTCTTTGGAAAAGTAAGGTTACTAAGCAAGAACTTACTGCTGGTGTAGAAGCAGGTGAGGGTATTGTCATTATTGGTAATCGTAAAGGTGAGTTATTTGCCTTAGATCAGACTACTGGTAGCCAAAAATGGTCTGCCAAATTATCTGGTGCGATTTTGTCTCCTTCACTCATTCAATCGGGACGAGTTATTACGATTGCAAATGACGGGACTGTATTTGCGCATGATACTGTTACTGGACAGCAAGTGTGGGCATATAAATTACCAAACGTTCAGTTTAGTTTACGTGGTCAACCTGCACCCGTTCGTTTAGATGAACGTACAGTCGTTGTTGCATCAGCGAATGCTTATGTTTATGCATTGGATGTAATCAGTGGCGTGCTGCGTTTCCAACGTCGAGTTGCAGTAAGTGATGGTCGTTCGGATATTCAACGTTTGATTGATGTGGTCGGTGACCCAGTTGTTGCAGGTCAATATCTGGTAACAACCAGTTTCCAAGGGCAAGTGACAACTACTGATCTTACGACACAGCGTGTGGTGTGGAGTGAAGATGCAAGTAGTACGAATAGCGCTGAAGTTTCAGGTGATAAAGTTTTTGTCTCGACTGCAGATGGAAAATTGAAAGCTTATAATTTAGCGACAGGCGAACTTCTTTGGCAGAATGAGGAATTACTTAACCGTCAATTAAGTAATCCTGTGATGCTTGGACAGAACCTTGTGGTTGGCGATTTAGATGGAGTTATTCATTTGATTGATCCAAACACAGGGAAGTTGATTGGTCGTGCGAAAACCAGTGGTGAAGTCCGTTCATTGCGTGTGATTGATAATCAGCTTTACGTTGCAACTCGAAAAGGTGCATTAAGCATTTGGCAGAATCGTTAATTTTGCCTTAGCTTGTGGTAAAATATTTAATTAGCAATTGCTAATAAAAGAATGATCGGGGTATTTGTTTGAACAAAACCCCGAATTTTTATTGTGATTATTTGATCACCAAAATCTTCCATACTGTTTCTGATACGATGTCATCAATGATGGCTCGTCTGAATTAAGGTTAATTTATGAAACCCGTTATTGCGCTTATTGGTCGTCCAAACGTCGGAAAATCAACGCTATTTAACCAAATCACTAAAAGTCGTGATGCTTTGGTTGCTGACTTCGCTGGTTTAACTCGTGACCGCAAATATGGCGATGCGGTGTATCAAAATAAATCATTCATCGTCGTTGATACTGGCGGTATTGGTGAGAATGAAGGCGGTATTGACTCATACATGGCGGAGCAGTCAAAAACTGCTATCCATGAAGCAGATATCATTGTTTTTGTTGTGGATGCACGTGCAGGTTTGTTGGCATCAGATGAACAGATTGCCCGTGAATTGCGTACACTAGGTAAGAAAGTTTATTTAGTTGCCAATAAGGTTGATGGTGTTCATGCAGAAGCAGCGCTAGTTGAATTCTATAAACTTGGTATGGGAGAACCTATTCAAGTTGCGGCCAGCCATGGTCGTGGTGTGCAGCAAATGCTTGAGGAAGTATTAGCTGAAGTACCAGAAGATGAAAATCCTGAAGAACATAACAAAAATACAGGTTTGCGTTTAGCGATTATTGGTCGTCCTAACGTAGGTAAGTCAACTTTAGTCAACCGCTTGCTTGGCGAAGAGCGTGTAGTTGCATTTGACCAGCCCGGTACTACACGTGACTCAATTTATATTCCTTATGAGCGTGATGGTCGTCAATATACGTTGATTGATACTGCGGGCGTGCGTCGTAAAGGTAAAGTGGATGAAATGATTGAGAAGTTCTCAATCGTGAAAACATTACAAGCGATCAAAGATGCTCACGTGATTGTCGTCGTGCTTGATGCACGTGAAGGGGTCGTTGAGCAAGATCTACATTTAATTGGTTATGCATTAGAAGCTGGTCGTGCCATGGTAATCGCCATTAATAAATGGGACAACATGACTGAATATGATCGTAAGCAATGTAAGCTTGATGTTGATCGCCGTTTTGACTTTATTCCTTGGGCGAAAGTACATTTAATCTCGGCATTACATGGAACTGGTGTGGGTGATTTATACCCAACCATTCATCGTGCTTATGATTCATCACATTTGAAAGTGTCACCAGCAAAATTAACGCAGATTTTGAATGACGCGACTGACGCGCATCAACCACCAATGATTAGTGGTAAGCGTATTAAAATGCGTTATGCGCATATGGGCGGACAAAATCCACCTACAATCGTGATTCATGGTAACAAAGTAGATAAAACACCTGCTGATTATCGTCGTTATTTGGAAAACGTGTTCCGTAAAGTGTACAAGCTGGAAGGTACACCAGTACGTATTGATTTTAAAACCTCAGAAAACCCATTTGAAGGTCGCAAATCTCAAGTTGATGAGCGTGTTGCAGCACGTAAACGTCGTTATATACAGAAATTTAAAAAGGCTGAGAAAAAATTTAAGCGTTAAGCTGATTTTGCCGTTAAAACCCAAACATTGTTTTGGGTTTTTTTATGCTTTTAATGTGACTCATGAGATAAGTTGCTCATGCACTTGCGAATGAAGTCTTAAGTTAGGCGATTAAACGAAATAAGCTTGATTATAATCTTCTAAGTTTTTATACAATCAGGTTTATATTGAACGATGTTTTGTTGAGTGAAGCTGATGGTGATACGTAAAATTGAAATACATATTCAAGCTTTGGCTTCACTTCTTGAGCGAGATAAAGCAGATTTCTCAGATTTTAGATCGTTTAATGATTATCAAAAACAACAGATTAAAGCCTATCGGGATCACCTTCTGGCAAATAAATTAAAGTGTTTAACGACTGATCTACAATTTTCAAAACATGAATACGGTAAGCCATTTTTAAGCTCTCATACCTTGGAATTTAATCATTCACATAGTCAACAATATTATGCTTTGGCGATGAGCGAGCGTGTGAAAGAGATTGGTGTTGATGTGGAAGAGTTGGATCGGAAAGTTCGTTTTGATGCTTTGGCTCAACATGCCTTTCATCCTGAAGAATATCAAGCATGGTTGCAACAAGATCAAGACCCAGAGTATTGGCTCAGAGTATGGACGACTAAGGAAGCAATTCTAAAAGCATCAGGTTTTGGAATTAGACTGGATTTAAATAGTCTAAATACACAAGTTCATCCATCACATGATGGTGGAATGTGTACTCATCCTTTGATTGGAACATTTGCTTATCAAAATTTTGTTTTAAATCAGAAGATCGTGCTGACTATCGCATGGGGTGCAGAGCAGTCTTGTCGCGGTTTTCAATTTCCGCAGATTCAAATGATTCAACATTGATAAATGAAGAACGTACAACCCCGTGCTCTAATCTTAATCAAAAAAGCCAGCATTATGCTGGCTTTTTTGATTTGAATTTTACGATGATTCAGATTTAAGGAATTTCTTCTTCATCAAATTCAGGTTTAACTTGGACAATAAAATCTTGACGATTTAAACCACGCCATAAAGCAAATGCTGTACCAATATAAATAGATGAGTACGTACCAATAAAAATACCCACACACATTGCAATTGAGAACCAATGTAAACCATCACCTCCCCAAAACATCATGGCAAGAACCACAAGTAATAGCGTCATTGAGGTATGGATCGTACGGCGCAAGGTCTCTGTTAATGCGATATCTACAATTTCACGTGGTGTTGCTCCACGAATTTTACGGAAGTTCTCACGGATACGATCCGATACAACGATGTTATCGTTGAGTGAGAAACCCATTACCGCAAGTATTGCTGCAAGCACGGTTAAATCAAATTGCCATTGGAACAATGCAAACGTTCCGATGATAATTACGATATCGTGAAATAATGAGATTACGGCACCCATTGCAAGTTTAAACTCGAAACGAATGGTGACGTAGATCAGCATTAAGATCAAAGCAAGTGCAAGCGCACCTGCAGAGCGGATATAAAGCTCATTACCTACTTGACCGCCAACAGAGTCAACTTTATGAACTTCTGCTTGGTTATTTGGCAATTGGACTGCTTTAGTGATGGTATCGTTTAGATCTTCAACTTTAAGATCTTCTTGCACTGGCATACGTACAATCAGGTCTTTATTACTTCCTAATGTTTGTACAACGGCGTCTTTAAAGCCTGCTTTATCGAGTGCTTGAGCGACTTGAGCGGGTTGAACAGCTTCTTTGTAGTTGAGTTCAGCAGAGATACCTCCAGTGAAGTCCAAACCAAGATTCAGCCCCTTGGTGACGATAAAGAAAACGCTCGCAAGGGTAATCAAGATCGAGAAGATTGCAGCAGGTTTAGCAATCTTCATGAAAGGAATGATTTTTAGATCATCTGGGCGACCGTATTGTTTTGAGTCTTGTTGAGTCAGATCAGTCATGTGAATCTCCTTAAATACTCAACTTAGTCAAATTACGGCGTTTGCCATAAATGAGCTGGACGACAGCACGGGTCACAGTAATCGCCGTAAACATTGAACATACGATACCGATCATCAAGGTGACCGCAAAGCCTTTAATTGGACCTGTACCAATTGCGAACAAGATAAATGCCACGATGAAAGTGGTTAAGTTCGAGTCGAAAATGGTGTTATAGGCACGATCATAACCCGCGATAATGGCTTGTTTAGGGGAGGCGCCCCAAAGCATTTCTTCTCGTATACGTTCGCAGATCAGTACGTTGGCATCAACCGCCATACCAATACCAATGACGATCCCCGCGATACCTGGTAAGGTGAGGGAAGCACCAATCCATGACATAAAAGTTAAAATCATGGCAAGGTTGAATACCAAGGCAAAGTTTGCAATTAAGCCAAACAGACGGAAGAAAACAACCATCCAAATTGCAACCAATAAGAAACCGATTTGAGTCGATAACACACCCTTATCAATATTCTCTTGACCAAGACTTGGACCAACAACACGCTCTTCTACAAAGTACATTGGTGCAGCTAAAGCACCTGCTCGAAGCATCAAGGCAAGTTCTGCTGCCTCTTGAGGTGAATCTAAGCCAGTGATACGGAATTGTGAGCCCAATACCGCTTGAATAGTTGCCGCATTGATGACCACAGATTCTGTATATGGTGTGCGTACTTCAGTTTGAGCACCCGTCTTAGGATCAGCAACATAAGAGATCTTTTGTTTATTTTCAATAAACAATACTGCCATACGTTTACCCACGGCATTACGTGTTGCATCTGCCATGAGCTTACCACCAGCGGTATCTAGGGTGATATTTACTTCAGCGCCGCCAGAATCTTGACTAAAACCAGAGCTTGCATTTTGAACACGCTCACCTGTCAAAATACGATTACGTTGTAAAAGAAGTTGACGACCGCTGTCCAGAGATTGATAAGCAAAAACCTCAGTACCCGGTGGAAGTGGTTGACCATTATATTTGCCAGTGTATTGATCAATATATTGATCATTACTGTCAGCAACTAAACGGAATTCTAAGTTCGCGGTACGACCTAATACACGTTTTGCTTCAGCAGTATCTTGAACACCCGGTAGCTCAACCACGATACGGTTACTACCTTGTGTTTGTACCAATGCTTCTGCTACACCAAGTTCGTTAATACGATTACGTAATGTAGTTAAGTTTTGGTTGACTGCATAAGACTGAATTTCTTGACGACGAGTATCTGTATAATTCAGTTTTAGAGTCGCGCCAGATGTCGTTGCAATGGCTTGTTGAGTAAACTCATTACTGTTACGACGTAAAAAATCTGCTGCGGCATCACGATCTGTATTGTCAGCAAATTGGATCGTAATGGTGTTATTACTTAAAGCAAGGTTATTAAATTTAATTTTGTTGTCACGAAATTGACGACGCAAATCAGTCGCAGATGTTTCCATACGCTGACCAATCGCTTTATCCATGTCGACTTCAAGCAAGAAATGTACACCGCCACGTAAGTCCAAACCGAGTTTCATCGGTTTAGCCCCAATCTTTCGCAACCATTCTGGTGTTGTTGGTGCAAGGTTGAGTGCAACCACATAGTCATCACCTAAGTCACGGCGCAACACTTCTTTGGCTTTTAACTGTGCTTCTGAAGAGTTTAATCGTAATAATGCCGCATTATTGGTGAAGCTATTGTCGTGACTGCTAATGTTGGCAGTTTTTAAAATCTGCTCCGCTTTTTGCACAATGGTTTGATCTATTTTTGTGCCTGCTTTAGCGCCTGAAATTTGGACAGCAGGTTCATCTGGATACAAACTAGGAAGTGCATATAACGTACTGATCACAAGTACCACAAGGATCAGTAAATATTTCCATGCAGGGTAACGCATTCGCTTTCTTCTTAAATGAAAAAGTCGTGCTGAGGCACGACTATCTTATGATTAAAGGTTATTTAGTGTGCCTTCAGGTAATACTGAAATGACACTCGCACGTTGAATTTTTACATCGACACCACGGCTGAGTTCAACGACTGCAAAGTCACCATCAAGTTTGGTGATTTTTCCCATCAAACCGCCTGCAAATACGATTTCACTACCCACACCTAAGCTTTCGATTAAAGAACGATGCTCTTTAGCACGTTTTGCTTGAGGTCTCCAAATCAAGAAGTAGAAGATCCCAATAAATACAGCAATCATCAACAAGTTTGCCATCAGGCTAGGGCCTTGTGCAGCCGCTGGAGCAGCGTGAGCAGTAGAAATTAAAAAGCTCATTTCGATTTCCTAAAATTAAAAAGTCAAAAATTAATAATAAAATTCCAATTCGTTTTGCAATGTACCTTGTCTTGCGGTCAGGCGCAAATCTTGATGCAATTCATTCACATTAGTCTTCAGGACAAGCGGGAACTTCTAGACCACGACGTGCATAAAAGTCCTGAACATATTCGTCAAATGTGCCGTTATCTAATGCATCACGCATCCCTTGTGTCAGTCTTTGGTAATAACGCAAGTTATGAATGGTGCCGAGCATAGATGCCAACATTTCTCCGCATTTCTCTAAATGATATAAATAGGCACGGGTGAAGTTTTTACAAGTGTAACAATCACAATGTGGATCTAAAGGTCCTTTATCATGACGATATTTACTATTACGAATTCTTACCAGACCATCAGTGACAAAATAATGACCATTACGTGCATTACGGGTTGGCATGACACAGTCGAACATATCGACACCACGGCGAACCGCTTCCACGATGTCTTCTGGTTTACCAACACCCATCAAATAACGTGGTTTGTCCTGTGGCATTTTGTTTGGTAAATAATCAAGCACTTTGATCATTTCTTCTTTGGGTTCACCAACTGATAAACCACCAATTGCATAACCATCAAAGCCAACTTCTAATAAACCTTTAAGTGATTCATCACGAAGGTCTTCATACATACCGCCTTGAATAATACCGAATAAGGCATTTTTATTCTTAAGCTCATCATGGTGGTGGGTTTTACAGCGTTTAGCCCAACGCAAAGACAGTTGCAGAGATTTTTGCGCTTCTTCATGTGTTGCAGGGTAAGGAGTACATTCATCAAAGATCATCACGATATCTGAATTCAGTACATGTTGGATCTCCATTGAAATTTCTGGAGACAAAAACACCTTTGAACCGTCGATAGGAGAACGGAAAGTTACACCTTCTTCTTTGATTTTGCGCATTGCGCCTAAGCTAAATACTTGGAAACCACCTGAGTCGGTTAAAATTGGTTTATCCCATTGGATAAACTCGTGTAAACCGCCATGCTCTTTAATCACTTCCAAGCCTGGACGTAAATATAAATGGAAGGTGTTACCTAAAATAATCTGTGCCTGAATTTCTTCAATGTCACGAGGTAACATGCCTTTCACTGTACCGTAAGTACCCACGGGCATAAATACAGGTGTTTCAACCACACCATGCTCTAATGTAAGTCGACCACGACGGGCACGTCCCGACTGACCTAATTTTTCAAATTTCATGACACATCCATCAAGGCGAAAAAACAGTTCGCTGATCAAAAGCGGCTATTTTCCTTGATTATGGCGTGTAGTTCTACTACTAAATGTAGCGTAAGTTAAAAAATAAAAAAGCCAATCAAGATAAAGCTTAGATTGACTTGTATTCAAGTAAAAATAAATTTTAAAAATTCGGTTTATAGTCAAAATTTTCAGTTGCAAGATTATCCTTAAACGGGCGAATGGCTTTCTTGGATAAGGTGAGGGTATTGATCAGGTTATTGGGGAACACCTCGATCTGGTTATTAAACAACTCTACGTTACGGTTGAATATCGTGATTGCCGCACCCACATTCTCGTTTTGTTCCTGAATATCATCCATCATCTTGCTATAAAGTGCATCAGCTTTCAGCTCGGGATAGTTTTCCACCACTACATTGAGGCTACGAATCAGTTCCTTACTCATTTTCTCAATCTGTTGTAATTGAGAAATATCGGTATCATTGACATTCAGATTCAGAATTTGTTGGCGTAATTCAGTCACTTTTTCCAAAGTTGATTTTTCAAACTGAGTATATCGATCTAATGTTGCTTCCAATGCTTCTAAAGTCTTTACTTTTTGGCGCTCAAAGTTGGCAACTTCTGACCATGCCCGTTTGGTGGCATTAAAATACCGTACGATGTTGTTGCGAATAGAAACGCCCCATACGATCAGCACCACAAAAATTCCCAAAAAAATCAGTAAACCGGTCATCGTCATTCCCCTTATTGTTATGGCTAAATGATTAGCTAATTAAATTCAGCATGAGCTGTTGAAACTTTTGATATTGCGGCATGGTCATGGTACGTAAATGTCCACGTAATGCTGAAATATCATGGATTTCACTACGTTTACTGGCGGTTTGGAAAAGGTTTTGTTCGCCGAGGTAACACAAAATTTGCTCTTCATGATGATAAATTAAATCACCAGTAAAATGTTGAAAAAAATCATGTAGCTTTAAGGTGAGGCTGGGACTAATTTCTTTTGCTAATTGATGTTGATCGACCCCAAAAATATTTAGCTCTTGGTTAATTAAAATATCGCTGCTTTGCCATGAACTTGTATATGGTTCAAAAAAACGAGAACGTTTATTGCTGACCGCTATTCCTGAAGCAGGCATTTGAAAAATAAAAGCGCCCCATAGATCTTTGTGAATTTCTTTGGCAATTTTCTGATTGCTATTTTCTTCCTGAAAAATGGGGAGTTCACTGACATAGTGATATTGAAACAATAAAACTTGATGTTCAGTCGTACCATCATGCCATGTAGTTGAAGCATATTGGGTGATTTCGTTAGATTCAGTGCCACGATTAAATAATGGGAAAAATTGCTTCAATCTACTGATCACCAATAATGGCTGTGCTTGAATGGGTAAATAAGCGGGTAGCTGTTGAAATTGCAGACCATAACGTAAGACGGTCATGCGTTGTTCGAGATATGTAATGACCTGTGTGAGTGGCTCTTTCGGCTCATACAGTAAATACGCTAAAAAGCCAGTCAAAAAGGCAGCGAGGAGGCTAAAGATATACTGAATATGTGGGTGAAAAAAATAGCCAAATACTAATGTGCAGATGCTTACAATGCCTAAAATAAAAGGCAATACATTAAAAAAGCATAAGCTATGATCATCACGCCACGGATGTAAAGCATCCAGCAAATCTTGATCACTATCTGATTTTTGCCCTATATCCCAAAGCCGAGCAATATTGCGGAAAACCTGCGCATTTTTTTTTCGTCTTATATGTAAGGCTTGTTCTACAGTATCGATCGGCATCGTTCTATTTAAATCAGGTGTTTAATTGATCCACTAGCATAGCATCACCATAGCTAAAGAAACGATAGCGTTGTTCAACAGCATGTTGGTAAGCCGCTAAAATGTGGTCTCGATTTGATAATGCAGAAACCAGCATCAGCAAAGTTGATTCTGGTAAATGGAAATTCGTAATCAAACGATCTACGATACAGAATTGATAACCTGGATAAATAAAGATTTGCGTATCACCTGTCCAAGCTGCAATTTTACCTTGATTAGCTTGCGCAGCACTCTCTAAGGCACGAGTCGCAGTCGTTCCAACAGCAATGACTTTATTACCACGAGCTTTAGTTTCTAAAATGAGATCAATTGTGGCTTGCGGCACATCACACCATTCACTGTGCATAATATGATTGGTGATATCGGTGGTACGTACAGGCATAAAGGTGCCTGCACCTACGTGTAAGGTCACAAAAGTTTTTTGCACGCCTTTAGCGGCTAATTTTTCTAATAAGCCTTGGTCGAAATGTAGGCTTGCTGTCGGCGCTGCAACACTGGCAATTTTTTCAGGATCGTGGAACACGGTTTGATAGCGTTCGGTATCAATCTCTTCTGCTTCACGATTGAAATAAGGTGGAATCGGGAGCTGACCGTATTGATCCAGCACCGACAAAATCGGTTGTGAAAACTTCACCACAAACAGATTTTCATGGCGGCCTTGTACGGTGACAGGTACGTCATCTTCACCGATATACAGTTCTGCGCCTGCTTTAGGCGAATTGCTTGATTTGATATGGCAATGTGCAGTGTGGGTGTCTAACATGCGCTCAACCAGAACTTCGATTGCACCACCTGTAGCACGTTTGCCTTTTAAGCGTGCTTTCATGACTTTAGTATCATTCAGTACCAGCAAATCACCTTCTTCAAGTAAATCAAGAATATCGGTGAAAACATGATCGTGATACTGACCTTGAGCATCGATATGGAGTAGGCGAGATGCGCTACGGCTATCTAGTGGGTAGCGAGCAATAAGTTCATCAGGAAGATCAAACGAAAAGTCGGAGAGTTGCATACATCTAAAACATTGCAAAAAATTGGGTGTAGTATAGTCTTTTTTGTGTTTTCTCGCTGAGTTCACGTGTTTATAAGCAGAAAAATATCTGAGTGATTTAAAAGTGAGCAATAAGCGGTAGTTAGTGTTTGACAATAAAATCAAACAGGTTATGATACGCAACACAAAGCATCGCACTCTTCCCGAGGTGGTGAAATTGGTAGACGCGGCGGACTCAAAATCCGCTGTCAGAGATGACGTGTCGGTTCGAGTCCGACCCTCGGGACCACAGATATAAAATTATATGCCAACATACAGCATATAAACTTCGAAAGCCCTGATAATTCAGGGCTTTGTTGTTTTTAAATGCTGAAACATACAAACATATACCACTATACAGCGTAGAATAATAAGGATACATTTGAGGATATATTCACTGCGGTCAACTTCCGTATCCTCATTCGGAGTGAAAACCTTATGGCTAAACAGATTAAGCCACTTTCTTCTACTCAATGTGATAGCGCAAAACCTAAAGAAAAAGATTACAACCTGTATGATGGGCAAGGTCTGATTTTATTTGTCCGTAAAAATGGTTCAAAGGTCTGGAGATTCAAATATAAACGTCCTAATGGTAAAGATGGATTAATGACATTAGGCAACTATCCAGCACTAACACTCAAAGAAGCTCGGGAACGTAGAGCCATTTATTTAAATCAATTAGCCAATAATATTGACCCTATAAATCAAATAAAGATTGAGGAAGCCAAGAATAGCGATGAGTTCAGTTTTGAACGTATTGCACGTGATTGGCATGAGGCTTATGTAGCGACTGGCAAGTGGAATCAAGCTACGGCAAGAAAAGCCTTAAGTAATTTTGAAATGTACGTTTTCCCAGTTATTGGTAGCAAGCCAATAGACACGATTAAAACCCGAGATTTGTATAACGTCCTGAGTAAGATTGAAGAAAAGGGCTATTTGGAAATCGTGAGTAAAACACGCCAAAGATTTTCGGGAATTTTCGCTTATGCCATCACTAAGGGATATATTGACCTTAGCCCAGCCGTGGCGTTGAGTGATGCAATCACGATTACAAGAAAAACTAAGCACTATCCTAAATTGCCATTGGCACGATTACCTGAGTTTTTCAGCCGTTTAAGAAATGACGGAGGCAACCCAATTACTAAGTTGTGCTTAGAATTTGCCTTACATACTTTTGCCCGATCTAGTGAGCTACGCTTTGCACGCTGGAATGAATTTGATTTTGATAAAAAGATATGGACCATACCGCCTACAAGGGAATTGATTGCTGGATATAAAGATTCTCACAGAGGCGCAAAGATGAAAGAAAAGCATCTTATTCCTTTATCTCCACAAGCATTGAAGCTCATAAAAGAAACACAAGTCTATAGCGGTATTTCCTTAAATGTATTTCCTAACAGTGTAGATATGGCTGGCTTTTTGAGTGAAAACACAGTCAATGACATGATTAGGCGCATGGGTTACAGCACGCAAGATGATGTATGTATTCATGGCTTTAGGGGGATGGCTTGTGGTGCATTGATTGAAAGCACTTTATTCACTGAGGATGCAGTAGAGAAGCAAATGAGCCACCAAGAACGTAATGGCGTAAGATTGGCTTATATGCACCATGCGGAGTTTATGGAAGAACGTAGAATGATGCTTTGTTGGTGGAGTGATTACCTAGAAGCCAATCAAGAGAAATTTATTAGCCCGATGGAGTTTAGCTTTTCATTAATGGAGCAGGCAAAGCAGGGTGTAATTAATATTAAATATGCGAAATTGATTAAGCTTAAATTGGCTGAAATGACAAGTTCATTCATTGCTTAATTAGGCAGAAATTGCATACGCAAAAACAGCCTTTAAATTGCGAATTTTCCAAAAATTCTAATTTTTCTATTTTACGGATATGCCATTTTTTTGACTGTTACAGGTGTTACAAGGTTACATCATTGTTTTATAAGAAATTAATTTTAAAAAGCTGTAACACTTTTTATTTAACAGGTTACACAGTTGTTTTTATTGAATTATTTTAAATTTTAAGGACGTGGTTTTGTGACTTTAACTTAATTTTAAACAGGGTTTAACGGTATAAAATGAATGTATGAAATTTAATAAGATACTGTTTTGTAAATATTAAATTTGAATTCTAGGCTGTAACCACTTTTGAACCTATTTTTTGCTGAATTTTGTATAGGGTGAATGAGTTACAGAATAGGAAATTGCTAGCCATATGAGTGCTGGAAAGTCTGAATATTTGGATTAGTACTTATTTTATTGACCAAAATGACATTTTAAAAACGTATTTCTTATTTATTGCATACGCAAAATTGATAATTTTCTTTTTGTTGAATAAGTTGAGCATATGCAAATATAAGGCACTATATAGTTTTTGAATTTCATTAGTTTGGGAATGAGTAAATATGATGGAAATTAATCCATATGAATTAGACCCAGAAGAAGCGCGTCATCAATTTTTTGATTTTCAAGAACGAGTTTTCAATAAAATTCGTAGTGAAATGTATGATGTACAAGATGATATCTCATATATTGTGCAATGTTATGATCATTCTTATGACTTTAGTGATATCGATTATGAAGTCATAACATATCTTAAAAAAAATGGACTTAACATACAGCTCGTTGAGCCAAAAAAGGATAAAAAAGCAAATCTAGATTATTACTTAGCTATGTATTTGGGATTGGAAACAGCAGAACATTTTTTTAGAAACTTTAAAACGATGGACTTTGACACTCAATTAAGTAACCTGTCTTATGCTAAAAATCAGTTAGCAATTTTAAAGGTTTTATCTCCTACAGGAAAACCGAAGTATAAATTGAGAAGTACAACAGGTCAGTCAAAAGGTGCGAAAATTGCGAATAAAAATAGATATGCGCTTACTAGGCAAAAGGCAGAAGTAGAGTGGAATAAATTCAAACGTACAGTGATAGATTGGGTGAAATTTAAAAATGAGCCTGAAAAATTCGAAAAAGAAATAAATACAACTTTAAAAGAATTTGAAAAATCTTTTTTTAATATATTGACAGGTATGCGCTTAAAAGGTGCAAGTGCAGAAACAAAGAATCTATTAGATGAGAAATACACTGATAGTGTACAAAATCCACCCTTAGTGATTGGATGGATTAGAGAGCTTGAAGAATTACCCAATAAACAAAAAATGCAAGCTGATAAGAAACGAAAGCAAAGACGAATAGATCAGATGCTAGAAAATAGCCCATATTCTCCATTAAAGATTCAATTAAGGCGTGAAAAAATTAAATATTGAAAGAAATTGAGTGATTTAATTGTATATAAATCAGAAATATAAGATATGACCACTTATTTTTTTAGCGGTATAGTATTTGTTCATGTTATCAAAAAATAAAAATAACCTCATACCGATATGAGGACTTATAAATGCAAATTCATGCTTTACCTACTCACGCACAACCGCTACGAGTATCTCAAAAAACCACTTGTCAGATGCTAGACCTAACCGCAGAGGGATTACGCAAACTGATAGCAAAAGACCCAACATTCCCAAAGCCTTACAAAGCTGGAACTACACGACAAGCCCCTGTTTATTTCGACTATGCCGAATTGGTGCAATGGCATAAAAGCCAAAAGCAAGCAAATGATGTGCAGTCGGTTTAGGTGGGGGAATAGCCATGCTTAAACAACAATACTTAAGGGAAGAACAACCAAGTACAGAGCGCTTTTATCGTATGAGCGACCTTGCCAATATTCCTGAACGCCCTGCACGCATTCATCAATATAAATCAGGCATTAATAAAGGCAAAACCCGAGTGATTGGAGAGCGTCAAGCCAGTAAAGGTTTGATAGGTGTATCAGAGAAAACTTTATGGGAATGGGTGCGTAAAGGTGAATTTCCCCAACCCATTAAATTAAGCCCGACCATCACCGTATGGCGTGCAACAGATATAGCTGAATGGATGAAATCAAAAGAAATGGAGTGTTCAAAATGATTACGCATTTTCCAACGGATTACTCCCCTGATTTACAGCAACAAATACAGCCAATCTATTGTCCTCATAAATTTTCATGGTTGACGTTTATTTGTTATTACCACCATGATGAAAATGACAATAGACGACCATTATTAAGTTTAGATGGGGATATGTTGTTTATCAAAGATGTACTTTCGTCAGACCAATTTATTGATTTAAATCCATTAATTGATAGCTACGCTAAAAATTATGATGTTGTATTTATTTCATTTAATGCACGTATGTTGAAATATATTTCACTCATGGCACAAATTAAACCACTGGGCATAAAAATTCTTTGTGCGAATAAAGATACATCCATTGAAACGCCTCATTTAACAATTGATGGGCATGATATAGAGTTTTTTTACCAAGAAATAACACCTGAATGCTTTACTTTTGATGATGCTGTTAAATGGTTTAAAGACAAACATGGTACGGCAAGTGTTATTGAATTTAGCGGATTAGCAATTCGTCAACTGGTTGCACTTGGTCAGCATACTAAGGAGGGTTCACGTGAAAACAATCCTTTCTAAGCCCCATACCCTTGCAAACCAAGTTAAAGCTTTATATCCTAAATATGCCCAACAAAAAGCAGTTGGGTTAGCTTTGGTCGGCTATTTTGTAAAAGGCGCACAGTCTGCTTATTGGGCTTTTTTTGTGCGTAATATCTCTATGCGTTCGCATTTTATGGCGAAGTTGGAGAGGGACACGTTTACGTGTGCAGGCTTCCTTTTACACCTGTCGACCAACCCTTTTCAGCTTTGCCACCCTCATTTGGTCGTGAATGGTAAAGCTCCAAACTTTGTAAAAGGAGCGCATAATCATGCCTAATCAAACCATTACTACTCAAAACAAAATATTTCAGGTCCTTTCAGAGCTGGATAAACCAGTTAAAGATTATTTCTTTTGCTTGAAGGAAATTCAGGCTTTACTTGATGCTGTGATCTATTCCATAGGCTGTGAAAGTAATCACCAGTTTAAAAATGAAATCAAAAAAGCACATTCAGTTTTATATGCTTCACTTCAAATTATTAATCCGTGGATTATCCAATTAGATGAGCGAGCAGATGCTATTAGTGATATTGCAGAAAATGACAATCCAACAGCTTTAATTCACACCATTCTGAATGATTTTCAAAAACTTGATGTCGATGCACAGCATTTGATAAATCTTGCCAAAATCGCTTGTGATCAATCATTACAGATTGATCCAGCAACATTTAAAATTTCGGGGGTGGGTTTTAGCACTATTCAACTTATGATCAGTGCAATCCAACGCATGACCATCCAATTACAATCCGATATTTTCGCTGAATGTGATGTTTTAGGTGAGCTATACCCTACGATTTTTAAAGTAGAGGTGTAGTCTTATGAAAAAAGCGCACCCTACGCTAGGGAAATACCGAAACACCAATACCGATAAGCCAAAGAAATTTGGCTTAAATCGGGCATTACTTCCTGATCCTATTGAATATTTAACCGCTAGAGGCTACGCCGTCAAAGGTCGTGGCGAATGGCGAGAAATGATTTGTCCTTTTCATGATGACAGTACCCCAAGCCTACGCATAAACAGCCGTAAAGGTTGTTTCAAGTGTATGGCTTGCGAAGCCAAAGGCGGTGATTTGATTGCATTTCACCAACTGCTTACAGGCAAGTCTTTTATCGAGGCGTGTAAAGACTTGGGCACATGGGAGAATGACAAATGACTGAATTTTTAGATTATCAGGAAGTCCAAGAACAAGCTTTTATCCATGCTCAAAAGCTGGCAGAGCGTGAGGTTAAAAACGGTTATCAATTTGAGTATCTATTCATCTATACCAATGGTCACGGCATGCCTGTTTATTGGAAAGTGAGAGCCAAAAATCACCATACTGGTGATAAATGGATACGTGTATTCTCAAGTGGTGAACGTGGTTTTAAATTTGGTGATCCTAATTTCACGGAATTGTACCCAATAGGGCAAGGTAAAAAGCCCTTATATGCCTTAGAACAAGTGCTAAATATCCCCGAAAAGCAGCCTATTTATATCGTTGAGGGTGAACAAAAAGCCGACTTTATCAATTCATTGGGCTTAACTGCGACCACATGCGGAGGCAGTGGCAACACGGAAAAAACCGACTTAAAACCACTTGCGAAGCATTCAATTATCATATGGGCAGATAATGATAAGGCTGGGACCAAGTTTTTTAATGAAATTGCCCAGCAACTTGATGTATTGGGCTGTGATGTTCGATATATCGTTTTAGATGGGCTGAATTTGCCCGAAAAAGGCGATGTAATGGATTGGGCAGACCTACGCAAGCAACAAGGGCTAACCACGACAGCAAGCGATATTACAGCCTTAATTACAGCACAATATCAGCCACCATTGCCTAGTGATAATTTGCCTGATGGTATGTTAGCCGAGCCAATGGAGTGGGAAAACGGTAGCTTTGAAATTCATGATAAAGGCGTGTTCTATATTGAAAAGCAGAAAAATGGAGAGTATCGGGAACGCTTTATTTCTAGTCCTATTTTAGTAACAGCTAAAACAAGAGATAACACCAGTAATAACTGGGGGCGTTTATTACAGTGGCAAGATGATGCTTTTATTCATCACACTTGGGCTGTACCGAACGAGCTATTTCAAGGTGATGGGACGGAATCACGAAAAGCCCTATCCAATCAAGGTGTGATTATTACCCCTGACCGCAGAGGCAGAGAGCTTTTTCAAATTTACCTAATGAGCTATCCAGTCGATAAATTTGCCTTATGTGTGGATAGTGTCGGCTGGCATGGTCATCGTTATGTATTACCGACTGAAACCCATAGCAATCCAGCCACTAAACATGATGAATTAATTGTTTATCAGCGTACCGATGGATTGGATAACCGTTTTCAATTCAAAGGTGAATTGGAAGCATGGAAAAATGGCGTAAGTTTATTGCTAGAAAGCCATTCTAAGCTTGTATTTAGTGTGGCGTGTGCCTTTGCTGGGCAATTGCTTGAGCCATTAAACCAGCAAGGTGGTGGTTTTCATATCAATGGAACATCATCAAAAGGCAAAAGTACCGCTATTTACCTTGCATGTAGTGTATGGGGACACCCTAAAGAGTATTACCGTACTTGGCGATCTACTGGGAACGCCTTAGAGCAAACCGCTTTTATGCACAATGATGGCTTCTTAGTGCTGGATGAGATTGGCGAAGCCAGTGCCAAAGATATTGGGCAAACCGTGTATATGCTTGCTAATGGTCAAGGCAAAGCACGTATGGGACGAACAGCTATAACCAAAGCCCCACAGCAATGGCGTGTTTTATTCTTATCTAGTGGTGAAAAGACGTTTAAGGAGATTCTAAACGAGATTGGACAAACGGCTAAACTTGGGCAAGAAATTCGATTACCTGAAATTAGCTTAGATGCTTGTGAATATGGTGTATTTGACCTTGTAGATTTTGCCCCTGATGCTTCACAGCAAGCCAATATGTTGTATGAGAACTCAATCAATGCTTATGGTGTGGCTGGTAAAGCATGGCTTGAATATTTGACCAATGATAAAGGTCAAATGACTGAAACAGCTTTAAAACTGTACCAACAATATAAAGCAAAAATTACTCCTGATAATGCACAAGGGCATATTGCCCGAGTGGCTTCACGTTTTGCCGTTGTTGCGGTGGCTGGTGAGCTTGCAACACAAGCCAATATCACAGGTTGGAAGAAAGGCAGAGCTTTAGAGGCTGTGCAAAGCGTGTTTAAAACATGGTTAAACAGCTTTGAAATGGTCGGAGATTTTGAAGATCGGCAAATACTCCAGCAAGTGAGAGCATTTTTTGAGGCGAACGGAAATAGCCGTTTTGATACCTTAATTGAGGGAAATAAGCGTGCAAGCTATGGCAATTCAGATCATGCCGATGATGCAAATACCGATACCAAGAGCTTTAGAGAAAAAACCATTTATCGAGTGGGCTATAAGGTTGTAAATGCCCAACAGCGTGAAACCTTGCGTTATTTGTTCTTTAAAGAGCAATTTAAACAGGAACTTTGCACAGGTTTTGATCCTAAGAAAGTAGCGAAAGTGCTTAAAAAACATGGCTGGTTAGACTGTGCTAATGGCAAAACAACCAAACAGGAACGTACCCCCGAAAGTAAAAATCCAGTTTGGCTATATGTGTTCAACACTTCAATGTTTAGCTATGACATTGAGAAAGCTACCAATCCATATACGGATGACGTAAACACAGGCACAACCATTGATATTTAACTCAATTACAGGCTGTACGAGCGTTTAACGCCGTGCAGTCTTTTTATTGGTGATCAATAATGAATATTGCACAGTTAATTAGCCAAGTTTTACAGCACTATGGCGCAAGTCTTGAGCTAATCAACAATCAAGCTTTACGCTTACATCATTCTGATGATATACCCCAGCAAAGCACAGACCTTGTACGTAAATACAAACCACAGCTAATACGCCGTTTACGGCTTCAATCATGTTATGAGCTATTGGAGCATATCCAGCAAGAGGGTGCAGAAATAGAGCTAATAGACAGCCAAACCGTGCGTTTACATCATGCAGAGCGCATCACAGATATTGAAATACAGAAAGTAAAACAGTCTAAAGCAGAAATCATCGAAATACTGAGCAATTCGACTGCATCAAATGCCGAAAGCTTGGACCAAGATATAAAGCAAGAAGTTATACAGACCTATTTTGATCGACTGGAGCGGCACCGTAGCAACTTACGTAAGATCAGTAATCCTGTAGAAAATGCTCTAGTGAAGCCTGAGCATGTGCGACAAGACCTAATACAGAAATTCCTAGTGAATCAAGAGCAAGCTCACTACTTTCTTAATGTGCTAATTGAGCAGAACATTTTTTATTACGATAGCAATTTTAAATTCTATTTATTTCCTAATTTCACCCATCCAGCTATGGAAGCTTTTCAGCACTACAATAGTTTTGCCTAAGTAAACTAAAACAATCTAATTGTGAATTTGTGCCGTGAGGTGGCAAGGGCGAGGTTACTTGTTCCGAAATTTTGGCACTGTTTTGTAATGTAGTCTTTAACTGGAGTAGATCGGACTTAAAAAGGCTTGAATTTTTATCCATATTTACTAGTTCACTCCATATTTTTATTTACTTTTATCTAAAACGATCTTTTTTTTACAAATGAGAAAGGAGGGCGGTGTCCACTTAAGGCAAATTAAGATGTTTTTCATGCCCCCCATATCCTAAATCGTAACCCATGTAACACGATTCAAAGCCTCAATGTGTTACAGATAAATTTATATAAAACAATCTTGTAACCCATGTAACACTTGTAACCACTTAAAAATGGTAGATATCTGTGGCAGGATAAATATAGCTGTGGTTGATTAGATTTATCTAAACTAAGGTATTGATATATATAATATTATTTAAATAAAAGTTAATTTATATGTTATTGATATTCATACATATCTATATAGTAATAAGGAAAAACATATATAAAACAGTCTTGTAACCTATGTAACACCTGTAACATTCATAAAATTAATCATTTTATATATTGGCAAAACATACCATTTTTTAGAGTCACTAAGTTTTTTGCACCAATAAGAAACACAAAATGATACCCCCTCCCTACGACTTTTGACCAAGAGAAAATTTCATGGGGGGACGGTCTTTTTATATGTGAGGTTAGCGACTTTTGACCCCATATCCCCATTGCTGGGCTAGCTAGTCAAATGAATCTTGATAGTGGTTAGGTGACTGCATGTCAGTCAAAAATTTTGGAAAAGTATTTCCCCTTGCCAAAGGGAACATCACGGCAAAACCATCAATGTGGTTTTAATAGTGAGCATTGGCAGTTACGGCATTAATCTTCATCGACTATACTTAATGATTATCCCTTATTTTCAAAGAAGAGCATTTGATATGGATGGACTTCAATTACTTATTGAGCAACAAAACGAATTTGAAGCCTATAAAAGTGAGAAAGCTAGACAATTGGAGGAACATGTAAATCATCTAAAGTATTTGATTACAACAGAGTTCCTTTCTATCTGTCCTGATTTCGATCATGAGATTAAAGAAGAAAATATTTTATTGTTTAAGTACAAAGAATTAAATATTTCGATTCAAATAGTTAATCCTATAACTGAAAAACGCAATGAGAAAGAATACAACCTTGCTGAACGCTCCACAAAAAGATTAATTATTAAAGTAAGTATTCAACGTAAAATGAATGCGAAGTCAGAATACTTTGAAGTACTTGATGCAACTCAATATAAAAAAGATGGAGAGTATCTATATAAGTTTGACTCAAATACAACATCGAACTTTTTAGAATTGATTGATATGTTCTTCAAGCATGTAAAAAAGAATAAAGTTGAGTTTAAGCAAGATAGGTTTCCTTATTAGTCTGCGCATTGACTTTCGATCCAGTTTAAAGAGTAATTCAATCTATCATTAGACTATACCCAAAAGATAAATTGATAATTATATTCATCAATCTATCATTTAACTTGTTTACTTAGCTAAATGATAGATTTATCATAAACCTTATTAAGTGATAGTTATATGATAAGGACTGATAATATGACAATTCGTATTTATGTAAGAGCAAGTACCAAAGATCAAGATGCCGAAAGAGCATTAAATGATTTAATCCAATTCAGCCAAAGCTATGGCGATCAATACAGCACATACATAGAAAACTATTCAGGTACAAAGTTAGAGCGCCCAGAATTAAGCCGACTACTCAATGAAGCCAACAAGGATGACATCTTGCTAGTAGAGAGCGTGGATAGATTAAGCCGACTATCACAGGATGATTTCGCAATTCTAAAAGATAAGATCAAGGCTAAAGGTTTACGTTTGATCGTTGCTGATCTGCCGACCACACATACAACCAATGGCGGAATGACAGGCGAGATATTGAATGTGATTAATGCCATGCTCATTGATCTATTGGCAACAATGGCAAAACTAGATAATGACAAACGCAAGGAAAGAATTAAGCAAGGCTTGGCACGTTCAGGATATGTACCTACTGGAAAGAAAGCCAATACAGCAAAACATGAGCGCATCAAACAATTATTAAGCAAAGGCGACATGACGAAAGAAGAAATTGCAAAGGCTGTAAGTGTAGGAATTGCAACAGTTTATCGTGTAGCTAAGGAATAAGTAATAAGGATATGATTAAGGATATAATTCTATCTATGCAAATATAATTTATTTATATCAGTATCTTATTGATATGACCGAGTCCGACCCTCGGACCAAAATTCAAAGACCCCAAGCTGGTATTAAAGGCTTGGGGTTTTTTTAATACTTATGGTTTTTAATTAAAAATTATGTTTCAAGAATAAAGGTGAACAAAGAATTGAATCTTAGACTTCATATTGAAAGCATTTATAATTTTGAATTATTTAAATATTTTACATCATAATTGTTTCTAAAGCGTTTAATGTTGATTCTTGGCTCCTTTTAATATGAAATGTAGCCACACCTATTATTGGAATCTTAGTTGCTTTTATTTCAGGAATATTATTTCTGAGTGTGGATGCATTGATTGAGATATATGATGATTTGAAAGTTCAACAAATTTCCAAAAATTAGATTCCCTACGGAATTAATTTAAGTTTAAATTTCATGAAAGTTCACGTTTTGTTGCGAATTGGTTTAAGAATGAATTGCCTTTTATGTTAAATTTTGTTAATAGTGGGTGATGGTTTTGACATTTTTCTTAGTGATTTGTAAATAACCGTATAACGATAATACACGAGAGGCGGGCATGGCTATTCAACTATTAGAATTACAGCAAGCCGATAAGTTAAGTGCTTGTAAAATTTCGCTTTCTTTGGGTTTGAATTCTGAGCAAAATTTACTTGAACAATTTTTACAGTTCGACCGTAAATTGATGCAAGCCGATACTGCTTTGCTCGCATTCCATCAAGAACCCTACCTTTGGCATTGTTGCGCAGAAAAGTTACACGTAGTTGATATTTCAAAAATTAGTAAAAGTCTAAATACACTGTTTGTAAATGGTGATTTGATCGATCAACAACACCCGCAATATCAGAGTTTATTAGCCTTTCTAGCGCCATTTAAACGTAAAATACAAACTGCAATTGCAATACACTTAAGGCATCCAGATCAAACATCATTAGGATATCTGGTTTTATTTGATGATGTTGCACAAGACTTCAGCGAATTACAAAAACAATTACTTCAAGAGCACTGTATGAGTTTTATGCAGAAACTGGAGTTAAAGGTCAATCATGACCAACTGAAAGAATTATACGAGCAAGAAGCCGCATTAAACTTTAGTAAAACTAAATTCTTTTCGATTATATCTCATGATCTACGAGCACCCTTTCATGGTCTATTAGGTTTCTCTGAAATATTGGCAAAAGAGCGTGACACTTTAGATGAATCTAGCATTCAGAATATCGCGGACTATCTTTACGATACTTCTCAGTCGACCTATAACTTGTTGGAAAGTTTATTAAATTGGTCGATGGCTGAAGGCGGGCGCTTTGTTTACCACCCGATTAATTTTAAGCTACGACAGATTACCAATATTGTTACGGATGTCTTAAAAACACTGGCGATCAAGAAAAATATCCAGTTGATTAATGAAGTGGATGAAAATCTTAAAGTTTATGCTGATATGAATATGATCACTTCCGTGATTCAGAATTTAGTATCCAATGCGCTGAAATTTACTGATATTGATGGTTCTGGAAAAGTCTTCATTCAAGCTCAAACTCAAGGTAACTTTGTTGAAATTTATATTAAAGATACTGGCTTAGGGATGACTCTTGAGCAGATTGAAACGCTATTTCAGCCGAGAATCACGGTCAGTTTTAAAGGTACTGCGGGTGAAAAAGGGGCGGGTCTAGGGTTATCATTGTGCAAACGGTTCGTTGATCTAAATCATGGTGAAATTAGTGTTAGCTCGAATGAGGGTGAGGGCACAATCTTTAAAGTTGTCTTGCCTGCTGCAAACGAACAAATAGATTTATCTGTAGAACAGCATAAATCTAAAGCGAAATTAGCCTAAAGAGATTTTAAAGATAAGCGTGTAACTGATATAACTAATCCTAGATGATACGAGATTAGCCGAGCCTTTTTATATGAATGCGGAACAGCTACAGAAAACTTTAGTTGCCAGTCAATATGCTGAACAAGTTTTAAATTTATATCAAACACAATTAGAACAAGATTATTGCAAAGATCAATTTCTCCAATCACTTTCTACTGAAAGTATTCATGAAAAAGTTCAACAAGCTGTTGCTGATGTAACAGATGAGCACGCTTGGATGAAAGCATTACGAGTCTTGCGTGCAAAGTTGATGTTTCGCTGGATTTGGCAAGATGCTAATCAACTTACCAATGTGGTGACGCTGACACGTGAACTTTCAGATTTTGCTGATGCCAGTATTTGTGCTGCAAAAGCTTTTGCATTGCCGCCGCTCTTAGCTAAACATGGCGAACCGATTGGTTATTCAGGTCATTTACAAGATTTGATTGTGATTGGCATGGGGAAACTTGGTGCACAAGAACTTAACCTTTCTAGCGATATTGATCTCATTTTTGCCTTCGATGAACAAGGCGAAACCAATGGACGTAAATGTATTGATGTACAGCAGTTCTGCATTCTATGGGGGCAGAAGCTGATTTATCTGCTTGATCATATTACTGCAGATGGTTTTGTATTCCGTGTCGATATGCGCTTACGTCCGTGGGGCGATGGTTCAGCCTTGGCGATTAGCCACAGCGGGTTAGAAAAATATTTAAGTCAGCATGGGCGTGAATGGGAACGCTATGCTTGGATTAAAGCACGTGTGATTACAGGTGAGAAAGCTGGCGCAGAACTCATGGAAATGTCGCGTCCATTCGTTTTTCGCCGTTATGTCGATTATTCTGCTTTCGCTGCGATGCGTGAAATGAAAGCGATGATTGAACGTGAAGTCATGCGTCGTAATATTGAAGATGATATTAAATTGGGCGCAGGTGGTATCCGTGAAATTGAATTTATTGTTCAAGTTTTTCAGTTAATTTACGGAGGCTCGAAACGTGAATTACAAGATCGTCAATGTTTGGTAAGTCTACATCATTTGGGAAATGCTGAATTACTTGATCAACGGGCTGTAATTGATCTTGAAGATGCTTATTTATTTTTAAGACGGATTGAGCACGCGATTCAAGCACTCAATGACCAGCAAACCCAATCTCTGCCGACTGAACCTGAATTAAGACAACGCATGTTAGATACGTTAGGATTTAACGATTGGTCTGCTTTCTTAGCGGTTTTGAATCAAAAACGCGACAAAGTTAAAGTTCAGTTTAAACAACTTATTCAGGAAAAAGAATTTGTTGAGCCTGTAGATGACTTTGTTCAGCTTGAGCAAAAACTGAATACGGTATTGGATGATGGTGCAAAGAATCTAATTCAAAACTTTTGGCATGGACAAGCACTAAAAAAAATTCCCGCGAGTGCTTTAGAGCGCTTAAAGAAATTCTGGCCACACTTGATCGAAGCGATTTTACAGTCAGATCAGCCACAAGTCGCTTTGTTGCGATTAATGCCTTTGGTTGAATCTGTACTTCGCCGTACGGTGTATTTGGTCATGCTCATGGAAAGCCGTGGTGCTTTACAACGATTAGTTAAGATGGCGACGGTTAGTCCATGGATTTGTGAAGAGTTAGCACAATATCCAGTCCTGTTAGATGAATTCCTTTCTATGGATTTTGGTTTACCGCAGCGTAAAGACTTAGAAGATTCACTACGTCAACAATTATTACGTATCGAAATTGATCAAGTCGAAGATCAAATGCGCGTTTTACGTCTATTTAAGAAGAGCAATGTATTAACTGTTGCTGCAAGCGATGTTTTAGCTGAAAGTCCATTAATGAAAGTGTCAGATGCGTTGACGGATATTGCTGAAGTTAGCGTCCAAGCGACGCTTAATTTAGCTTATGAAGCGGTTGCTGAGCGACATGGTTATCCTTTAGGCAATAATGGTCAGCGTTGTAGTTTGGATAACAAAGGTTTTGCTGTGATTGGATATGGCAAGCTTGGTGGAATTGAATTGGGTTATGGTTCAGATCTAGACCTCGTTTTTATCCATGCTTTTGAAGAGCATAGTGAAACTGATGGTCGTAAAGGCATCAGCGGGGCTGAGTTTGCAATTCGTGTGGCACAAAAGTTTATGTCTTTAATGACGACGCAAACCTTAGATGGGCGTGTTTATGAAATTGATACCCGTTTACGTCCATCGGGTGAGGCGGGGATGTTAGTCACCAGCTTAAAAGCGTATGAGCAATATCAACAAAAAAGTGCGTGGCTTTGGGAACATCAAGCTTTAGTGCGCGCCCGTTCGATTGCGGGTGATTTCAATTTGTGTCAGCTATTTGAGCAGATTCGTTGTCAGATTTTGACTCAAAAACGAGATGAAAATGTCGTGCGTGAAGAAGTATTGAAAATGCGTCAAAAAATGAAAGACCATTTGGGATCGTCTTCTGAACAAAAAAAACATGGCATTTTTCATTTAAAACAGGATGCAGGTGGTATCGTTGACATCGAATTTATGGCACAGTATGCAGTGCTTGCATGGGGCGGGACGAATCCAGATCTTGCCCATTATTCTGATAACGTAAGAATTCTTGAAGATGCTGCTCGAGCAGGCTGCTTATCCAGTGAAGATGCCACAGCACTCATCCATGCTTATCTCCGTGAACGAGCTGAGAGCCACCGTTTAGCGCTTGCAAATCAATCTATGCAAGTCAATGCTGCGGATTGGCACGATACCCGAGAGATCGTTTGCAAGTTATGGCAAAGGTTAATTGATCCAACTGCAATAGCATTGGAAAGTGAATGATTGTGTAAAAATTTGGAGTATGTGCCATGAATTTGGCTGATCGTGATGGTTTTATTTGGCAAGATGGAAAATTAGTTGATTGGCGTGATGCAAAAATTCACGTCTTAACACACACATTACATTACAGTATGGGTGTTTTTGAAGGCGTCCGTGCTTATGAAACCCCAAATGGTACAGCAATCTTCCGTTTGCAAGATCACACTAAACGCTTATTAAATTCAGCAAAAATTTATCAAATGAATGTACCATTTGATCAAGCGACTTTAGAGCAGGCGCAGATTGATGTTGTGCGTGAAAATAAATTGGTTTCAGCTTATTTGCGTCCTCTCATTTGGATTGGCTCTGAGAAACTAGGAATTGCTGCAACAGACAATACCATCCATGCTGCTGTAGCAGCTTGGTCATGGGGTGCATACCTTGGTGAAGAAGCGATGGCACGTGGTATTCGTGTTAAAACATCATCATTTACGCACCACCATCCAAACGTGACGATGTGTAAGGCAAAAGCATGTGGTAACTATACCGTATCGATTTTGGCACACCAAGAAGTTGCACGTTCAGGTTATGACGAAGCAATGTTGCTTGATCCTCAAGGCTTTGTTTGTCAAGGTGCAGGTGAAAACGTATTCTTAATCAAAGATGGTGTTTTGCATACACCTGACTTGGCAGGCGGTGCGTTAGAAGGGATTACCCGTCAAACCGTAATTACCATTGCCAAAGACCTTGGTTATGAAGTGGTTGAGCGTCGTATCACACGTGATGAGTTTTACATCGCTGATGAAGCATTCTTTACTGGTACTGCTGCGGAAGTAACGCCAATTCGTGAATATGATGACCGTGAAATCGGTTGTGGTTCACGTGGCCCGATTACCACTGTTATTCAAAAAACTTTCTTTGATGCAGTACAAGGTCGTAACGATAAATATGCACATTGGTTGACTTATGTAAAATAAGATCAAACCAGATCAATTAAGCGAAGCTCAGGCTTCGCTTTTTTTATTGCTGAGTTGTCAATAGATTGCAACTAAATCATCATCAATCTTTCATTTAATTTGATTACGGTAAACTTTAAGTGCAATTAAAACAATAGAGAAGCAATGAAAATTACTGTTGTAGGTGCAGGTTATGTTGGCTTATCCAATGCTTTATTATTTTCAAAACAACATGATGTGATGGTCTACGATATTGATAAAACACGCGTAAAGAACATTAATCAGCGCGTATCTCCGATGAGTGATACCTGTATTCAAAACTATTTATCTGAGTCTAATATTGAAGCGACTTGTGACCAAGAGCTGGCTTATCAACAGGCTAAACTGATTATTATCGCAACCCCCACCAACTATAATCCTGAAACAAACTATTTCGATACATCGAGTATTGAAAACGTTATTCATAATATTCAAAAAATAAATCCTAAAGCGTTGATGTTGATCAAATCTACAGTTCCAGTTGGCTATACCAAGGAACTTTCTAAAAAACTTGCGTTAAATAATCTTATTTTTTCTCCTGAATTTCTAAGAGAGGGGCAAGCTTTACAAGATAATTTATACCCGTCACGGATTATTGTGGGGGAAAAGTCAAAGCGAGCTGAGAAAATTGCCAAGCTTTATTTGAAAGCAACCATAAAAAAAGATGCGATATTGTTATGTGTTGACTCAACGGAAGCAGAAGCAATTAAGCTGTTTTCAAATACTTATTTGGCGATGCGAGTTGCTTTTTTTAATGAGTTGGATACCTATTGTCTAAAAAACAAATTGAGTGCTTTAGATATGATTAAAGGGGTGGGGTTAGATCAACGCATCGGTGATCACTATAACAATCCATCTTTCGGTTATGGAGGTTATTGCTTGCCTAAAGATACCAAACAGCTTTTAGCTAATTATGATGATACTCCTCAAGAACTGATTTCAGCGATCATTCGCTCTAACCAGACTCGTAAGCAAGCGATTATTGAAGATATACTGAGTCGAAATGTCACTTGTGTTGGTATTTATCGATTAACCATGAAAGCCGACTCAGATAATTTTAGAGAGTCAGCTGTACATGATGTGCTGAGTGGTTTGGCGGATGCAGGAATCCAAGTCGTGATCTATGAACCCACATTGGGTGTGAAAGCGTACCTTGGTCATCCTTTAATGTCGAGTCTACAAAAATTTAAAGCAATCTCTGATTTGATTATTGTCAATCGTATGGTGCCGATGTTTAGTGACGTGATGGAAAAAATATATACACGAGATTTATTTGGGATAAATTAGCGCTTAAATGATTAAACAAAACTATAAACAATCCTCCTAGTTTGGTGAATTAATAATAATTTTTTTGATAACGCCTATGCTAAGATAGCCCAATATTCAGTGCATATTGTTTTAAAACGCTTGGTACGAAAATCGCAACGCGAAAATAATATCTAAGGCATTAAGGTTATCAGATGGTAGACATTCAACAAGATTCAGCAACTCATGAAGACAATATTATTTTGTGCATGAAATGGGGAACCAAGTACGGTGCGGAATATGTCAACCGTTTGTATAATATGGTGAAACGTCACCTGACCTTACCCTTTAAAATGGTTTGCTTGACTGATCGTACAGAGGGAATTGACCCAAATGTACAATGCTTCCCAATCCCTCCTTTAGATTTGCCAGCAGGTGCGCCTGAACGTGGCTGGAACAAGCTTTCAACCTTTGAACCAGATTTATATGGTTTAAAGGGCAATGCACTTTTTCTCGATCTTGATGTCGTGATTATTGATAATATTGACTGCTTCTTTCAGGAAAAAGGTGAGTTCCTGATTATTCATGACTGGAAACGTCCTTGGCGCATTACAGGCAATAGCTCAGTCTATCGTTTTAAGTTGGGCGCTTTCCCTGAAATCTTGCCTTATTTCCGTGAGCATTTTGATGAAATCCGTCAAAAGTTCCGTAATGAGCAAGCCTATTTATCATGGTTCGTTGATGCACATGGAACTTTGAGTTATTGGAACGAAGATTGGTGTAAAAGTTATAAATATCATTGTTTACAAAAGATTCCATTAGCATATGTGAAGCCGCCAGTAAAACCGAAAGGTGCAAAAATTATTATTTTCCATGGCGAAATTAATCCGCCCGATGCCGTAAATGGTGGTGGTGGTAAATGGTATCGTTATGTATTGCCTTCGGATTGGATTAAGGACGCTTGGCAGTAAATCTGTATTTATGGAAGGTTTTGATTTATGAATCAGGGTTTACATCCGCTTGATATCGTCATCGCATGGGTCGATGGGAATGATATCTCTCTGAAAAATAAACGCCGTCAATTTATGAATCAAAACGAACCATCAAATGCTTTGGATGACACTCGTTTTGCAAGCAACGATGAAATCTATTTTTGCATCGCCTCAATTCTTAAGTATGTTCCATATGCAGGCACGATTTATCTCGTGACGGATCAGCAAACACCTTTGTGGTTAGACCAATTTTCCCAGCAAGGTTTATGTCCTGCTGAAAAAATAAAAATTGTTGATCATCAAGAATTATTCCGTGGTTATGAGTTTGCTTTACCAACATTCAATTCATTAAGTATTGAAAGTATGTTGTGGAATATTGAAGGGATTTCAAATCATTTTATTTATCTGAATGATGATTTCTTTTTCAATCAACAGTCTGATTTAAGTGATTTTCTTATTGATGGTCAGATGGTGATATATGGACATTGGCAAGCAACACTCATCAAGAAAATGAAATATATTTTCCGAAAATTCTTACAGCAGAATTTTGGAAGGGTAGCTGAAGCGAAATATTCAACGGCTCAAATGTTGAGTGCAGATCGCGTGGGAATGACCAGATATTACGAAATTCATCATCGCCCTCATATTCTCAGTCGTGATTTGCTCAGTACTTTCTTTAAGAATAATAAAGAGCTTTTAGACCAGCAAATTCAGTTCAAATTTAGGAACATTGATCAATTGTTACCAGTGGGATTGTCTAATCATTTAGCGATTCAATCTGATCAAGCCATTTTAAAAGATGATATTGATATTGCTTATTTAAAAGATGGTCGTGATTTGGAAAAATTTATATTAGCTTTATCTAATTCTGAGATTAAATTTGGCTGCATACAAAGTCTAGATCAATTGGAATCATTAGCTGAAGGACGCATCCGAGCCGCACTGATTCAAAAATTTACAGGGTTTTTACCTAGCCAAATTCAACCGACTACTGTGGTCTAAACAAAGGAAAGCAAATGAAAGTTGAAACGTATTTAATTAACCTTGATGGTAGTCATGATCGTTTGCAAAATGCGACCACACAGTTAGGGCAACAAGGCTTCCCATTTGTACGTTTTGCCGCATATGATGGTCGAGGCAAGCCATTATCTGAATTTAATAACTATAACGATACTAAGGCAAACCAGATCATGGGACGAAGTCTGATCAGCTCTGAACTGGGCTGCTATTTAAGTCATGTGGGGTGTGTGCAGAGGTTTCTGGAAACAGATGCAGATTACCTGATAGTGCTGGAAGATGATTTAAAGATTGTTGAGGACTTTGCCAATACGGTGAAAGATATCCTTGACTATTTAGATCAGCATAAAGAACTGGATTGGTATCTAATCAATCTTGGAGCAAAAAAAAGAAAGTTATCTAGACATATTGCTTCTATTCGTAGTTATGACTTGATTAGAGCATATTATTTTCCAATTAGGACGATTGGTTTAATCTGGTCCAGAAAAGGGGCGGAAACATTCTTAAGAGAGGGACAAGAAATGTATGCTCCAATTGACAACTTTTTACAGTCATGGTTGAGCCGAAATGGAAGAGGATTGTCGGTGTGGAAACCATTGGTTTATCCAGGAGGTTTTATTAGTGACATTGATGGTGGCGGAAATTCTGGAAACATCAATAAAGCGAGAAATGCGAAAGAAGATAGAAGTATTTCATATAGCTTTAGGAGACAAAAGCGTATGTGGCGTGATCGCATGTATGCACTGAAACATCTGGTAATAGATAAGTAATAACGATTTAATTTTTAAATGATTAGGTAAAGGTGTGAGACAATGAGTGGTCAATTTATAGAAATAGTTAATATTACTTCTTGTGAATTACCTATAGCTAGTCAATTTAAAAGAATTTCTCCAAGAAAAGAGAGCCTAAAACCTCAAGATTATGATGAAAAATTTGATTCGACAACCTTAGCATTTGATGTGTTTATGTCTGATGATAAAGTGGTGCTTTCGGGGCCACCTGCTTATGGGCTGGAGGATTTTTTTAAGCAGGAAAATTTTTATTTGGATGGACAACCTGTCTATTGTGCACCTCAAACCCAGCGACTTGATCGTACTCAGCGTAACTGGTTGATTACTGAAACAAATGCTCAGCAACTCAAATGGATATATGCAGATGTTGAGTTTAATATTTCTATTAATCAACATTGCCATGATTTATTTAGGAATAAAAAAGTTTTATTTACATTGTCAAAAAATAATAAGTTTGAATGGATAGGGGACTGGATAAAATTCTATAAAACAGTTCATCATATAGATGCAGTTCTCTTTTATGATAATAACTCAGATAATTATACATTAGAAGAACTAAAGGAATACTTAATTAAAGAAAATCTAGGCGTTGATGTTATTTTAGTTCCCTGGAATTTTAAATATGGCCCACAAGGTGGAGCATCAACTGGTTTAAAAAATGCTCCCTGGGACTCTGATTTTTGTCAATATGGAATGATGGAACATGCAAAGGAGCGTTTCCTGAAGTATGCCATGGGGGTAATTAATGTTGATATAGATGAGCTAATTATTGCTCCTAATGGTCCATCAGTTTTCAATGAGTTAGAGCAAAATCCTGCCTTACATATTTCAGGTAAATGGATTGAATCTATTCCTCTGGATGAAAAAGCCCCTATTCGTTTTAATAATTTTTTTTATTTTGATAGGAAAAATTATAAAAGTGATCACAAGTGGTGTATTAATCCACAAAAAATTGATTATATGGCACAATGGAAAGTTCACACTGTTAAAGTAAAGGAATTAAAATTAAGCCATAATTTTTATTATCTTCACTATAAAGGAATTAATTATAACTGGAAAATAAAAAGAGCGGATTTTATACGATTTGATCCTGAAATACATCGTCTGGATGAATCCCTGTATGAAATTGTATCTAAGGTTTTTCCTAGTATTAATAGACCTGAATTAAAATATAATCTTACTCTAAGGGAGAAGTTAAAAAAACTGTTTTAGTATCTCTAGTGAAATGTCCTTTTCTAGTTTTCTGGCAAAAAACATACCACTTGATTTCATTCTGTTAAAATCATTTTCATTTAAAGTTCTGGGGAAGTCAGGGCCTGAATTCCAGTCTATATAACGAATAAAACTTTCAGACATGTTGTTTTTTGCTTTGATTCTATCTGATAATTCTGAATTAAAGAGGATAGTATGGAAGAATAATTCATCTCCACATAAAGATGTTTTAAATAATTCTATATAAGCTGGATGATTATCTAAATATTTAAAGATATAACCTATTGCCTGATGGCTTAAAGTAAACCATTGGCTGCCTTTATATAATTTTGGCAGATTGTCTAATTCATTTATTCTTAAGCCAAGTTTAAATAATTTTCTTTGCCATTTGCAACTTAATTGTTCTTTAAAACTTCTATGCTTCTTAAAAAAAGCTTTGCCATGTTGATACTTAACTCTAGGCTCTGGCTTGCAAGCAGGATGTTTATCCAGATCTAAAAATTCATAAGGATGATGTTCTAAGTAATTGTGAAACAGGGAAATATCTTGTAGAGGAATGTCATCTCCTGATAGTAATGTGAAATAGCTATAGTTATAGGCTCCTGCTGCTTTTAATAGACTAAGTGTAGCTTCAATTTGAGAAAAGTGACCCCATAAGACATTAATTCTATCCTGTATAAAGTAAAGTTGGGGGTAGTGTGAGAATTCATTTATAAAAGGATCTAGGTCTGCTTTTTGATCTACATGTACTAGGACTATACTATCGGGATTGTTGCATAGAGCACTCAAGAGAAATCTTAAAGGATTGGTGATTTGATGGCACTGGATTCCATAAATGTATTTCATTCTGATTTCATTCTTGGTACACAATTTCCTCCCTATGCTAACATAGTGTTAATTTCATACAAATAATTTAATAAAAATTTATAAAAATGAATTATAATTGACTAAAAATAGTGTTTCTCGTTATGAAAAATTTAGTAGTAGTCCGATGTGGAGATAATTCATTACATCCAGAGTGGGTTAATGAATCAGCTAATTTTGATGTGGTATTGAGTTATTTTGGTAATAATATTCTATATAATTTAGACCACATCAAGTTTGTACATAATTTTAAAGGATCTAAATGGCAAGGCTTATATGATTTTTTTCTAAATTATCCTGATATTTGGCAAGAATATGACTATATTTGGCTTCCTGATGATGACTTAAGTACAACTGCAGAGAGCTTAAATGTTTTTTTTAATTTATGTCGGGAATATCAATTTATATTGGCTCAGCCTGCATTAACAAAAAATAGTTATTTTTCACACCCATTATTATTGCAAGTAAGTAATTTTATTTATAGGGAAACAAATTTTGTTGAGGTTATGGCCCCTTGTTTTTCAAAGATAGCTTTTGAAAAATGTTGGAGAACATTTTCAGAGAATAAATCAGGGTGGGGTTTAGATGCATTATGGCCTGTTATGCTGGAAAATAAAGGGAAAATTGGTGTAATTGATGAAACACCAATATTTCATACACGCCCTGTTGGAATTGCTGGTCATGGTTTGGGTGATAATAAAGATTCTCCTTATAGTGAAGAAAAAAAACTATTAAAAAAATATAAAATTAGTATAAAGAATGGGTGTTTTTCTGGTTTATTAAGGAATGGTGAACTTTTAAGTGATAAAAAAACTGTATTTAATGAGATTGTTAAAGGTGTATCACCTATTCGGTTGAAAAATGTCATGGCATTTAATCGTCTTTATAATGAGATATTTCATCCTAATTATTCAATATATGTACGACCGAGATGGAAGAAAATTTTAGGAGTTAAATAAAGCAATGAAAAAAGTATTATGTGTTGGGGCTGGTTTTTCTTGTGCTGTTATTGCTCGTGAGTTGGCAGAAAAAGGACATGTTGTAACAGTAATTGATCAACGTCCACATGTGGCAGGAAATTGTCATACTCAACGTGATGATGAAACTGGAATTATGTTGCATGTATATGGCCCACATATCTTTCATACCGATAATCAAGAAGTATGGGATTATGTTAACAAATATGGTGAATTTAAATCTTTTGTAAATCGAGTTAAAGCTGTAAGTAATGGTAGTGTATACAGTCTACCTATTAATTTACATACAATTAATCAATTTTTTAATAAGCAATTTAATCCAAAACAGGCTCAGGAGTGGATTGAAAAACAGGCTGATTTATCGATAGAGGAGCCTATAACTTTTGAAGAGCAAGCAATGCGCTTCATTGGTAAGGATTTATATCATGCTTTTTTTTATGGCTATACTAAAAAGCAATGGGGACTTGAACCTAAAGAACTCCCAGCCAGTATTTTAAAAAGATTACCTGTTCGATTTAATTATGATGATAATTATTTTTCTCATCATTTTCAGGGAATACCGAGTGAAGGCTATACTAAAATTGTAGAAAATATTTTAAACCATCACAATATTATGGTTAATTTAAATACCAGTTTTGCTAAGAAAATGATCAGTCAGTATGATCATGTAATCTGGTCTGCACCTTTAGATTCATGGTTTGATTATCAATATGGCCGTTTAGGATACCGTACTTTAGATTTTGAGAAAGTAACAGATGATGGTGATTTTCAAGGAAATGCGGTAATTAATTACTGTGACCAAGAAATCCCATTTACTAGAATTTCTGAGCATAAACATTTTTCACCTTGGGAACAGCATGAGAAAACTGTTTATTATAAAGAGTTTAGTCGGTTATGTACGGAGAATGATATTCCATATTACCCAATTCGTTTAATTAATGATAAGGACTTATTGGTGAAATATGTTGAGCTGGCTCAGCAGGAAAATGATGTAACTTTCGTAGGACGTTTAGGAACTTATCGTTATTTGGATATGGATGTTACAATTGCTGAAGCATTAGTGACTGCTAAAAAGTTATTAAAGTCTTTTGAGTTAAATCAAAAAGCTCAAAGTTTTTATTATGATCCTATTTAATTGTGGAATTGTAGTAGATCATTTTAAAGCTGCTCCTACACTCAAACTATTATTTTAGATAATAATCTTTTTGATCTCCTCTAAACCGCTTATATCCCCACATATATTCAGAAGGAAAGCGGTTGATCATCTGTTCAACTGCTTGATTGAGTGCAGTGGTCGCAATTCCGATATCTCGATCATAGAGTGCTGGATCATTCAGATCATCGCAATACACATCAAATCCTTCACCATCCTCACGGCGGAAACAGCTTAATCCTACTAAACGGCATTGAGTTTTTTGTGCCATTTTACTTGCAAGTGTACTGGTTAAACAGGGAATTCCAAAAAAAGGAACGACAACCCCGCCTGAAGGTTGAGGAACATGATCTGGTAGAATGACGCTAAAACCACCTTGTTTCAAATTCTTAAATAACGCTTTTACACCATTAGCATCTGTTGGAACAAGTGTCGCATTTAACCGTTGACGAGCATGCAAAGCAAAAGCATTAAATCCTGAGTCTTTCATGGGTTTATACATAATGGTAGGAATACCATATTGATGTACCCATGCATTCATCATTTCCCATGTACCCAAATGCGGAGTAATAATCAAAGCACCACGCGGATCACTTAAAGCATTTGTTAATACTTCTAAATTATGTACAGTACGAATTTGCTGAATGCTCCATTCAGGAGGCATTGCCCAGCATTTCCCTGATTCAACATAACTCAAACATTGCTTGGTCACACTTTCTCGAGCAAGCTGTTCCTTTTGCTCTGAAGAAAGTGTTGGGTAGGCTAAACCAATATTAATTCTGGTTTTCCAAAGCATACTCTTATCAGGATTTTGATTGATAAAGTAGGCAGCCACTTTTGCAATACTACGCAAAAATGTTAGAGGGAGAATACGAAGTAAGGTACTGTAAAACGACATGACGATCAGTCTTGCTTATCTGTATTGCCTTTGAGCACCATATAAATTAGTGCTACAAAAATCAATAACGCACCTACAAGACTACTGACGCAGAAATATAAAATACGTTGATTGGTGGTCATATTGAAAAGTTCATTTGCCAAGATGTAACGCATAAAAAACCATTGAGCAAGTGAAAACACAATAATCACAATTGTGTGTCGACGTACATCAGGACGCATTGCCATAAGACTGACCTCTCAATAAAAAAGCAGCTTATTATGCCATTACGCTGCATGATCGCAAAGTAAAACCATGTAATATAAAAAAACCCTGCATTAAGCAGGGTCTTATTCAGCAATTAATTGAAAAAATTACTTTTCTTCAGCTTTTGCTTTTTCACGTAAACGAATACCCAAGTCACGCAATTGATTCGCTTCAACAGGCGCTGGTGCTTGAGTTAATGGACATTCAGCAGTCTTAGTTTTCGGGAATGCAATCACATCACGAATAGAAGAAGCGCCTGTCATAAGCATGATCAAACGATCAAGACCGAATGCCAAACCACCATGTGGAGGAGCACCGTAACGTAATGCATTGAGTAAGAAGCTGAATTTCTCTTCGGCTTCTTCTTCACCAATACCTAAAGCTTCAAAAATCGCTTTTTGCATTTCTAGTGTATAGATACGAAGTGAACCACCACCGATCTCAGTACCATTGAGTACCATATCGTATGCAACAGACAACGCTGCACCTGGATTGCTCTTCACTTCTTCAACACTTGATTTTGGTAGTGTGAATGGGTGATGCACAGAAGTCCATTTGCCATCATCAGTTTCTTCGAACATTGGGAAATCAACAACCCAAAGTGGTGCCCACTCGCAAGTTGCAAGATTCAAGTCATGACCGATTTTCACACGAAGTGCACCCATCGCATCATTTACAACTTTTGCTTTATCCGCACCGAAGAACACGATGTCGCCATTTTCAGCACCAACACGTTTTAATAAATCGAGTACGATTGGTTCGATGAATTTAACGATTGGAGATTGAAGACCTTCGATGCCTTTCTCAAGTTCATTGACTTTGATGTAAGCCAAGCCTTTAGCACCGTAGATGCCTACGAATTTGGTGTATTCGTCAATCGCACTACGTGGTAATGAACCAGCACCTGGTACACGTAAAGCGACAATACGACCTTTAGGATCTTTTGCAGGACCTGCGAAAACTTTGAACTCAACGTCTTGCATTAAGTCTGCAACGTCAACCAATTTCAATGGAATACGCATATCTGGTTTATCAGAAGCATAATCACGCATTGCGTCGGCATAAGTCATACGTTCGAATTTATCGAATTTTACATTCAATAATTCGTTGAACATTTTAACTGTTAAGCCTTCCATTAAATCCATGATGTCATCGTCACTCATGAACGATGTTTCAACGTCGATTTGGGTAAATTCAGGCTGACGATCTGCACGTAGATCTTCATCACGGAAACATTTCGCGATTTGGTAATAACGATCGATACCACCGACCATCAACAACTGTTTGAACAATTGTGGTGATTGTGGAAGCGCGTAAAAGCTACCATTTGAAACACGACTTGGGACTAAATAGTCACGTGCGCCCTCAGGAGTTGCACGAGTCAAGATCGGTGTTTCAACATCGAGGAAACCGTGATCTTCGAAATAGTTACGAATCAAGTTTGTAACTTTAGAACGGAAGCGTAAACGATCTAACATTTCTGGACGACGAATGTCCAAGAAACGGTATTTCAAACGAATTTCTTCAGAAATATTGGTGTTTTCGTCATTCAATGGGAATGGAGGTGTTTCAGAAGCAGCTAAAACTTCGATTTCTTTTGCTAAAACTTCGATTTGACCACTCACCATGTTGGCATTTTCAGTACCTTCATAGCGACGACGTACACGACCTGTAATTTTTAACACAAATTCAGAGCGTGCTTTATCCGCAGTTGAGAAAGCTTCTGGTGTATCAGGATCAATGACGACTTGAACTAAACCATCACGGTCACGCATATCAAGGAAAATTACACCACCATGGTCACGGCGACGATGAACCCATCCGCATAAAGTCACTGTTTGATCGATTTGGGCTTCAGTTAAAGAGCCACAGTAATGAGTGCGCATCATATTGAATTATTTATCCAAACTATATTGGCTAGAAGGTGAATGCGTAAACAGCGCATCACCAATGAAGGGGAGATTATGCCTTGTTGAACATATTGTCTCAAGTCTTAATCATTTCAACAGAATTTTAAAGCGACGCTTTTTTAAAAAAATGATCTTGTTTGACCTTTTCGATCAAATAATAGTAGCAACAGACATGCTGCTGTAAAAACACAAAGTGCTGTTTGAGTAAATTCGTTAATTGATTTACCAATAAAAAAATATCGTTCGGTGTACCAGAGTTCTGATGAAATATGACGACTATAGTCCCAAATCGACAACAATCCAGCAACTGTTGAAATCATTAAGCTTGTCGTGATAAATCCTTTGATTTTAATCGGTACAGGTTGAGCTAGTTTATGTTTGATGTAATAGCGTTTGCACATCCATAAGAGAAAAGGTAAGGCAAGAATAGATGAAGCAATCTGCAAAATAAAATGTAATGGATAATGCAAACCAAAGAGAGAAATATCTTGTGCGAGTAAATCTTTAAAAGCGAAGGTCCGAAAGTCCAGATGGGTTAATCCATCCCAGATTAAATGTGTCGCTGTACCCAAAATAATCGCAAAGCAATTCATAAGAATAAAGCCCACTGCGTCATCAAAATTGCTGATCTTTATGGGATCTTTTATACCCAGAAAGCGATAACTGACAGGTCGATAAATGAGATACCACAAGAGACAAAAGAATAATCCAATCGGAAGATTGGGGAATAATATGCCAGACCACTGATGTGTTAATGCAATTGTTTCTTGAGTAAATAAACGATGCAGGTCTGGGGTCATACAGCCGATTGCAAGCGCTGCGACAGGCAAATGACCCTTACTCAATTTTGATAGAGGTGGTGCAAGAACAGCGTGAGAAAGAGTAAATGGCATATTCTTGGAGCGTTATAAACATTGAATAATGGATCAGCAGTGTAGCAAATGTTTTTTGTGGTTATGTTTTTTATTGCAAAATAAATGAAATGTTATAATATAACAAAATATATTTAAGCTGATCTGAGACACGGCATGTCATTTTCTAAAAACATTTTGACTTTATCTATTTTAGCAATAGCCAGTAGTACCACCTTTGCAGAAGAGGAAACAAAGGTTCAACAACTTGCTACGATTGAAATTAAAGCGCACCCTTTAGAGCGAAATGCTGCCGATTTTGCTGTCGCAGATCATGTGGTTGAGCAAAAAGAGTTAACTGAAAAAAGTGTAACATTAGGTGATGCCTTAGCTGGTGAGATGGGGATACATACCAATCAGTTTGGCGCAGGTTCAAGTCGTCCAGTGATTCGCGGACAAGATGGTGCTCGAATCAAAGTGTTGCAAAATGCCTCTGAAAATATTGATGTTTCAACCTTATCGCCTGACCATGCGGTCACGGTTGATCCATTATTAGCAAAGAAAATAGAAGTTATTCAAGGACCATCTACTTTACTTTACGGTGCTGGTACTGTAGGTGGTTTGGTCAATGTCACAGACAGCAAAATTCCGACACAGATGCCAGAAAATGGTTATGAGGGGAATATTGGACTCCGTTATAACACGGGTAGTGATGAAAAATTAGCAAGCGCGGGTGTTACCGTTGGTTTAGGTGATCAAGTTGCATTACGTGTTGAGGGCTTAAAGCGTGAAGCCAATGATTATATTGCACCTGATTATTTCCATGAAGGCGAAAAAGAACGTCGAGTCGATAATACTTTTGCCAAAGGGCAAACTATAAATGTCGGTCTATCGTGGATTTATGATCGTGGCTTTACGGGTATTTCCTATAGCAACCGTCAGGACCAATATGGCTTGCCAGGACATAGCCATGAATATGAAAGCTGCCATTTACAAGGTCTGAGTTTACATTGTGATGATCACGACCCAAATGATGCGCATAATGCGGGACCTTGGATTGACTTAAAATCAGAGCGTTATGATGTTCGTACTGAGTTGGACAACCCATTTGCAGGCTTTAAAAAATTACGCGCACAAGCGAGTTATACAGATTATCAACATGATGAGATCGAAGAAGAGATCATCGCGACTCGTTTTAAAAACAAGGGTTATGATGGACGTTTAGAGTTGGTACACAACCCACTGGGTGCATGGGAAGGGGTCATTGGTACACAATATGGGCAACAAAAATTAAAACTTACAGGTGAAGAAGCCTTTTTAGCGCCAAATACCACTAAAAAATGGAGTGTGTTCGCATTAGAACATGCACAACTTAATGATGTTCATGTTGAATTAGCTGCTCGCGCAGAACAGCAAAAAATTAATATTGATGATGCAACGAAAAAAGATTTCGACGGTTCGGCTTTTTCTGTTTCTGGTGCCACCAATTGGGAGTTTGCACCAAACTATAAACTTTCTTTGGTTACTTCACATCAAGAGCGTTTGCCTTTAGCACAAGAGCTATATGCGGATGGTAAACATTTTGCGACCAATACCTATGAGTTAGGAAATGATCAGCTTAAAAAAGAGCAGTCAAATAATGTCGAACTTGGTTTTCATTACGATGATAACAACCGTTTTGATTATCATGTCCATGTTTATCATAACTGGTTTGATGACTACATTTACGCACAAACTTTAGATCGTTACGAAGACTTCCGCTTAGTAAAATATACTCAAGACAAAGCACGTTTTTATGGAGCTGAGGCAGAAGCTGCTTACCAAATTTCTCCGACATACAAAATTGGTGTGTTTGGTGATTACGTGCGTGGAAAAATCGACAATGAAAATGCTCCACGTGTTCCAGCGGGGCGTTTAGGGACTAAAGTAAATGCTGATTTTGGTGATGGTTTTAGCGGTTCAGCTGAGTATTATCATGTATTCCAACAAGATAAGATCGCAGCTTATGAAACCGATACCCAAAGTTATAATATGCTCAATCTGGGTGTGGCGTATTCAGGTAATTATGGCAATGTCGGTGATTATCGTATATTCCTCAATGCTAATAATTTGTTGGATGATCAGGTTTATCAACATGCATCATTCTTATCAACCATTCCACAAGTTGGACGTAATTTTAGCGTTGGTGTGAACTTTAGTTTCTAATTTGTCACTCAAATCTTATTGAAAAATCAAAGTATAAGCTCTAGCCTTAGTCCATTAGGCTAGGGCTTTTTCTGTTTATATGCGCATCTTCCAAAGAATTCATCAAAAATTAAACTGGTCAGGTCGACGTTACATGGCAGTCATATTGAGTATTTTTGCGATTGGGTATATTGCTTCGGCAATTTATCACACTGTAAAACCACTCCCAAAAGGACTGGATTTTACGGGACAACTTCGTCATGCCAATGTGAAATTTTTAGCGGATCAAACTTATATTGATATACAAGGTCAGCAACAAGTTGATCAGCATATTTTCAAAGAAGTATTCCAACTGATTGATCAAGCACAAACCACGATCGTGCTAGATATGTTTCTATTTAATCAGGAAGTTGGTGAATCAAAGGTAAAGCAATTTCCATTGATGCAACAACTCACTGATGCGTTAATTCTGAAACGTAAACTTTACCCCGCAATTCAAATCGTTGTGATTACAGATCCAATTAACTCGGTTTATGGTGGGATTGCACCAAAGCATTACCGTCAGCTTCGTCAAGCAGGCGTAGATGTGATAGAAACTGATCTAAAACCATTGCGAGCCTCGAATCCACTGTGGTCGGGATTTTGGTATATTTGTTGCCAAAATTTAGGCAATAATCCTGAAGGTGGTTGGTTAAGTAATCCCTTTGGGAAGGATAAAGTGACCTTACGTAGTTATTTAGAATTGTTAAATTTTAAAGCCAATCACCGTAAAACCTTAGTGGTCGATACGGCTCAAGGCTGGAAGAGTTTAGTGACCTCAGCGAATCCTCATGATGGAAGTTCACATCATAGTAATGTCGCATTGGTCGTGGATGGCCCAACCGCGATTGATATATTACAAACTGAGCAAACCGTCGCGAATATGTCACAAGGTTCAAGTCCTTTTGTGATTATGGGTGGGCTGGTGGAAGATAAGCGCTTGCCACAGGTGCAGCTACTGACTGAAAAAGCGATTTATGATGCTGTGTTGAAGATGATTCAATCTGCAAAAAGTGAAGAGCATTTGGACATGGCTATGTTCTATCTGTCTGAGCGAAATATCATTGAGGCGTTAAAACAGGCTAAACAACGTGGTGTAAATATCCGTATCATGCTTGATCCAAATAAAGATGCATTTGGTCGTCAAAAGAATGGTATTCCAAATCGCCCAGTGGCTTCAGAACTGAATGCGGTAGGCATTCCAATTCGTTGGTGTGATACCCATGGTGAACAATGCCATAGTAAAATGCTACTCAAATATAACGCTCAGCAAGCTGAGTTGATGCTAGGTTCAGCGAACTTCACCGCACGAAATCTTAAAAACTATAACCTTGAGACAGACATGCGCGTTTTAGGTTCAGCACAAGCACAGGTCTTTAAAGATGTAGGACAGTATTTTGATGCTGCTTGGAGTAATGCGAATGGTCGTCAGATCACGGTTGATTATGCAAAATATGCTGATGAGTCAAAAGTGAAATACTGGCTCTATCGTTTTATGGAGTGGTCGGGCTTATCGACTTTCTAAAAGAAAGAGGCTTTAAGCCTCTTTTTTTATTGCGGATTGGGTGGAATCAATTGATCTAAGTCCTTATCAGCCAATTGATCTAATTCACTTAAATCCATTTTGATTTTCCACTGGCTTTCATCCTCCACAGGCGTTGGAAGTCGTGCTTCCAGCCAGTCACACACTACATCAGGACTAAACTCAGCATGATTACATTGAATCACCCAAGCTAAAAAGTCTTTCGCTTCACCATTCATATAAGGAGGAGGAGAGACAGGGAAGAATTGAGTGGGTAAGCGCTCATTGGTCGATAAGTAGTTCAGAACATGCCCAAGCTCTTGAACAGTTTGCCATGCAAGTGGATGTGCAACATCAATATTAAATTTAAACCACCATGCATGTTGACCATCTGTGCCATGTGCAACGATGCGAGCTTCCTGCACACTTGGAACTTTACAAAAGAATTGATAAAGGCGATCAAAATTCATTTCAGCCACAAATGTCGTCTCAAAATCAAAAATATAATTTTAGCATATCTCTATTTAACTATCCGTAGATGTGATTGATCGATGAATTGATTGATTAGATCTGAAAAAATATTATTACAACAGTCATGCTTAATTTTTATTCTAAAATAGAAAGATACTCTGATTTCACAGGAGATAATCATGAAGCAATCTAAAATTTATATTTATGGCTTGGCGACTATATTGGGTTATCTCCCTATCATGAGTTATGCAGATAATGCTTGGAGTGGCTATAGTGGGGTGGAAAGACGTTCGTATCCTCAAACTCCTCGTTATCAACCAGCAGCAGAAGATCCTTTCGCATTTTCAAATCAGCGTTACACACCGAAGGCACCACCCAAAGGCTATTATTATCAGCCCTATCAAAATAATAACCACTCTTACCCCAACCATCGACCAAGCGTTCGTATTGAATACTATCCAGAAACACAATATGAGCACAGCTATCGACGTGAATCATTTGTTGTTGGAAATGAATTACCCGACGAGTTTCGTAGTGAACGCTATGTGATTCGAGATTGGGATTCATATTCATTGCGTGAACCACCAAGAGGTAGGCACTGGGTGATGGTCGATGGTCGTTATCTTTTGGTGACTGATGATAATTTTACGATTGAAATTATTCGCTGATTTTAAATGTTTTTTTGAATTTTATTCAAAATTGAAATCTCCATAATTTCTTGGTTTTCATTACAAAGTTTTGCAATGTCACTGGATTTGTTCATGGTTTCTCCTTGAGTTTCTCTTAATCTGGATTTAGGTCAAACAGAGGATCAAACAATGAAAAAGACAGCAATATTACTTGTATCAACCTTAATGCTTGGTGTTTCTGCATCTGCGATGGCAGATTCAAATCGCTGGAACAATCATCACGATCATAAAGATCGTTACGATCATCGCTATGACCGCCATGATCATCGTGAAGCCCGCTGGTCAAATGGTGATCGTGGCAAACACTATGGTCAACGCATAAATCTTAAACGTGGTGAACGTTTACCTTCAGAGTTCCGTAGCAACCGATATATGATTTCCAACTATCGTATGCACCGTTTATATGAACCACCACGTGGTTATCACTGGATGCAGGTACAGGGCAAATATGTATTGGTTGATTCGAAATATCGTGTGTTCCGAGTTGCATAAAATACCTAAGAAAAAGCAGGCGAAATGCCTGCTTTTTTTATTTATGCAAGTTCGTCATCTTGTGGTCGTGGTGTCTTATTTGCAGGAAGTTGTTGTTCATGATCTTTACCACGAATCACCGATGGATAGTTCCACGAAGCAAAACGCACCACTAAAATGGCTAGGGCGAGGATTAAAATAGAACCCGTAATAATCACCTGATCCATTGAGGCTTTATGATTGTGCTGAATATCAGCAATCAGTAAACGGGTTAGTGCGGTAATTGCCACGTAAATCAAAAAGCGCACGGGCATGTGATTGGTCTTGAAATAAATCCCAACCATCGCGCCCAGTTCAAGATAGATAAATAACAGCAGAATATCGTCAATGCTTGCGTATTGCTTAACGGTCAAAATTTCAATCACCGTATGCACGGCTGACCATGCGATCATACAGCCGATAATAAACAGCGCCAGATAATGAAATGCTTCAACCGCATAGTGACCTAAACGGTCGAATAGACGTTGCAGGTCTTCAAGTTTCTCTTTTGAACTAGACATGGAAATTTAATGTACTCAACATGATCATGAAAATGGATGCAATTTTTATGCTGATTTTATTATAGCCATAAAAAAACTGCCTAAACCAAATGATTTAGGCAGTTTTTAAAACCGAACTAGAATTAAGCTTGGTTTGTGAAGTAATCTTCGCTGAAGTTCATGATTAAGTCAGAACCTGCTTTAATCTTCGCAAGGCGAGAATCAAGTTCTGGCAAAATACGGTCAACAAAGTACTGTGCCAAAGCAAGTTTGTTTTGGTAGAAATCACCAGACTTATCTTTTGCAGCAGCAGCAATCTTAGCAAACATATAAGCAAAGCTAAGTAGACCAACTGCGCTTAAGTAATCTACTGCAGCAGCATTCGGGAAGTCTACATTTTCAGCTGCTTGCTCAATGATGAATTGAGTGATTGCTTCAATCTCAGTTGCAGCATCTAAAGTTGCATCTTTAATGAAGTTTAAGTCAGTGTCTAATGAATTGGCAAAATCACGGATTTCAGCAATATATTCAGCGATGAACGCACCGCCACACTTAATGGTTTTGCGACCAATTAAGTCTTGAGATTGAACGCCGTTTGTTCCTTCGTAAATTTGAGAAATACGAAGATCACGGATGCACTGTTCCATACCCCATTCACGAATATAACCGTGGCCACCAAATACCATTTGCGCATCTAAAGTTGCTTGGAATGCAGTATCTGTGAGGTAAGCTTTTGCAATTGGTGTTAACAGCGCAACACGGTCATTGGCTTTCTTCACTGCTTCTGCATCAGTAGAGAATTTAGTGATATCAAGCTGTTGACCTACATATACTGCAAATGCACGAGATGCTTCATTATTTGCACGTACATTCAATAACATACGACGAACATCACCGTGAACTAAGATGCTATCCGCAGGTTTACTTGGAGATTTAACACCAGAAGCACTACGACCTTGTAAACGATCAGTCGCATATTGAGCTGCATTTTGGTAAGCAAATTCAGAAGCACCAAGACCTTGGATACCCATTGATAAACGTTCATAGTTCATCATCACGAACATTGCTGCAAGACCTTCGTTTTCTTTACCAACGAGATAACCTTTTGCAGCATCAAAATTCATCACGCAAGTTGCAGATGCCTTGATCCCCATTTTATGTTCGATTGAACCAGGGCCAACAGGGTTACGCTCACCTAAAGAACCATCTGCATTTACAATGTATTTCGGTACGATGAATAAAGAAATACCACGTGAACCCGCAGGTGCATCAGGTGTTTTTGCAAGAACTAAGTGAATGATGTTTTCAGCGAGATCGTGATCACCACCTGTGATGAAGATCTTAGTACCTGTAATGTTATACGTACCATCTTCGTTGCGTTCAGCTTTGGTTTTAATAATTCCTAAATCTGTACCTGCATGCGGTTCAGTTAAGCACATCGTACCTGACCATTCGCCAGAGTAGATTTTAGGTAAATAAGTTTCTTTTTGCTCTTGAGATGCATAGCTGTTTAATGCCATACCTGCACCCACAGAAAGAAGCGGGTAGAGCAAGAATGATGGATTGGTTGCGAATAACATCTCATCAGCAAGAACAGTCAGCATTTTTGGCATTGCCTGACCGCCCCATTCCTCATCAGCACCTAAGCCAATCCAACCACCTTCAGCGTATTGACGGAATGCTTCTTTAAAGCCTGCTGGTGTGAATACTTCACCGTTAACCCAACGTGCACCTTCTTCATCACCAGTACGGTTTAATGGATGCGTCACGTTTTGGGCAAACTTTGCCATTTCTTCTAAAATTGCTTCGGCGGTTGCAGCATCTACATGAGCAAGATTCTCATTAGACTGCCAGAATTGTTCTGCTTTAAATACATCATTTAAGATGAATTTCATGTCTGCTAAAGGTGCATTGTAAATTGGCATAATCATTCCTTTTTACGCACATGTCATGTGCAAAGTGATCAAATAAAACGAACAAATAAATTGAATAATGTAAATTTAGCATTGATTAAACAAAAAAAGGACGGTCAAAACTGACCAGTCCTTTTTCTGTGATGAACGTTGCATCTCACTCTAATCTATGATTAGAACGCGAAGTGTTCCGCATCAAGTTCAAACAATGGCGCAACACCAGTTGAAAGTACATCTACATGTGAGCGAACACGTGGCAAAATCTTCTTGAAGTAGAAGCGAGCAGTCGTTACTTTTGCATTGTAGAAGTCAACGTCAGTGGTGCCTTCAGCTAGTTTCTCCTGAGCAACCAATGCCATACGTGCCCATAGGTAAGCAAGTGTGACATAACCAGAGAAGTACATGTAGTCAACCGCAGCTGCGCCAACTTCATCAGGGTTTTGCATTGCACGCATACCGATTTGCATCGTGATATCGCCCCATTCTTTGTTTGCAGCAGCCAATGGTGCAAGGAATTCTTGCATTGCAGCATTGTCTTTGTTCGCTTCAACAAATTTATGGATGATCTTAGTGAAGTCTTTTAACATTGCACCTTGAGTTTGCAATACTTTACGACCTAACAAGTCAAGTGCTTGGATTTCAGTAGTACCTTCGTATAAGCAAGCAATACGTGTATCACGTACGATTTGCTCCATACCGTGCTCAGAAATAAAGCCATGGCCACCAAAGATTTGAACCCCATGATTTGCAGATTCGTAACCAGTTTCAGTTAAGAATGCTTTTGCAATTGGCGTCAATAAAGACAAGATGTTGTCAGAGAATTTACGATCTTCTTCAGTTGCACCTTGTTCAACGATATCTGCGTGTAGAGACAACAGATACACTAGTGCGCGACCACCTTCTGCAAATGCTTTCTGGGTCAACAGCATGTTACGTACCGCAGGATGCACAATGATTGGATCTGCTTCTTTTTCAGGCGCTTTAGGACCAGAAAGTGAACGCATTGCTAAACGATCTTTCGCATATGCTAAAGCACCTTGGAAAGAACCTTCAGATGCAGCAAGACCTTGAACGGCTGTACCAATACGTGCAGTGTTCATGAATGTGAACATGCAGTTTAGGCCGCGGTTTTCTGGTCCGATCAAGTAACCTTTTGCTTTATCAAAGTTGATCACACAAGTTGCGTTACCATGGATACCCATTTTGTGTTCGATCGAACCACAACGTACCGCATTGCGCTCGCCAACTGAACCGTCAGTATTTACAAGGAACTTAGGTACGATGAAGAGCGAAATACCTTTAGTGCCTTTAGGTGCACCTGGTAAACGTGCAAGAACGATGTGAACAATATTGTCAGCCATGTCATGTTCACCAGCAGAGATAAAGATTTTCTCGCCAGAAATTGCATAGCTGCCGTCTGCTTGTGGTTCAGCTTTGGTACGGATAATACCCAAGTCGGAACCTGCATGAGATTCGGTTAAACACATGGTACCCGTCCACTCACCTGAAACAAGCTTTGGCAGATAGGTTGCTTTTTGTTCATCTGAACCGTGGTGTTCTAAAGTACGTACAGCACCATGAGAAAGACCTGGGTACATGCCCCATGCCCAGTTTGCTGTACCTACCATTTCTGAAATCACGTTTCCTAGAGAAACAGGTAGACCTTGACCGCCATATTGCTCTTCAGCAGAAAGAGATGGGAAACCAAGTTCGATATATTTTTGATACGCTTCTTTAAAGCCGGTAGGCGTAGTAACAACACCATCATTCCAAGTACAACCTTCACGATCGCCTGATTGGTTGATAGGAGAAAGTTCATTCTCACAGAAATCAGCTGCTGCTTCTAAATATTGATCAACCAATTCGCGGCTTACGGTGCCTTGAAATGCAGGAAGTTTTGCGTAATGTGCTTCAGCATTTAATAATTCGTGCAATACGAACTGCATATCACGTAAGGGTGCTTTGTATTGTGGCATAGCATTTTCCTCAATACTGGTTAAACCAGAGTTATAATCTTAGTCAATGATAAATGTGCCCAATGGCAGCATTTTGTACCGCTAATCGTGCAGCAAGTCATCGTTCTGTACAAGCTTTAACAGGGCATTTCTTGGTGACTGTAAAGTCAAAGATAATGCTTAAATTATTTCAAAGCGTATTGATTGTAGGCAGTTTGCGTTGAATTCGCTCGTAATAATATGCAAAAAATCGTAAGCAGCTGTGTAATTAAAAATAATTGACTCTGCAAATAAATTAAAAGGCGCTTGAGGCGCCTTGATAACGAAATAATATTATGTTCTTAGATAGGTTTAACGTTTGAATTGTGATTTCTCAGGCGTAAAGCGAACGTCACAAGTACCTTCAATTACACGATTATTCCACTGAACATTCACACGCTCACCGATACGTTTACCCTGACAGGCTTTCTCGATCTGTGCTCTCTGTAGTCGATGTTCTTCACGCATTTGTTCTCGTTGTTCTTCACGTTGTTCGCGTTTAGCTTCCCATTCTGCACGTTGTTCAGGGGTTAGCGGTTGACGTTGCATTTCGTGGCGGTGGCGATCATGATTCATTCCTTGTTCTGAAGGTGTTACTTGGCAGGCAGCCAAACCTAAAACAGAACCGAGAAGAGTTGTCATTAATACGATTTTTGTCTTGTTCATTATTTTATCCTGCGTAGTCAGTTAAGATTCGATTGTTAAAGATTAGATAATAAAGATGAAGAAAGAATGGAGAGTTTTTTTGAACCATGTTGGTTACAATCCACAAATAGAACACTATTGAGATTTCGCTTTTGAATGTTCGTCGCATGCCTTTAGCCATACGTTTATTTTTAACGCTATTACTGACTACCTTAGTGATTGCAACAATCAGTTTAGGGGTATTGCATTGGACCATGCAAAAGAACTTCGCACGTTATGTTGCTGATGTGGAAATGCAAAAATTAGATCGTTTGATTGCGAATCTAGGTAATGTTTATACGGTTTATCATGACTGGGGGAATGCCATTCAGGCGCAGATTTTACAAATTGAAGGGAACGCAGCACCTGATGATTATGATCGCTTGTCTCAGTGGTGGTTGCGCCGTCAGTATGATATTGCCTTACAACAACGTTATTTTAATGACCATACCTTATTAACGCTTTCCCCCACTTTAGCTCAAAACAACACCGAAATAAAAAATCGTCAGATTTTTAATGATGAAGAATTAAAGATTCTTAAACAAAATTTACCCTCAGAATATCAACCCTTTGAAGGCTTACGTTTTCCTTTGAGCCCGAGCCAATTTCGGTTAAAGAAAGATGCGAAAGATGACAAGCAAGAGACTAAATCTAGTTCATCATCTGAACATGTTAAAAAGCGTTTTGTATCAATTCCAGATCGTTTAGGTTTAAGTTCAAGACTGTCTTTATATGATGAAAAACACCAATTTATTGTGGGCGAACCTGCAACTGATCAAATAGCCTACCGTCCAATTCTGGTCGATCAAAAAGTTGTGGGTTATCTCGGCTTAAAACCCGTATTGGATCAGGATGATGCATCCAGTATCAATTTCTTTAGTAATCAAAAGCGTTATTTACTTTTAGTTTATGCCTTAACCGTGCTTTCTAGTCTGGTGGCGGCATTATTGATGGCAACTTATTTTAAAAAGCCAATTCAACGTTTGCTCAATGCGACGTTGGAATTAACGCGTGGAAATTACCAACATCAGGTTGTGATTAAGCGAAATGATGAATTGGGAGATTTATCTAATCAACTGAATCATTTGGCTGATATTTTGCATCAGCATGAAGAGTCTCGCCGTCAATGGGTCGCAGATACTTCTCACGAATTAAAAACACCTTTGGCTGTGTTACAAGCACAGATTGAAGCGATGCAGGATGGAATTCGTAAAGCAACACCCGAGCATCTTGATGCAATGATGCGTCAAGTGAGTAGTTTAAAGAAGCTAACACAAGATTTGGCTGATTTAGCACAGGCAGATGCGCAGCAGTTGAAATGCTATTTTGCTGAAGTCAATCCATGGGATGTCGTACTGCAAGAAGTTGAGAATTTTAAACCTACATTTGAACAAAAGCAGTTTGATGTTTCACTCTCAGGCGAAGGAATAAGCCTATCTTTAGATCGAGATCGTTTTAAACAGATCATTGTTAACTTGCTTGGAAATTGTGTACGTTACACAGAACAAGGTGGAAAAATACAGATTCATACTCAACAAAATGAGCATGAATGGATATTGTATGTGGATGATAGCCCATTTGGGGTAAGTGATGAGCAGTTGGCGCGTTTAGGCGAGCGTTTCTATCGTGTGGATGATTCACGCACACGTAGCACTGGCGGAACGGGTTTAGGTTTGGCTTTGTCTTGTAAACTTGCGCAGGCTTTAGGTGGTTCACTTACTTTTAATCATTCACCTTTAGGTGGATTGCGTTGTGTGCTGACTTTCCCAAAATTAATGAAATAACTTTTTTGATCCTCTTTGCTTGAGGACGATGGATAGGATGAAAACCATGAAGCATATTATGTTGGTTGAAGATGAAGTTGAACTAGCGCAGTTGGTTCGTGATTATTTAGAGGCGGCTGGTTTTGAAGTCAGTATGTTTCATGATGGTCAGGATGCTTATACCCAGTTTCAACAACGTAAGCCAAGTCTCATGATTTTAGACTTGATGGTTCCTCGTATGGATGGTTTAACCATTTGCCGTAAAGTACGTGAACAATCTGATTTACCGATTATTATGGTAACTGCGCGTACTGAAGAAATTGATCGTGTTCTAGGCTTAAATATGGGGGCAGATGACTATATTTGTAAACCATTTAGTCCGAAAGAGTTGGTTGCACGTGTACAAGCTGTTTTACGTCGTTTAGAGCGTAAGGCAGAACCTGATCAAAATGATTTATTTCGTATCGATAAAGCACAGCAACGTATTTGGTATCAACAAAAAGCATTAACTTTAACACCGACTGAATTCCGTTTATTGGAATTATTTTTGGAGCATCTCGGTCAAGTCTATTCACGTGCGCAATTATTAGATCATATTAACCCAGATAGCTTTGATGTGGCAGATCGTGTAATTGACAGTCATATTAAAAATCTTCGTCGAAAAATTACTGAAGCTGCTGAAACGGGTAATCGTCATGAATGGATTCAAGCGGTTTATGGTGTAGGTTATCGTTTTGAATATCCTGATGAGTAAGTAGTTTTACTTTATCCTGTGGATAACCACAACATTATCCACAGAAATTGTGGATAATTTCCGATGAATTCTGAGCAAGGGTGATGTGCTTTATCAATCTATCTTAGATAAACAACACGCCTGAACCGCGATAGCGGCACTAAGTACATCAAAATTATTCATCATTAAGACGAACAACTTACCATCACCTCAGGCACACCACTTGGTAAAGGTGCAGTATCTTGTTCAGTTTCCAACTCTGGCTGTTTTTGATAAGGCTGATTGAGTAGCTTAAATAAACGATCAACTTCACTGAAATCACCACGTTCGGCTAGTTCAATCGCTTTTTGTGCCATGTGGTTGCGTAAAATATAATGAGGATTAGCGCTTTGCATAACTCGATCTAATTCGTCTGTATCTTGAGTTCTACGAATCTCCTGATATTGATGGAGAAAAGCATCAAACTGACGTAGATCTAAGCAATCATCACGGAGTGTTTTATATTCCTTGTTCTGTAGGCGAATAAAACTTTGCGTATAGTCGAGTTGTTCCGTTTGTAAAATTCGCAAGAATGCAAAACTACAATCTAAACTGTCTTTATGAAAATGGGGGAGTCCCATCTTCTCACAGAGTCCTAGACCATAATGATGTAAAAAGATTGGTTCAAATTGTTCTAAGCAAGTCGCTAAATCTTGTTTGAATTGTTCTTTATGCTCAGACTTAGCTAAAGGAATAAGATTGTTCAACCATGTCCACAAATTCCAATGTCCAATACTTGGTTGGTTTTGATAGGTATAACGACCTTGGTAATCGGAGTGGTTATTAATCCAGTTTGGTCGAAAGCGTTCCATAAATCCATAAGGACCAAAATCTAAGGTTGAGCCTGTAATATTTAAATTATCGGTATTCATTACACCATGCGCAAAACCGACTAATTGCCATTTGGCGATCATGATTGCTGTACGTTCAATGACAGCTTTAGCGAAACTCAGAACAGGGTTCTCAGCTTCTAGGCATTCTGGATAATGCCATTCGATACACTTTTGCGTAAATTCAGTTAAAAGTTCAGGTGCATATTGATTGATCCACTCAAAATGACCGAAACGGATATGACAGTCTGAGGTGCGTAACAACATTGCACCAAGTTCAAGAGTTTCACGTTGTACACCTTGTGTCGATGTGGTGAAACCAACGGCATGGCTAGATGCTACGCCAAGCGCATTCAGTGCATGACCTGCTAGATATTCACGAATCACTGAGCGCAGTACCGCACGACCATCACCCATACGAGAGTAGGGGGTGGAACCAGCACCCTTGAGGTGTAGATCAATGGTTTGTCCATGTTGATTTAGAATTTGTCCAATCAATAAACCACGCCCATCCCCTAATTGTCCTGCCCATTGTCCAAACTGATGTCCTGCATACACCATGGCCAAAGGGGAAAATTCGGCAAAGGTTTTTTGCCCGCTACAAATCTCAACCCAATTGGCTTTGTCTTCATCACTCCATTGCAACTCATTTGCCAAAGCCTCATTGAAATGACCTGCTTTTGCACCACGTAAAGGACTTGGTTGCTGTTGATGATAAAGCTTTGAATTGAGAGATGAATAGCGAGGATTGAAATGCATAGGTCAATATCATGGCAAGAAGCTGAATGATGACTATAACAAAGATAGGTCTAAAATAGTGAATTGTGATTATGAACTGAGTCTTTAAATAGGCATAAAAAATGGCCTCTAAAGAGACCATTTTATTGAGTATTTTTTATTCTGAAACTGGTGCTTTTTTGATATTACGCACTAAAGTTTCTAGACATTCACGATGATGTGCAAGGCGATGTTCAAGCAGTTGGAAATCAACTTTAAGTTTATGATCCATTTGATGGATTTTTTCAGCCATTGCCGCTTTTTTTGCTTGTAGCTCTTGCTCTTTCAACTTGGCCCAATCGTTTAGAGTCAATGTAAAAGCTTCATATTCTTGAGCAATACGTTGTTTCATCTGAGCAATATCAGTGTTCACATCGTGACCATAAATTGCGAGGTCTTGTTCAGCATATTTAAACTTCATCGCAAGCTCTGCTTTTTGGATATTAAAGCTTGGAATACGACGTAAGTTTTTCGCTAAGCCTAACTTGGAACTTGTCCAAATTAGCCATTTGGTAGGGTCATATTGCCACCATTTAACACCATTACGGTAATCGTATTGGAAAATATGGTGATAGTTATGATAGCCCTCACCCCAAGTGAGAATCGCTAGGATAAAATTATCACGTGCGGTATTTTCGTCAGTATAAGGGCGTTTACCCCACATATGACATAAAGAGTTAATGAAGAAGGTGACATGATGGCTAAGGAATAAACGAACTAAACCACCCAAAAGTAACACACCCCAGATATCACCAACTAACCAACCGACAGGCAACAAAATACCTGCATGCACAGCAATAACTAAAGGAACATAATATTTATCTTGGAACATGACTAATTTGTCATTTAACAAATCAGGTGCATTTTTATAATTTGGTTCGGCAGCAGGGTAGTTACGTAACATCCAACCCATATGTGCATACCAGAATCCATTATTAATCGAATATGGATCTTGGTCTACATCGTCAACATGACGGTGATGTGTACGATGACCTGAAGCCCAAAATAAGATACTATTTTGAACTGCAAAAGTACCCATAATCATAAGAATGATTTTTAAAGGTAGGGTTGCTTCATAAGCACGGTGTGCCCATAAGCGATGATAGCCAGCAGTGATACCTAAACTGCTTACACCTAGTAAGACAAACATGCTAATCCATGCGCCCATACTAAAGTCATGATAATAGGTATAAATTGGAATCGAAATGAGCGCAACAACTGGTAAGAATACCAGTGCGAAAATTGCAATCCAATTAATGGGTGCTTTCTTGAGTGGGGCGGAAGTCATATCCGTCAGCGCTCCTAAAAACCTTGTTTACACAAGATATAAAAACCAAACGAGATAGCAAAACCAATCATGACGATATATTGCTATTTTATGTTCGATATTAGCATGCTCAGATTAGATAACACTAGCATTATTCTACAGTTGTACTGAAAGAACAGTAACAGAATTCGTTTGTTGAATTAATCAATAAATTAAAAGGCGAAATAAATCAATGTCAGAACAAATAAGCGTGAAAAATACAATTTATTCTTTGAATAAGTTTTTTCACAAAACTTTAATATTATCTTGTGCTTTGCTACTTACTGCATGCCAAAGTCAACCGACACAGATCACTAAAAATAGCTTGCATCCAAAACGTGTAAGTGAATTGCCTCCTATGCAAGTTCGTAAAAGCAACGATGGCATTCAAGAGGTGAATTGGCAAATAACCATGATTCAAAATAAACGTGCTTTATTCTTCAATCAATACCCAAGTTTTATGCTGAATTCAGTGACTAAAACCATTTCAGGTCATACGGGCTGCAATAACATTTATGGAAGTTATCAATATGATCTTAGCCAAAGGAAAATAAGTTTTGATGTGAGAGCGCAGCACTTAAGTTGTGATAAAGCATTAGCACAAGAAGCAGATCTGATGGATGCGATGCAGCGGATTGAACGTTTCCAAATTGAAGGGACGAATTTGTATTTATTAGATGCGAAAGGGCAGCGTTTAATTCAGGCGCAATCTAAAAAATAAAATTAGTTGTCGGAATAAACTCCATACTTTTATAAAGTTAGATGTTGCAACATGGTGCTCGGGAAATCAGTGATTAACCCTTGAATGCCCAATTGTTGTAGATGTTTGGCACGTTCAACGTCATTAACTGTCCAGACACTCACAGCAAGTTCGGCTTGCTGTGTAAACTGAATGATTTGATCAGTTGCCAGTTGATCTTTCCAACCAATTTGGTGGCACTCATATTGTTGAGCAAGCTCGATTGCGTATTCCCCAATTGGAATTTCAACCAACAGACCACGTTTAAAATGACTTTGATGTTGTTGTAATGCCGCTAAAATTTTTACATCAAAACTCGTAATTGTGGCAGTTTGTTCAAAGCCGACTAAATCTTGGTGTAATTGTAGAATTAAACGCTCAGCCGCTACTTCATCTGCAACTGCTTTAATTTCAACTTCAATATGTTCAAAATCAGTTAAACAAGCCATTACATGGGGCAGGCTGGGTGTGTATTCTTCAGATCCCCACGCCTGCCATTGATGGCGATGATCAAATTGCTGAGCTTCAGATAAATTACAGCTTTCAACATGCTGTGATTTACCCGTGGTACGAACAAAATCATCATCATGAATCACCACCAATTGGTCATCTTTGAGTTGACGCACATCAAACTCAACTGCACGTACACCTAAATCATGCAAGTAACGGAAGCCTCCTAACGTATTTTCAGGAGCTTCACCACGTGCGCCACGATGACCAATGATTCGCATTTTGATTTACCTTAAAATAATTATGCTTGATCAATACTATCATTAATGTTTTTTTGCCAAAGCACTTCACTACCGCCTTCTGCACGTTGCAAAGCACGTGAGGCAACAAATAACCAGTCGGATAAACGGTTCAAGAGTTGTAATGCAGTAGCTTGAATATTTTGATCACGATTGTGTACTGACATCAAAGTGCGTTCTGCGCGGCGGCATACAGCACGAGCTTGATGTGCATAACTACATGCTAGGCTACCCGAAGGCAAGATAAACTCTTTGAGCATTGGCAGAGATTCATTCATGTGATCAATTTCTTTTTCAAGAAACTCGATACAAATTGGCTGGAGTAAGTGATAGTTGGGAATACAAACTTCGCCGCCTAAATCAAATAACCAATGTTGGATCAAGCTTAAACTTTTATCCCAATCAGCTTTATTTTCAATTTGAGATGCGCTGATTTGTGCTCTTAATACGCCAATCGTGGCATTAAGTTCATCTACATCACCTAGCGCATTAATTCGTAAGTCATCTTTAGCGACACGTGAGCCATCCCCAAGTCCTGTTGTGCCTGAATCACCTGTACGTGTATAGATTTTACTTAAACGATGTCCCATGGAGCTGTCCTACAAATAAAAAGGGGATAATGTCGGTCAGAACATTACCCCGAAATTGGAGTTAAGAAAATATTTTTATTGTCTAGATTGCACGATTAATAACGAAGACTGACACCTACAGAAGCTTGGCGACCACCGTTGATGTACCAATTACTAGAGTTATAAACAGTCTTATATTCCACATCGCCAACATTTTGAATATTGGTAAAGATTTTAATATTTGGGTTAATATTCCAGTACATATTTAAATCAATAGTAACGTAACCTGGAACTTTTGGTGGATTTTCACTATTTGCTGCATTTACGTTAGAACGTGCGATAATCGAAGTGCTTATGCCATAGATTTGATTTTCAAGTCCTGTGGTTAAATTTAATGTTTCTTTAGGTCGATACGCAATTTCTAAGCCAGTTTTCTTGTTCTCAGTTTTGACGTACGCATATTCAGTTGAAATGAATAAATCATCTTGTTTCCATTTTATACCAAACTCACCACCAGTAAATTGTGCTTTAATAATATTTTCATAAGTACTAGTAGTTGTATTTGTTGCAATATCTTTACTAGACGTTGATGCAATTAGGTTCTTGAGGTCAGTTTTATAAACTGAAAAAGATGAAGATAAAGTTGATGTAAATTGATGATCTAAACCAATTTCATAGGAAATACTTTCTTCTGGTTTAAGATTAGTATTGCCATAGGTATGATAAATACCGTATTTGCCATAATCGGCTTCACTGTGATAGTACAACTCTGTTAGTGATGGTGCCCTGAATGCACTACCAATATTAGCGTAAACACTAGATGTTGGTAGAATGAAATAACGAATTGCGCCTTGGCCTACTGTATGAATACCAAATTTTTCATTATCTTCTAAACGGACTCCTACTTGGGTATTTACTTTGTCTGTTTTAAATTGATGTTGTAAGTAGTAACCTGTTGAATCAATACTTTGTTTTCCATTTAGGATAGAAGCATCTTTGTACTCACTGTTGTCTATACTTGTACCAAACAAGATATTTTGAGTTGGTGTGAATAACCATTTTATATTTAAATCACCTTCATTGCGTTTGGTATTTGCATGGTACGGTGATGATTCCACATAATTTTGAGTATCTTTAAAGTCTGAGTAACGTGCATTTAGAGTTATGCCTTGATAAGGAGTAAGCTCAGCATTAGCACTAATAAGTTGGTTTTCGAAATGGCGTTCAGCAGAGTTATTTACGCCTCCGTTGTCTGAGTAATTATTTACGCCTTTATTCTGGCTAATTTCAACGGCAGTTTTAATATTTTCTTTATTATCATAGCCAATTTTTGTGCTATAGCCCTTTTGTTCATAGCCTGCTTTATTGTTTCTTTTTTGGGTGTCAAAAATGCGTGTTCCATCAGTCTCTTGACGTTGTCCACGAATCTGAGCAAAGAAACCATTTTCTACTATATCAGTGCCAATAATAGCTTTATATGTTTGATTTTCACCATAAATGCCTGTAACAAAAGCACTGTTTTTCTCAGGCGAAGAAGAAATCATTTGAATAACACCGCCAATCGCATCACTACCATATTGTACAGATGACGGACCTTTTAAAATTTCTATTCGTTCAATGTCAGTTGTATCTAAAAACTCAGGGTAAATAGGGCTTAAAGAATTAGAGGTATTCAAACGATTACCATCTTTTAATAGTAAAGTATGATTTGGATTCGTTCCGCGTAGTGAAAGGTTAGTACCTTGCCCAATTCCACCATTTTGTTTGATGTAAATACTTGGATCTTTTTGTACTAAATCTGAGACATTGAGTATAGGATTTTGCTCAATCGTTTTTTGATCAATCACAGTCAGACGTGCAGGAACATTCTTTAACTTTTCTTCAGAACGAGATGCCGTCACAACAATCGTATCTAGCGTCGAAGTTTTCGCACTTGATTGATCTTGAGCAAAAGTAGTTGAAGAAAACCCCATCGCAATAGCGATAGCACCAACTAAACGTGTCGGTTGAAAAATAGTAGACATGATGTCGCTCCATACATTCACCCGTCGTGAATGTTAAAGTGGAAATAAACAACAAGCAGGTCTCCGGACTTCACTATATCATCACAATGACGATGCTATTAATCATCTTCCCACATCATTCAGATGCAGTGATTTGGCGTTTAGCTAAGATTAATAATTCGGTGTTACCGTTGCGAGGGCAGTGTTGGACTTACACCAACTTCCCTATAAGCAAAAGAATGTGCTTTAGACTTGTTGCGAGATGATGCGAAGTATAGAGTGTTCACGTTTTTTAAACAATTGCATTTGGAAATGAACTTTGACCAAAGTATGTCAAATTGCTTTACAATGTGAGAGTAGTAAATAGTCATCTCAAATTGGACATCAAATGCGTCAAACCCAACTCCGAACTCGCGCCAAGATTTGTGGAATCACGCGGACTCAAGATATTGATGCTGTTGTGCAAGCAGGAGCAGATGCGATTGGATTGGTATTCTTTCCCCCAAGCCCGCGTCATGTCAGTATTGAACAAGCGCAAATTTTGGCAAGCTCAGTACCCGCTTATGTTCAGTTGGTCGGTTTATTTGTAAATGCAAGCGCAGAAGAAATCCAAACAGTGCTTGATTCAGTTCCGTTGGATGTATTACAACTACATGGTGATGAAACACCTGAACAATGCCAACAAATTGCGTTGCATTGCAAACGCCGTTGGTACAAAGCCATTCAGGTTAGACCTGATTTAGACATTTTGACCGAAATTCAACGCTATCAAGCTGTGGGAGCCAGTGCGGTTCTACTTGATGCGTGGCATCCTGATTTAAAAGGTGGAACAGGTCACTGTTTCGATTGGAATAAATTTCCAAAACTTGATATTCCACTAATCTTGGCAGGGGGCTTAACTCCTGAAAATGTGAGTGACGCTATTCATACTACAGCAGCTTTTGCTGTGGATGTCAGCGGAGGCGTAGAGTCCGCTAAAGGTATAAAAGACCAACAACTCATTGAAAAATTTATGCAAGGAGTCCAACGTGGATCAGCAAAACCTTAGTCAACAAAATCAGGCGATTGACTACACCCAGTTTCCAGATGCTCAGGGGCATTTTGGTATTCATGGTGGGCGTTTTGTGTCAGAAACGCTTATGGCTGCACTTGAAGACTTAGAAAGTCTTTATGGTCGTATGAAAAATGATGCTCAGTTTTTAGCAGAGTTTGACCGTGATCTTGCGTTTTATGTTGGTCGTCCAAGTCCACTTTATCATGCTGAGCGATGGTCTCAGCACCTCGGCGGTGCGCAAATTTACCTGAAACGTGAAGACTTGAACCATACAGGTTCACACAAGGTCAACAACACCATCGGTCAAGCGTTATTGGCAAAACTGTCGGGTAAAAAACGTATCATTGCTGAAACAGGTGCAGGTCAACATGGTGTTGCGACCGCAACCATCGCTGCTCGCTTGGGTATGGAGTGCGTGGTGTACATGGGGGCTGAAGATGTAAAACGTCAGGCGATGAATGTCTATCGCATGCGTTTGCTTGGCGCAAAAGTTGTACCAGTGCAAAGCGGATCCAAAACTTTAAAAGATGCATTGAATGAAGCGATGCGCGATTGGGTCACCAATGTTGATACGACTTATTATGTCATTGGTACGGTTGCTGGTCCGCACCCATATCCACAGCTTGTACGTGATTTCCAATCAATCATTGGTCGTGAAGCACGTCAACAGATCCAAGCACAAGCAGGGCGTTTACCTGATGCCTTGGTTGCTTGTGTTGGCGGAGGTTCAAATGCAATGGGCTTGTTCTATCCATTCCTGAATGATCAGGATGTGAAAATGTACGGTGTTGAAGCGGCAGGTTTCGGCATTGAAACAGGCAAACACTCAGCGCCATTGAATGCAGGCCATGTGGGTGTATTACATGGTAACCGTACTTACCTCATGTCGGATGAGCAAGGTCAGATTATTGAAACACATAGTATTTCAGCAGGTTTGGATTATCCAGGTGTTGGTCCAGAGCATAGTTTCTTAAAAGATATGCATCGTGTGGAATATGTGCCAATTAAAGATGATGAAGCCTTACAAGGCTTCCGTGATTTAACTCAGATTGAAGGCATCATTCCTGCGCTTGAAAGTTCACATGCGATGGCTTATGTCACTAAACTTGCCCCAACGATGTCGAAAGACCAAATCATTATTGCAACAGTTTCAGGTCGTGGCGATAAAGATTTAATGACGGTTGCGAAAATTGATGGTATTCCGATGGTCGACTTATAAAACTGAATAGGTGTGTGATAAGATCGGCTAAAGCGTGTGCCTAAGCCATATTAATATTGTGACTAGTTGTACATGGACGTATAACACAAGAATAATCATAAGGGATGATGAGGGATGAAATATTCCTTAGCTACGTATTTCAGTAAAGCCTTTCTTGCAATTTTAGATTGGGATTTAGTTAAAAAATCCCAAGTTATATTGCTGTATGCGAGTTTTACGGCTGCTGTTATATATTTTATACAAATAAAATATATGTATCACCCTTTAGCAAATACCGAGTTATTGCTTAAACTTCAGTGGTTGTATCCAAGTGTATTTATTTTAAATATCCTTTTAATTTTGTTTGGTTTTCTTATTAAAAATAAGCCGAATGTGCATATTTATTATGTGTTGTTTTTATCGGTGTATTACCCATTTTCATTGTTAGGTTTGCCAATAGGCATTGGTTTGCTGAACATGTTAAATGGCGTTATTTTTATGGGGATAACCTTTACCGCTTTGTTGTTATTCCCTCGTTTCTCTGTTTATTTTGGCTTGGTTGCTTATGTTATTGCGTGTTATTTATTATCTGCGCTTACGGTGTTGGGTTATTTAGATTATGCAGTGGCTTATAAGCCTTATACCTTGATGCATAAAGATGTTCAGAGCGCTCAGATTATTTATTCAATGTTTTACACCACTTTATATGCGGCATTTACCATTACGTTATTTGATATAAGTATAGAGCGTTGGCGCAGATATAATTCAAAAATAGAAAAACTCAGTTGTACTGATGAGTTAACAGGGCTGTTGAATCGCCGTGGGGTCAATGAGATTATTGATTTACAGATGCAGCAGGCACAAATTACCCATCGAGAAACATCGTTGATTATGGTGGATATTGATAATTTTAAAAATATTAATGATCAATATGGACATCATCAAGGAGATTTGGTTTTAAAACATGTCGCAAATATACTGCGAAAAAATTTACGAGCCAGTGATGTGATTGGACGTTATGGTGGTGAGGAATTTGTCATTTTATTACCATTTACTCCTATTGAAAATGCAGTGTTGTTGGCAGAGGTATGTCGTAAAGCATTAGAGCAAACCGCAGTTGAAGTGAAAGAAAATGAAATGCTTTATATCAAGGCGTGTTTTGGGGTAAGTAGTACAGCTTTTAGTGGTTTTGATTATACAGGCTTGTTTGAGCAAGCAGATAAGGCGATGTACCAAGCCAAACGGAATGGTAAAAATCAGGTCAGAACGGCATTTACGTTATAATTGAGTTGGGGAAATCTTGTGAAATTGATACAGAAAAATGGCCAGCCTCGTTATGGGCGTTTTGATCAGATACCTTCACAGATCAATTTGGATGACTATATTTATAAAACGCCTTATGGCCAAGTACTAAAAGGCTGGCGCAAGCAGCTGAAATATAAAAAATTTAAATTCTGTGGTTTACAACATGAGCATTACAGCATTGGTATTGCGATTGTCGATCTATCATGGGCAGGGCATGGCTTTTTCTATGTTTATGATCATCTTTCTAAAAAAGTAATCGAATGGAATGCGATTCAGCCATTAGCGTTGAAAACCCAACTTGATGAACAACCTTTATTTAGTCAAAGCTATTTTAAAAAATCTGCTTATCAATTTGATATGCAACACGCCAATGGTGTGCGTTATATCCAAGTGACCAAACATGGCGAAGTACAACTGAAAGCGCGTATTTTTTGTGCAGGTACGGATGCTTTAAGTTTATGTAGCCCAACTGGGATCAATGGCTGGACGTATACACAAAAACAAACCACTTTGGCAGTAGAAGGCTTTTTTATTAGCCCAGATCAACAGCAGATCGAATTTAATGCGCATAGTCTCGCTGCACTCGATGATACCTGTGGTTTTTTACGACCTGAAACCGCTTGGTTTTGGTTGTCTTGTCAGTTCCGTGATACAAATGATCGCCGTATTGGCTTGAATTTAGCTTCGGGTGTCAATGAAAGTTTTGGTAATGAAAATGCATTGTGGGTCGATGGTCGTTTATATCCACTCACTGATATTTTATTTGAGCAACAAAATGAAAATTGTTGGTCAATTCGTTCTTTGGATGAGCGATTAAATTTGCTCGTTGAAACAGGTTGGTGTCGTTTTGAGAATATTAACCTACGCCTGATTGGTAGTCAGTTTAATCAGTGGCAAGCGAAAGTCTGCGGTACGATTGAACATGAAAATGTTGAACTGGTGATGTTAAATCAAGAATATGGGTTGTTAGAACAGCATTATGCGAAGTGGTGATAATGACAGAAAGAATCCCCTAAATTCAAAGGGGATTCTTTTGATACGTGAATTAAAGTCCTGCTTGCCAGAACGCTTCACCCGCAGCAATTGGATCATTGGTCTTCGCTAAAGTATCAACCCAAACATCATATTGGCGAATAACAGGATGTTGATTTGGATGGAAATCCTTTTTAAACCAGTCACTATATTGAGATCTTTTTGCAGTCAAAATACCATTACGACCGAAGAACCACGGTAAACCTTTACGTGCCATATCAAAGCGTTGTCTTAAATTAAAACCGTCAGTTTTTAGCATTACATCCGTACGATACAAAGTAAAACCAAACATCATGACGGTGGTAAAGAGCAGTGCAAAACGTCGAGTTGCTTCTGGTACATCACCGACTTGCTTCATCACATCAAAAGCAACATCACGATGTTCCATTTCTTCAATCGCATGCCAAGCGAATAGCGCACGAACAAATGGATCTGCCTCCGCTAAAGTCTCTTTTTTACTATAAAAAGTATCTGCCATTAACGCAGTTAAATGCTCTGCAGCTGCGGTCATGGCAATGTTGTATTGAGCTGAACGGTTTTTTAATTCAAATCTAAAAATCTTTTTCAACCGTGCAGTGAATTGATCTACAGGCATGCCTTGCTCTTTCATGATCTGATTCATTTTGTCATGTGCAATACCATGCTGTGCTTCCTGACGGATAAAATCAGCCACACGTTCTTGCAAGTCAGGATCATTAATTTTGTCACGGAATAAACGCACACATTCAATAAAATAGCGTTCGCCATCAGGGAAGGTTAGGCTTAATGCATCAAACATACGAGTACGAAATGGATCACCACCAAACCAAAAACGTGGCGCCTGATCTAAATGAAAATCTAGTTTTGTTCTAACAACTGGCTCAACTTGATAGGAAACATGTGCATTCATTTTTTGCTATTCCTTGTCTTTTCTTCATGAACTCAGTATGGAAAAAGTCCGATGAAATGTTTTGACAGTTACAGCCAAGTTTTATACAAATAACGACAGATCAGGATGAGATCGGCATATGTCAGTTAAAATTATTATTGGATACCTACGATTATTTAATCGTGTTTTACAACAAGAACAAATTGATTTGTCTAAAGTTGTTGCGCCTGAGCTTTGGCAAGCTTTTCATACTTGCTTGGAAAATCCAGATGAGCATGATTTTGATGTCGAACGTTATGCGTTGCTTTTGCAATCGGCACAAGCTTATTTCCCTCGACCGATTACATTAGTATTGGCTGAACATGCCAATTTGCAAGATTTGGGTTTAATGGGATATTTGGCTTCAACCAGTTTAGATCTGCAACAGGCGTTACAGCTTTTACAACGTTATTATTCTTTAGTCTTTAAACAGACCAATTTAGAACAACTAAATGTTCAGCAGTTTTCTGATTATATTCAAATTGTTTGGGGAGCATCCTATAGTGATTATCGGGAAATGTATGAGCTAAATCTGGCGTTGATTTTTAAAATTGCCCAATCTATTGTCCAAGATGCCCTCATTCCACCACAGATGATTCAATTTGGTTACGCACCACATACAGCTTTATATCATTTTGAAAAATTTTATGGTTGTCCGATCCAAATTCAAGCTGGACAATATGCAATTCGCTTTTCAAATCAAATTTTAAAAGCAAAAAGCATCGCTGCAGACCAACAATTAAACCATGTACTCTCGACTCAAGCTCAGCAATCACTGAATAGCATTGCTTCTTTTGAGATTCAGCAACAACAGTTCCGTCAAAAAATACAAACGCATATTGAACAAGGACTTTTACAACAAGAAGAACTACTGCTCAGTTATGTTGCTAAGCGTTTACATTGTTCAGAACGAACATTGCAACGCCAACTCAAAACCTATCAGCTTAATTTTCAAGATATTTTAGATCAGTACCGTTTGGAACAAAGTAAACTGTATTTGCAACAGGGCAAATCATTGTCAGAAATTGCGGAACGTTTAAATTATGCTGATCAAAGTGCGTTTGGGCGGGCGTTTAAGCGTTGGACAGGTGTCACACCGAAGCAGTTTTTGAAATCTCTTTAACTTTCAAGCAAGCTAAAGAGATTTATGGATTGTTTTAGCGTGTTTTTAAACGTGGATAATTAAAAACAATTGCAAGGATTGCGCACACTGCAAGAATCCAGCAATAGTAGATATTGCCAATTAGTTCAACTGGCGAGAGTTTGGCAATTGAACAAGCAAGCAGTAATTGAGCACCGTAGGGAATAATCCCTTGGATTACGCAAGAAAAAATATCAAGTAAAGCTGCACTTCGCTTAGGGTCAACACCATATTCTTTCGCTACTTCACGTGCCATATCGCCTGATAAAATGATCGCAACTGTATTATTCGCAACAAACAAATTGGAGAAGACTACAAGAAAACTAATGCCCAATTCCCCAGCACGCTGACGACCAAATTTAAATAGACGGGTGATACGATAAATTTTTTCGATTAACCACTGTAAACCACCTTCTTTTTGCATCAAAGCAGACAGACCGCCAAGTAACATTGATAGTAGTGCAACTTCAAACATTCCCACGAAGCCATCATAAATAGAAGAATTTAATTTCAATAAATCAAATTCAGGCTTTTCAATCAGACCGATGATTCCAGATAGCACCACTCCAATCATTAAAACTGCAAGTACATGTAATCGGCTGAATGCTAGAAAAAAGACCGCTAGATAAGGCAAAATTAACCATAAATCATAAGCTTTTGATTGAATTGATTCAGCTTGTTGGCTGAGTAGCACATAAGCAATCAAGGTCATGATGGCAGCAGGTAGAGCAATCCAAACGTTGACTCTAAATTTATCTCGAAGTTCGACATTTTGACTTCTTGTGGCAGCAATCGTTGTATCAGAGATCATGGACAGATTGTCACCAAACATTGCACCACCAACGACAGCTCCAATCGCATAAATTGGTAAAATGTCAGTCGCTTGAGTAAAACCAAAAGCAATCGGTGCACAAGCAGCAATGGTACCCATAGAAGTACCCATAGCAGTAGCAATAAACGCTGAAATGATAAACAGCATGGGTAACACAAATTCAGGCGAAATCAGTGAAAGTCCCAACTGTACTGTCGCATCGACGCTGCCTATGGCACTGGAGACACTGGCAAAAGCACCTGCCAACATAAATACCATAAACATTAAAATTAAATTTGGATGACTAGCACCTTGTAGGAATTCCTCAATTGCCGTATTGAGTTTCTGTTTATAAAGTAGTAATGCCAGAATAACAGCTGGAATCGCGGCAATAGGTGCTTTGACTTGATAGAATGCAAATTCTGTCCCGATCATTGAATGATAGAGACCACTCCCGAGAAAGATGATCAAAAATACCAATAGTGGTAGCAAAGCAAGGGCATTGCTTTGTACTTTTTCCTGAGTGTGGGCAGACATAAAAATAAAAAGAAAACTTAAAAATTGCGGGTAGTATAAAGGAGCTGAGCTCATTTCTAAAATCAGCCTCGATGAAGCTAAAATTAGGAAGCTTTGATCATTGAGAAAAAGCTGAAAATATAGATAAATGTAGCAGGGCAGTTGTAAGTAGCAACATTCACTGTTGCAATCACGTCAAACTCTGTTCAATGAACAAAAAATAGCGTTACAATGCAGTGTTATTGTATGACTACAAACAACTCCTCAATTTATATAAATCAAGGAAAGCATAATCCTATGTCACGTCTTGCCACTCGTTTTGAACAGCTTAAATCTCAGCACCGTAAAGCGCTTGTTTCTTATGTTATGGCAGGAGATCCGCATCCACAAGTCACAGTTCCACTGCTTCATCAAATGGTTGAAGCAGGCGTTGATGTGGTTGAGTTGGGCTTGCCATTCTCGGACCCAATGGCGGATGGTCCAGTAATTGCCTTAGCTGCTGAACGTGCTTTAGCAGGTGGATCGAGCACACTCGATGCTTTGAATATGGTGAAAGAATTTCGCGAAAAAGATCAAACGACACCCGTTGTTTTAATGGGGTATTTAAATCCTGTTGAAGTGATTGGTTATGAAAAGTTTGTGGCTTATGCGAAAGATTGTGGTGTTGATGGTGTACTTTTGGTGGACTTACCCCCTGAAGAATCAAAGCAATTTGGCGATGTCTTAAAACAAAATGAGATGGATCAAATTTTCTTACTCGCACCAACATCAACTGATAAACGTATTCAGCATGTTGTAAATCAAGCCAGTGGCTTTGTTTACTATGTGTCGTTAAAAGGTGTGACAGGTGCAGCAACACTAGATACCTCTGAAGCAGCAGCTCGTATTGCGAAAATTAAGAGCATGACTAACGTGCCTGTTGGAGTTGGTTTTGGGATTAGTGATGCAGCTTCTGCAAAAGCAATGGGTCAAGTTGCTGATGCCGTAATCGTAGGAAGTGCTTTCGTTAAATCTTTTGCGACATTGCCAGCAGACGAAGCTGTGCAACAGACGGTGAATAAAGTGAAGGAGCTTCGAGCCGCGCTCGATGAGTTAGTATGAGTCAAGAATTAACAGCAGGGAAGGTTCTGAGCCCATCAACGCCTTGGACAGAGCGTCAAGTGCCTGGTATTCAAGTTGCGAATGAACAACAAACATTCAAAGCAACATTTACGGAACCAACCATTGAATGTCCTGAATGTCATGCCTTAGTAACACGTACGGCAATGTCATTTAATGCCTACGTATGCCCACAATGCGATGAGCATTTGCGTATGCGCGCACGTGATCGTTTGAATTGGTTCTTTGATCAAGTCAATGCAGAGTTAGGTCAAGAATTTAGTGCGAAAGATCCATTGAAGTTTGTGGATAGCAGACCTTATCCAGAGCGTATGCGTGAAGCACAAGATAAAACTGGTGAAACAGAAGCGTTAGTTGTAATGCAAGGTTCATTAAAAGGTTTGGACTTGGTGGCTTGTGCATTTGAGTTCGATTTTATGGGTGGTTCAATGGGGACCGTTGTTGGTGATCGTTTTATCCAAGCGGCAGAACGAGCAATTCAACTACATCAACCGTTAATTTGTTTTGCTGCTTCAGGCGGTGCTCGTATGCAAGAAGGCATGTTGTCTTTAATGCAAATGGCACGTACTTCGGCTGCGATTCAAAAAATGAAAGAAGCTCGTGTTCCATACCTCGTTGTATTGACTCATCCCGTCTATGGGGGTGTAACAGCTTCATTAGCGATGTTAGGTGATGTACATATTGCTGAACCGAAAGCGATGATTGGTTTTGCAGGTAAACGCGTCATTGAACAAACAGTTCGCGAGAAGTTAGAAGAACCATTCCAACGTGCAGAATATTTGCTTGATCATGGTGTGGTCGATCAAATTGTTCATCGTCATGCATTACGTGATACTGTATATAGACTCGTAGCTAAACTGATGAATTTACCTTGAAACTGGACGCACCACATTCTACAGATACATTAACAACATGGCTCGATTATTGGGGCCATGTTCATGTTACAGGCATTGATTTAGGTTTAGAGCGCGTAATTCCCGTTGCTGAAAAGTTGGGAGTTATGCAACCTCAAGCAAAAGTTTTTACTGTGGCAGGAACGAATGGTAAAGGCTCAACAACAACGACACTCGCTGCAATTTTAAATGCACAAGGTTATAAAGTTGGTTTGTATCAATCACCGCATATTTATCGTTTTAATGAGCGGGTAAAACTTGCTGGGATTGAAGTTGATGATCAAAGCTTAGTTGATGCCTTTGTGTTGGTTGACCAAGCCCGCCGAGAATGTGGTTTATCATTGTCCTTTTTTGAAGCAACCACTTTGGCTGCTTTTCTTATTTTCAAACTAAAACAATGTGATGTCTGGGTACTTGAGGTTGGCTTAGGCGGTCGTCTGGATGTCGTGAATGTGATTGATCCTGATATTGCCGTGATTACCAATATTGGTTTAGATCATGTCGATTGGTTAGGTGACACGATAGAAAAAATCGCCTTTGAGAAAGCAGGGATTATTCGTCCGAATATTCCAGTGGTATTTGCGGGTCAACAACAATTACCCCAAGCGATTCAAGATAAAGTAGCTGAAACTCAAGCAGATCTATATGCGCTGAATCGAGATTATTTTTATCAACTTAATGACGATGGTCAAACTTGGTCATTTGCATCCTCTGGCACAACGCTAAAACTGCCAATCGGTCAGCTTGCATTAGATAATATTTCGACTGCTGTTGCAGCGGTACTGGTGAGTGGTATTGAGGTCTCTCAGGCAGCGATTGCAACAGGTATTCAGCAAGCACGTTTGCAAGGTCGTTTTGAAATACGGCAAATTCAAGACAAAACAGTGATTTTTGATGCTGGACATAATCCACATGGCGTCGAATTTTTATTGAATCAGTTGCGAAAATTCTTAAAATACAATAAACAGTACACAGATGTTGTCGCGGTATTTTCAATGCTGGCAGATAAAGATATCTCGTCTGTCACCGATTTACTAAAAACAACAGTAAAAGATTGGTTTATTGCTAGTTTAAATGTACCTAGAGCAGCCCCATTGCATCAATTACATGATGCATTACAAGGTCAACAGGTATATGAGTACGGTAATATCCAGCAAGCCTTTGAAGATGTGCTGAAACAAAGTAATAACAATCAGCTGATTTTAGTCTGTGGATCGTTTCATACCTTAGAAGCGGTTTGGGAGTATTTAGAACAATGTCAATGAATAACAAACAACGCTGGATGGGAGGCGTTGTTCTATTGGGTGGAGGTGTTTTATTGGCAGCATTACTCCTTAAAGGTAATGACGAAATAGGGCATGACAAAACGCAAACCGCAATTACACATCCAATTCCTAAAACAGAACCTAAAACTCAAACAGCTCAATCGACCCAAGAAGGTGAAATGGTTTCATTACAACCATTAGCCGTAGATGTTGAGACAGAAAAAAGATTGCTTGAAGAACAACGCCGTTCTCGTGAGAAAGCCGTTGCTGAACAAGAAGCACGTGCAGCTGATTTTCTAAAAATGCAACAGGAAGCTGAAGCTGCTGCTGCGCGTAAAGCAGCCGAAGAATACGCTGCAATTAATGCACGCCGTACAGCCGAACAGGAAAGCTCTGATAACATTCCGCCAGAGCTTGGCGAAGATGATAAAGCTAAGACACAACGAGCGACCGAAGAAAAAAATAAATTAGATGAAAAGAAAAAAGTAGAACAGCAAAAAGCAGATCAGCAGAAAAGTGATACTGATAAAAAGTTAGCGGAAGACAAGCGCAAGGCTGAAGCCGAAAAAAAGTTGGCAGAAGAGAAGCGTAAGGCAGAAGCTGAAAAAAAGGCTGAGGAAGATAAGCGTAAAGCTGACGCTGATAAAAAAGCGTTAGAAGAAAAGCGTAAAGTTGAGGCAGACAAGAAAATTGCCGAAGATAAACGTAAAGCCGAAGCTGAGAAAAAAGCAGCTGAAGAGAAGCGTAAAGCTGAAGCTGAGAAAAAATCGGCTGACGAGAAAAAGCGTAAAGCTGATGCTGAGAAAAAAGCCGAAGCTGAAAAGGCTCGTGATCTCATGGAAAATGGAGATAAAAAGTGGATGGTACAAGTGGCATTGGCTGCTAACCAAGCCAATGCAGATGCAGTTGTATCTAAATTGCGTGCCAAAGGTTATAAGGTTACAACAAGCCCGACTTCAAAAGGAATTCGTATCATGGTTGGACCATCGAAGGACCGAGATGTTGCAGATGCAGCACGTAAAAAAATTACCTCTGATGAAAGTTTAAATATGAAATCAGCGTGGGTGATTGATTGGGTTCCACTTGATCAGCGATAACAAAAGATAAACGACTAGATCAAAGCTGGAAAGCGTCTGGTTTTGACCTTGTTACAAGTGTTCTATTTCTGCGGGCAGTGAGTACAAGATGAGTAGCGGCTTTAAGATATTAGAACACTTTATATTTTCAGAGGATTCGAGTGTTAGTGCACTTTCTGGCGCGGCTTGTGTGGGGGATGATCTCTACTTGGTTGGAGATGATGTGGGTTTCTTACTCAAAACCGATCGAAAAAATAACATCAATCGTGCGACTAATTTTGAAAAAATTCCATTATTTGAACAGCCTAAGCATACGACACTAACGGTATTTAGTAAAAAAACTAAACCAGACTTTGAAGCGCTTAGCTGTATTCGCTTTGACGGACAACCTCAGTTACTAGTGATGGGTTCAGGTTCTACAGAAAATCGAAAAAAAGCATTATTGTATAATCCAGCTGATCATCAGGTTCATGTTTTATTTGATACCTCGGATTATGATTTCTTAGAACATTGTTTGGCGTTGACTGGTGGCGCTGATCTCAATATAGAAGCAGTTTGTTCAGATCAAAACAATTTATACATTTTTCAACGTGGCAATATCAATCGTTTTCATGGTGTTTTAGTCTTTGATTTAATACAGATTCAAAATGGAAAATCATTAGAATGTGCGCTCAAAAAATCATTCAATCTGACATTACCAGAGCTTGAAGGGGCAGCAAGTGGTATTTCTGATGCTTATTTTTTTGTGGAGAAAAATCTAATTGTTGCCACTGCTGCGGTTGAGCAAACATTAAATACTTATGATGATGGCGCGGTGCTAGGCAGTTTTATTTTGGTGTTATCGCCTGAGGGAAAAATTTTATATAAACATCTGATTCAGGATTCGAAAGGACAAACTCTTGCTATTAAAGTAGAAGGAATTACATGGTTAGAGTCGACATCGGATGGTGAGGTATTTTTATTGGTCACGGATAGCGATGGTGGTGATTCTGAAGTTTTTAAACTATTACTTAGCAACTCTGTTTTTGCCAATTCTTCACGTTAGTCCGTATTTCTTAACTTACCATTCAACTTATAAAATTAGGTTTTTTAAAAGCCCAATAAAAAATGCATAAAACCCAAAAATTAAAGAAACAAATCTTACACGTCTAAGCTCTATCTCTCTAAAAATTGGATTTAATCTAAAACTCATCTCGCAATCTAAATAGATGCTGGATTCGAAAGTTGTTGTTGAATCCATTTTATATTTTCAGGGGTGAAAAGGTGGTCAATATTTTTCCAAATAATATGATAGCCGTATCCTCCTTGTTTCATTTCTTTAACCGCATCTTCAATTGCCCAATGCTCAAAAATAATTCGATACATCGCAATTGTGGCACCAGTTCGATCTGAGCCATGATAGCAATGCACTAGGATTTTCTGGTTTTGTTGTTTAGCAGTTTGAATAACACGCATTGCTTCTAACAAGTCTTTACGATTGATTGCCCAAGTATTGATTGGAATGTGTACCAGATTAAAAGGCTGATCTTTTAAAACTTTGGCATCTTCATTTCTAGCTCTCAAATTGATAATCGTATTAATTTGATGAGCTTCAAGGCTTGGGATCAAATCAATACTCGGCTGTTCGCTACGAAAAACATCTGAACTAATTTGATAAAAATTATGAGTGTTAGAAATAAGAGTTCCCCAATTTTGAGGACGTTGGTCTTTTTCTAAACTCGAATGCTGCATACACCCAGAAACATTAAGCGTTGATAAAAGAACAACAGTGATAAGCGCTTTTTTCATATTATTGATAACGATCAAATTCAACAGGATCATGCGCACAAATTAACTCAATACTCGGTTCATGTTGAGCCAGATATTGTAACTGTTTAAGGTTATGTAACCTTTGTCGATTATCTTCTGCCAATAAACGTTCAGTAAAATCTAAGGCTCTCAATTTGTTTTTTGGATTGAGTTCTAAATGGGTGTAATACGCATCACCACAGAATAAAATCCAGCCTTCAGCTTTTTTAATTGCAATACCACAATGTCCAGCAGTATGACCAATCAATGGAATCATCAATATTTCATCTTGGAAAAAAGGAAGACCTTGAACCCTTTTTAAATTAAACCAAGCTTCACCATTTGTATGTTCAGCAAAATTCCAATGACGATGTTGTTTAAATTGTTCAGTTTTATAACGAAGTTTACCTTTGGCTGTTAATGTCTGTGTTGCATTAAACTCGGAAGCTAAAATATGCACGGTTGCATTAGGAAAATCTGTGATACCACCTGCATGATCAAAATCAAGATGTGTGACAAAGATATGTTGCACATCTTCAGGGCGTAAACCTAATTTTTGAATTTGTTCGATGGCACTTAATTTGAGATTGGGCACAATCGAACCAAATTGAGTCAGTAATGAACCTAGACGTTGTTCAGTGTGCAAATAGTCCTGTGTACCCAAGCCTGTATCAATTAAAACCAGACCTCGATCAGTTTCAATAAGTAGGCAATGACAAACTAGATGTGCTTTCCAGCCTTTCTGTCCAAATAGCGGAGCACAAACAGGGCAGAAGCTTCCGCAATGGAGATGATGGATGTTATAAATCATCGTGATTGTTATTCTATTTTGAAGAGAATTATTTTTATAACGTATCGACTAAAAAATACCAACAACTTTTTATTTTGCGATTTTAAAAGCCTATCAGATCGATAGGCAATGAAGTTTGTTATTCAGATTCAATAGTTTTTTACTGTTCGACTTGCGTTTGTAAAAAGTATTGTTTGTTTCATGTACTACGCACTTCGTTTGTCTTGCGCTGCGTTTGAAGCCTTTAGTCGGCTTCAATCTTTTAACTCACAGCATAGCTGTTTCGATTTGCGTTCGTAACGAGCGTTGCTCGTTTTGTGTACTACGCACTTCGTTTGTCTTGCGCTGCGTTTGAAGCCTTTAGTCGGCTTCAATCTTGCTCAGGTTGTGGTGTTAAACGTAGATAAGGTTTCACTGCGGTATAGCCTTGAGGAAAACGTTGTTTAATTTCTTCTTCATCTTTCAACGACGGTACAATGACGACATCTTCGCCATGTTGCCAATTTGCAGGTGTTGCGACTTTATGTTTATCTGTTAGCTGTAATGAATCAACCACTCGCAATACTTCATTAAAGTTACGACCTGTTGAGGCTGGATAAGTAATAATCAAGCGGACTTTTTTATTCGGATCAATAATGACCAGTGAGCGAACAGTTAGGGTCTCACTCGCATTTGGGTGGATAAATCCATATAGTTCAGAAACTTTACGATCTTTATCCGCAATAATTGGAAAGTTGACCGTAGTATTTTGTGTTTCATTAATATCTTGAATCCAGCTTTTATGCGATTCAACATCGTCGACTGAAAGTGCAATTGCTTTGACGCCACGCTTTGTAAATTCATCTTTCAGTTTAGCGGTGAAGCCAAGTTCGGTGGTACAAACTGGGGTGAAATCCGCTGGATGTGAGAATAAAATGCCCCAGCTGTCACCTAAAAATTGATAAAAATCAATATGACCGTCACTAGAGTCTTGTTGGAAATTCGGGGCGATATCACCTAAACGTAATGTCATTTAATTAGTCCTCAATACATTATTGATGTTTTATGTGTGTATTTAATATGCAGGAATCACTTTATAAATAAAATTATTGTTTTTTCATTTTGTTATGAGAATTTAAGATAATTGAATGTAGCGAAGCTAAAAAATTGATCATAAATTCACACGCAAAGCGATGTAAGTTAAATCCAAATTTGCTACATTAACGCTCTTTAGTTGTGTGATGTCAGAATCGCCTCGCAGTTTTTTTACCTGTTTGGATGCAAAGCCCTTGTAGTTCTTATTTCTGACTCCATAATAACAGCTAAGAAAAAATTACTTATTTAAACAAACAGGATTAGAGAGTTTATTCATGTTGGCAAGTCTGATCGGAGGTATCTTCGGTACTAAAAATGAGCGTGAGCTCAAACGCATGCGTAAAATTGTTGAACAAATCAATGCGCTTGAACCGACGATATCTGCTCTTAACGATGCAGACCTTTCTGCAAAAACTCAAGAATTCAAAGAAAGATTTAAAAACGGTGAAAGCCTAAATAAATTATTACCTGAAGCCTTTGCAGTTTGTCGTGAAGCTGCAAAACGCGTGATGGGAATGCGTCACTATGATGTTCAGTTGATTGGTGGTATCACACTGCACGAAGGCAAAATTGCTGAGATGCGTACAGGTGAAGGTAAAACCCTGATGGGTACTTTAGCGTGTTACCTCAATGCATTGAGTGGTCAGGGTGTGCATGTCATCACCGTCAATGACTATCTTGCACAACGTGATGCTGAACTCAACCGCCCATTATTTGAGTTTTTGGGTCTTAGCATTGGCGTGATTTATTCAATGCAAATGCCAGCCGAAAAAGCTGAAGCTTATTTCGCCGATATTACTTACGGTACCAACAACGAATTTGGTTTCGATTATCTACGTGACAACATGGTATTTTCTCTACAAGAGAAAAAACAACGTGGCTTAAGCTATGCGATCATCGATGAAGTTGACTCAATCTTGATTGATGAAGCACGTACACCACTCATTATTTCTGGACAAAGTGAAGATTCATCTCATTTGTATCAGTTGATTAATAGTATTCCACCAATACTACGTCCACAGAAAGAAGAAAAAGTGGCTGATGGTGGACATTTCTGGGTAGATGAGAAACAACGTACAGTTGAAATGACTGAAGTGGGTTACGAGACTGTTGAACAAGAATTAATTCGTATGGGATTGTTGGCTGAGGGTGAGAGTCTTTACTCAGCGACCAATTTGAATTTGGTTCACCATGTTACTGCTGCAATTCGCGCGCATTATCTATACCAAAAAAACGTTCACTACATTATTGGCGTAAATCCACAGACTCAAAAAGAAGAAGTGATTATTGTTGATGAAAGTACAGGTCGTACTATGCCAGGTCGTCGTTGGTCTGAAGGCTTGCACCAAGCAGTTGAAGCCAAAGAGAACATGGAAATTCAACCAGAAAACCAAACTTTGGCAACCACGACTTTCCAAAATTATTTCCGACTTTATAAAAAGCTTTCAGGTATGACAGGTACAGCTGATACTGAAGCCGCGGAAATGAAAGAAATTTATGGTTTGGATGTAGTACTAATTCCAACGCATCGTCCAATGGTACGTAAGGATCACAACGACTTAATTTATTTAAATCGTAACGGTAAATACAACGCAATTATCGAAGAAATTACCAATATTCGTAAGCAGGGTGTTGCGCCGATTTTGATTGGTACTGCAACGATTGAGGCGAGTGAAATTTTATCTTCAAAACTGCTGCAAGCAGGGATTCATCATGAAGTTTTGAACGCAAAACAACATGAGCGTGAAGCAGATATTATTGCGCAAGCAGGTAGCCCAAATGCCGTCACGATTGCAACCAACATGGCGGGTCGTGGTACCGATATTTTGCTGGGTGGTAACTGGAAAGCAAAACTTGCCAAAATTGAAAATCCTACCCCTGAAGACGAAGCTCGTTTACAAGCACAATGGGAAAAAGATCACGAAGATGTGTTAAATTCTGGTGGTTTACATATCATCGGTTCGGAACGTCATGAATCTCGTCGTATTGATAACCAGCTCCGTGGTCGTGCAGGTCGTCAAGGTGACCCAGGTGTATCACGCTTCTATTTATCACTTGAAGATGATTTGATGCGTATCTTTGCGGGTGATCGTGTCGTTGCGATGATGCGTGCAATGGGCTTGCAAGAAAATGAAGCCATTGAGCACAAAATGGTGAGTCGTTCGATTGAAAATGCGCAGCGCAAAGTTGAAGCACGTAACTTTGATATTCGTAAAAATCTATTGAAGTACGATGATGTAAATAATGAACAGCGTAAGATTATTTATACTCAACGTGATGAAGTATTGGCTGAAAGCACTTTACAAGACTATATCGAAGAAATGCATCATGAAGTGATGAAAGGGGTAATTGCTAACTTTATTCCACCTGAATCAATTCATGATCAGTGGGATATTCAAGGTCTAGAAAATGCACTACGTACAGATCTAGGTATTGAGCTTCCTGTTCAGCAATGGCTTGATCAAGATCGTCGTTTAGACGAGGAAGGCTTGGTCGCACGTATTTCTGATGAAGTAATTGCACGTTATCGTCAACGCCGTGAGCAAATGGGTGATGAGTCCGCTGTAATGCTTGAACGTCACTTTATGTTGAATTCACTTGATCGTCATTGGAAAGATCATTTAGCAGCGATGGATTATTTACGTCAAGGGATCCATTTACGTGGCTATGCTCAGAAAAATCCTGAGCAAGAGTATAAGAAAGAAGCGTTTAATTTGTTCGTGAATATGCTGGGTATTATTAAATCAGATGTTGTAACTGATCTATCCCGCGTTCACGTACCAACAGCAGAAGAGTTGGCTGAATTAGAAGCTCAGCAACAACGTCAAGCTGAATCTATGCGTCTTTCTTTTGAACATGATGATGTTGATGGTTTAACAGGTGAAGTGACGATTTCTGAAGAGAGTGGTAGCTTATCTGGAAATGCAGTATTTCCAGTGCCAGAAAGCCGTAATGCGCCATGCCCATGTGGTTCAGGTTTAAAATATAAACAATGTCACGGTAAAATTTAAAATTTTGACTTAGTTTGTATTCAAATGAAAAGCAGAGCATTTGCTCTGCTTTTTTACGAGAAGTAACTTGTGTCTAGAGCAACTTTGTAGTTTTATTATGAGAATTATCCTCCTTAATTGGATTCGTATTAAAAGCGGGAAGACAATGAAAAAAACATTACAACTTTTGATTTTGGCAAGTGCGGCAGTCTCTGGTTTTGCAGTTGCGGAAGATGCACTACAAACAACCACTGTAGACAAGGTACTTGCTGCACAGGGTAATACCACCGCAGAGGCACAGGTAAAGCGTGATGTCACCACCATCATCAGTCCGCGCACAGGAGTTCGTTATACCCTCGGTGATACAGGTAATCGTCCAATCGTTTTACAAACTGCTGCAATTGCGCCTGCAAACTCTGCCAATATCAACCGTATTGTGGCATCAAATCCTGCTTTGTCTGCTAAGAGTCAGGAAAAAGCCAAGATTGCCCTGATTGGTGAGGCTGCGGTTCAGGCGGCAGATATGGCGGCCCAAACAGCGAGTGCTCAAGCACCTCAGACAAATCAATAATATTGTTTGGCAATAAAAAAGAGATGCTCAGCATCTCTTTTTTATAATCAGCTTTTATAAAAAGCTAGGTAAAAGTATTAGACCAATAATGATTGCAAACATCAGCCATTTTGCAAGATAGTAAACTTTACGATTACGTTGTTTTAAACCACGACCATAGTGATGTACAGCATAACCATACTTGAAAATTCGATTGATAAAACCAGTTTTATCTTGATCATCATTGGGTGAACTTGCAGCAGACATCACGTTTCGTCCGAACCAATGATTTACTTTCTGTGCCCAACCCCATTTCATTGGACGTTCAATATCGCAGAATAAAATAATACGTGTTTCATCTGTTTGATTATGTGCCCAATGTACATAAGTTTCATCAAAAACAGTAGCTTCACCATCTCTCCAAGAATAACGCTCCTGATCGACTTCAATGAAACAGTCATCGCTATTCGGTGTGACTAAACCTAAGTGGTAGCGAACAGAGCCGGCATAAGGATCACGATGTTTACCAAGATAACTACCAGATGGTAATTCAGTAAACATGGCTGCTTTTACTGAAGGAATACTTTCCAACAGAGCGACTGTTTTAGGGCAGAGTTGTTGTGCTGATGGATGGCTATCTTGATACCATTTCAGATAAAAGCGTTTCCAACCGCGTTTAAAAAAAGTATTAAAACCAGCATCATTATTTTTTTCTGAAGCTTTAATTTGATTTTGAAGTTGGATCGCTTCTTCTCGAATCACTTGCCAGTTATCTTGTAATGGTTTTAGTTCTGGGAACTGCGCCACATCAAAGAACGGTTGGTTTGGCAGTTTAGAGAAACCAGTCATAAACATGTTAACTGGGGCTAGGAATGTAGAATGGTCGAATAATTGTCGAGATGCTTTTAATCGTTCCTTGCCACGATAATAAGTGTATAGGAAGCTGACTAAAAATACGGCAACGATAATCACTGCGTACATATATACAGTCGTCTAAAAAATAGGAGGGGAGTATTCTAGCACAAAAAATATTTTGCAGAATGTTGTTGTTAGACCAAGTGTAAAAGGCTTGAAATTGCCCGATAAATGGTTATCGGATGATTAATTAAATAAATCATCCGAGAATAAGAGGTGTGATTAAATTTGGTTATTTACATCATCATTTTTGGTTTCACGAATCAGTAAAAATGCAATTAAAGATAATACAGAAGCTAAGCTTAGATATAAACCGACAGCCCCTAAACCATAACTTTCTGCAAGTTGAGTCGCAATATAAGGTGCAAATGAAGCACCAAAAATTCCAGCTAAATTAAAGGTTAATGCTGAACCTGTATAACGTACTGATGTTGGAAAAATCTCTGAAAGCACAGTTCCAATGGGTCCATAGGTCAACCCCATGATTGAAAGTCCAATACACAAGAATAAAAACACCAATATTGGGCTACCAGAACCAAGCAATGGAGCGAAGCATAAGCCAAATAGTGCTGATAATACACAGACAGCGATTGATGTGGTTTTGCGTCCAAATTTTTCAGCTAAAATGGCTGAAACTGGAATAAATGCAGCAAAACACAAAGTTGCGGCTAGTTGAAGTTGTAAAAACTCACCTCGTGTATAGCCTAATTGAGTTGTTCCCCATGTTAGAGCAAATACTGTCGTGAGATAAAACACCACAAAAGTACAGATTGCCGCAATCGTACCGAGAATTAACATCGGTAGATGCTTGGTCATGACTTCTTTAAATGGCACATTGACTTCTTTTTGCTTATTTAGCACCTTTTGAAAGGCTGGTGTTTCATGCAGTTTCAAACGAATGTAGAGACCAACAAGAACCAATACAGCACTGGAAATAAATGGAATACGCCATCCCCAAGTCATAAAATCTTGCTCGGACATAAAGGCATTCAATAATAGAAATGAGCCTGTGGCAAGGATAAAGCCAATTGGCGCACCGAGTTGAGGAAACATACCATACCATGCACGTTTACCCTCTGGGGCATTTTCAGTGGCAAGTAAAACCGCGCCACTCCATTCACCGCCTAAGCCCAAGCCTTGTCCTAAACGGCATAAGGCAAGAAGTAAAGGAGCTGCAAGACCGATTTGTGCATAGGTCGGCAAAAGACCAATACAAACGGTTGAGATTCCCATAGTAAGCAATGCCGCAACGAGCGTTGCTTTACGCCCAATTCTATCCCCTAAATGTCCAAAAATGGCAGCACCAATTGGTCGAGCGATAAAAGCAATTGCAAAGGTTGCGAGTGATTTAAGTACTGCGGCACCATCACTGCTTTCAGGAAAAAATAAATGGGGGAAAATCAGCACTGCCGCTGTGGCGTAGATATAAAAGTCGAAAAACTCAATCGTAGTACCCACCAGACTGGCAAATAATACCCGTACCTTTGAATTACTGGCCACTTCAGTGGTGACAGTCGTAGTACTTGACGACATACATAACCTTAATTTTATTTATTCAAGATGCAGAGCGATCATGACCTTGAAAAGCCCTTTTGAATGCGGGGTTTACTTAACAAACTGGATGTAATGTAGAGCTTTATAATACATAACAATAGATCGCCAAAAAGTGTAAACCTGCCCCTAATAGCACAAAAACATGCCAAATTGCGTGGGTATATCTTACCTTTTTTAACGCATAAAACAATGTGCCAACGGTATAGGCAAGTCCACCTGCAATTAACAGTTGAATTGCTTCTTTTGAAAGGTAGCGTTGCATATCATCCATGACCAAAACTGCCAACCATCCCATCACAAGATAAGCGGCTAATGAAACTCTTTGAAAGCGATGAATAAAAACTAACTTAAATAGCGTGCCAATCAGTGCAATTACCCATAAAGCAATCAGTAAATAGTGGGCTTTAGCTGTCGGAATCGCGATACTCAGAAAGGGGGTATATGTACCTGCGATGAGATAATAAATCGCAGTATGGTCCAGTTTTTTATACCAATAGCGTTTACGTTCATCTTGAGCAAAATGATAAATCATTGAGCTACTCAGTAATAAGACTAAGCTAAAACCATATACCCATAAACTGCACCATTGTCCTAAAGGCAGGTGTTGACCTTTAATAATGAGTAAGATAGAAGCAATCAGTGCTAATACAGCTCCAATACCATGACTATAAGCATTAATTCGTTCTTCTTTCGGGTCATAGCTCAACAAGGTATTTACGGTCATCAGATTTATTGTTTGCATAAAAATACAACTGTATCGTAATGCAATTTCCCTTTTAAAGTAAGACGCTTTAAAATTTAGTTTCTATTTGTCAGGTTTTCATCATGTTTGCGCCGAAATTTTCTTTTGAACAAGAACAGCAGTTTTTCTTGGATATCCAGCAATCTATTGAAAATAAAAGCTTTGATCGGCTGATACTTAGTCAATACAAAGGTGAATTGACAGAATTAGAGAAAATAACTTTTCGTATGATTGAATTACAAGGACAGGCAACACTGTCTTGTTTATATCATCACACCACTCAGGATGTGACTAAAAATTACACTCTAACTGATGGTGTAAAAAAGATTGCTGAGTTACTAAATCTATCTAAACAAGCTAATTTATTCACTTTGAATCAAGATATCCAATTAAAGAAAAATAAAAAGAAAGCGATGTTAAATTATCAAAAAAAGCAAACATCAGTACTTAAAGTTGAACAACAACAGCACAATCGTGAAAAGCAACGTTATGTACAGCAGCAAAGTCCTTTTTTAAAACATTTAGGCATTACAGATGAAAAAAGCCAGATTGTTCCAAGTATGGCGCGAAAGTGGAAGCAGATTAATAAATTTATTGAAATCTTTTCAAAAGCCTATGAACAGATTGACGCTTCGCAACAGCAATTAAATATCGTTGATTTTGGTTCAGGTAAAGGTTATTTAACTTTTGCATTGTATGATTATTTACAGTCGCAACAAAAAACACCATTGATCACAGGAGTGGAATTGCGTTCCAACTTAGTCGAGTTTTGTCAGAATGTAGCTGATCAGGTAGGTTTCAATCATCTTGATTTCTTTGAAGGTGATGTACGTAGTTATCAACCTGAAAAACTAGATGTGATGATTGCTTTACATGCCTGTGATATTGCCACCGATTTTGCGATTCATACAGGTATTCGTCTGAATGCTTCAATGATTATGTGTGCGCCATGTTGTCATAAAGAACTTCGCCCACAATTACATAGTCCAGAAGTATTACAGCCAATGCTGCAATTCGGTATTCATGCGGGGCAACAGGCTGAAATGTTGACGGATACCCTACGTGCCTTATTACTGAAAGCATATGGTTATGAAACCAAAGTATTTGAGTTTGTTGCCTTAGAACATACCAGTAAAAATAAAATGATTTTGGCGACGAAACGTAAAGCACTTCAACAGCCTGATCCAAAAATTATGCAACAAATCCAAGCCTTAAAAGCCATGTATGGCATTGAAAAACAAAGCTTGGAGTTATTATTGCAGGATCAGATGCCAGTCGAAAATATTGGCTGCAAATGTTAATCGAGTCTGGGGATTGTATGTATCCGGTCAAACACGGATGTTGGGATCAATTACAGCAAGATGCTAAATTGATCCGAACGCAGGTTTTTATTTGTGAACAAGGCATCACCGAAGCAGATGAGTGGGATGATCAAGATGTGATTTCTCAGCATTTTGTAATCTATGATCAAGATCAGCCGATTGCCACAGCGCGTTTGTTGCAGAACCACAGTGTAGGGCGAGTGGCTGTTGTTAAAGCCTATCGGGGGCAAGGTCTTGGACAAATGATTATGCTAGAAATTATTAGTTATGCTCAAAAGCAAGGTCTATCAGTATTGACATTATCCTCTCAAGTCCATGCGATCTCATTCTATGAAAAGCTAGGCTTTACTGTACAAGGTAATTCATATGATGAGTGCGGAATTTCGCACATTGAAATGACGATGAATCTAAATACTTTATAAATGAAAATCGTGTTGAGAGGGCTTACTCAACGGATCGTGATCAAGATGATATAAGCTCATATTTTGATGCTACTTTTGTTGGTTATGCTCAATAACTTCTGATGCAGCAGAAGCATGTTCATGTTGAGCAAGCTCTTTCTCTTGTTGGGCTTTACGTTGTGCACTAGGCATGTAATCAGGTTCTTGAGACATTGCTAAATAAAAAAAGCTGAGAAATATGGTACTTAATACGCCCACAATAATGACAAACTTCCATCCTAATACCGTTTCTTCATTTGAGTTTTTTTGTGATGATGGTTGATTGCTCATAATAAATTCCAAAAATTAAAATTTTAAGGTTGCAGCATTAATCAATAAAACTAATAAAACCTTAAATATTATATGGTTTTAAAATTACTTTGGGGGATTTATTTATATTTTGTATTGGATTCAATGCGTAAGAGTCTGCAAAAGTCAGTTAAAAAATCGCATTGTAGATATTAAAAATAGAAAAAAACATAAATGATTGAATAATTGGGGATAGAAATAACCAAATTATTCAATCATGATTCATTCAAGATTTGACCGTGCAGACTCAGAGGCGCTTCCAATCCTCAATCGCTTTTAAGCCTGTTTCGATCCCGACATCGTAGCTATAGCGGATTTTTGCTTTATTTTTAGAAAGTCGACCTGCCATGTTTTTTAGATCAGGGGGGCAAACTTCAAGAATTTGTTGTTTTGACGCTGAGCGAACAAATTGCACCGAATCATTGTAACGTTGAGTTCTGTTGAGCAAGCTTTGTGCAAAACCACGTTTTTGTTTAAACACATATTTAGCAAGCAACTGATCACCTTTGCTGCTAGCTTTATAATAATTCTTTGGTCGTGTTCGCAATACCATAAGTTTAGAAACATCATGTTGCTGAGCAGCCCAATGTATTGGGAGGGCATCCGCAACGCCGCCATCAAAGTATGGCTCACCAAATACGTCAACGGCTTGACGTGTGAGGACAGGGATAGAACTAGATGCTCTTAATCCATCTAAAATATTGTCTTTAGATGCTCTGATATAAGTGGCTTCACCTGAAATCGCATGGGTGAGCACCATATAAAATTCAGGGTGATTTTCAAATAGATGTGTCTGATTTAAAGGATATTCTTTTTCAACTACATTCCACATCCATTTTAAATCCAATAAATCACCGCCTTTAAAGAAGCGACCGTAATGGATAAATTCAGAGCGAAGGGAATGATCTAAATAGATTTGTAGAGTACGGCCTTGCTGAGCAGCCAAGTAATTTGCGACATTGGTTGAACCAGAAGAAACACCAACACATAGGTCAAAAGGATTAAATTGTTGCTGTAAAAATGCATCTAAGACACCGCTGGTAAATGCACCACGCATTCCACCACCTTCAACAACCAGTGCCTGACGATTTTGGTGAAGCATTGAAAATCTCGAATAACATGATAAATCCCTGTTTAACACGGATTCATCATGATCGACAATAATATTTTAGTGATGATGTTCATGCTCCGCATGCATTGTTTCGGTTGTCATCGATGACTCTGACATTTCAGATTGAGCTGCTGCTTTCTTCTGATTCATTGGCATATAGTCTGGTTCGTTGTTCATCGCCAAGTAAAAAATCACCATAAAAAGAAAACTTAAAATACAGGTGATAATGAGTGCTTTCCAACCCCAAGGTGAGGTTTCTGGACAGAGTTTTTCAGACATAGGATTTTTCCTAAAGAGAGAAAATAAATAGCCTTATAGCATAAAAGTATAATTCACTCCGTGTGCAGATGTTAATAAGCAAATCAAAAATCGACTTTTGTCCAATATGGATTACAGGATCGGATTGTTAAAATAGTCATAGTATTCAATACAATGAACACAGATTCTTTCAAGGTAGATAAGAAATTGAGCCTTTTTAAAGGCTAATTATCTATTTTGAAGATCATAATAATATTGATGAAAAACAAAATGTGATGGAGAAAAGAATGATTTTGGATTCAACGGATACGGATATTTTTGCAGCTGTTACGCAGTTTTATGTACGTTTAAGACGGGTAACGGGGCGTGTGGTTGATGTGCTTTATATGGTGGAAAATCAAGAATATGCACAGCATCTCATTGATTATGCTAAAACAATAGATGATACAGAGTTGCAAAGCCATGTGAATCATCTCACACGATCTTTTAATATCGTGAAAGTGCCAGTTGTGGTAGAACAACCTGAGCAAGTTGTGGAACGACCTGTGCCTCAAAGAGTTTGGTTCTTAGGTTAAACCTTACTTTTTAAAGGTCTAAAATAAATATTCCTCCCCCTTTGATCAAAGAGGGAGGACATACAAACAGCTTAGTTTAGAAGCGTCATACTATTTAAATACTTCACCTGATTCAGCATGTTTTCTAAGTAATCGAGGTGCTATAAAGCGTTCGCCATATTTAGAAGCTAATTCTTCTGAGCGCTGTAGAGATTGCTTAACGCCGTTTTGATTGAGGAATTGAATCGCTCCTCCTGTCCACGGTGCGAAACCGATTCCAAAAATCGAGCCGACATTGGCATCAATGACTGATTCCAGAACGCCTTCCTCATAGCAGCGTAAAGTATCGAGTGCCTGAACAAACAAGAAACGATCAATCATATCTTGTTCGGAAATATCATTGGCTTTTGTCCAACGGCTGAGCCCATCCCACAAATGTTTTTTGCCATTTTCAGGATATTCATAGAAGCCTGCACCCGCTGCCTTACCTTTACGATTCAGCTCGTGAATCATGGTGTGAACCACTTCATCTACAGGAGTTTTTGGTAATTCCTTACCCTCAGCCTGTAGGGCTTTACGGGTTTCACTCGCAACATGTTCAGTCAGAGTTAAAGACACTTCATCCTGAATCGCAAGTGGGCCGACTGGCATACCTGCTTTGAGCGCTGCCATTTCGATTTTCGCTGGATGCACGCCCTCAGCAAGTAGGCGCATACCTTCTTGAATGAACGTACCAAAGACACGACTGGTAAAGAAACCACGACTGTCATTCACCACAATTGGCGTTTTAGCAATTTGTTGTACAAAGTCATAAGCCTTCGCCAATGTTTCTGCCGAAGTTTCCTTCCCCTTGATAATTTCAACCAACTGCATTTTGTCTACAGGGCTAAAGAAATGTAAGCCAATAAAGTTTTTGGTATCTTTACTTGCAGTCGCTAAACCCGTGATTGGTAAGGTAGACGTATTCGATGCAAAAATGCCACCTTCAGCTAAATACTGTTCAGCTTCTTGAGTTACCTTGGCTTTGAGTTCTTGATTCTCAAATACTGCTTCAATAATTAAATCACAGCCTTGTAAATCAGCTGCATCAGCGGTTGCAGTAATCAGTGCTAACACTTGATCGCGTTTTTCAGTTGTCATACGACCCTGTGAAACACGTTTATCAAGTAGCTTTTGCGAGTAAGCTTTTCCTTTCTCAGCATTTTCTAAAGATACGTCTTTGAGTACGACAGGAATGCCTTTGATTGCGGTTGAGTAGGCAATCCCTGCACCCATCATACCTGCACCTAAAACACCGACTTTCTTCGCTTGCCATTTAGCAACTTCAGCAGGACGACTCGCACCTGATTTAATTGCATTTAGACCATGCCAAAACGTACCGATCATGTTCTTGGAAATCTGACCTACTGTCAGTTGTGTAAAGTAACGTGATTCAATACGTAGTGCTGTATCGACATCGACCTGCGCACCTTCAACTGCAGCCGCCATGATCGCTTCAGGAGCAGGGTAGCAACCTTTGGTTTTGTCACGTAGCATGGCAGGGGCAATTGCAAGCACTTGCGCAACCGTAGGAGTGCTTGGACTGCCACCCGGGATTTTGTAGCCTTTCACATCAAATGGTTGCTGTGCTGCTTTTGTAGAAGGTGGATTAGCTTTTACCCAAGCAATGGCTTTTTCTAACAGCTCTTGTTCATTCTCAGCCGTGTCATGTACCAAACCAAGAGATTTTGCTTTATCGACACCAAATTGCTTACCTTCCATGAGAAAAGGAAATGCATTTTGTAAGCCGAGCAGACGCACCATACGCACGATACCACCGCCGCCTGGCAGTAATCCCAAAGTCACTTCAGGTAAACCAAATTTAGTTTTTGGATCATTGATCGCAATACGATAATGACAACCTAAAGCAATTTCCCAACCACCGCCAAGCGCCGTACCATTTAATGCGGCAACAACAGGCACACCTAAAGTTTCGATTGTACGTAAGTCACCTTTGAGTTTTTCAATCATCTTGAAAAATTCAGTGGCATGTTCAGGTTGTACCTGAATCAGCTCATCTAAGTCACCACCAGCAAAGAAGGTTTTCTTAGCTGAACGGAAAATAATACCATTCAGATCAGTTTCAGCTTTCAGTTTTTGACTGACTTCATCTAAAGCATCACGGAACTCTGCATTCATGGTATTTGCAGATTGACCCGATGAATCAAGGGTAAGAATTACAATATTGTCAGCGTTTTTTTCGTATTTAATAGCGCTCATACATCATCGTCCTAAATTTATTTCTTAAAAACGCTGGCGAAGCAGCGCTTGCGAGGCGGAAATATTTGAAAAAAGCGCAGTTTACGAGGTGTAAATGAGCATTTTTGAAAGTGTTTCCAACGTGGCAAGATCAATGCAGCCAGTTTTTATACCAACTCAATGATGGTGGCAATCCCCATTCCACCACCGACACATAATGTTGCTAGACCACGTTTTTTACCTTGACGCTCTAATTCATCTAACAAAGTTCCTAGAATCATGGCACCAGTTGCCCCTAATGGATGTCCCATCGCAATCGCACCACCATTGACGTTGACTTTCTCAGCAGGAACTTTCAGTTCTGTAATAAAACGCATTACCACAGCTGCAAAAGCTTCATTCACTTCAAATAAATCAATATCGTTGATGCTCAAGCCTGCTTTTTCTAATGCTTTACGTGCAGCAGGGGCAGGACCTGTCAGCATAATGGTTGGGTCTGTGCCGACCAATGCTGTAGCGAGTACTTTGGCGCGTGGTTTTAGGCCTTGCTCTTTGACTGCTTTTTCAGAAGCCAATAATACCACCGCAGCACCATCGACGATACCTGATGAGTTACCTGCATGATGGACGTGATTGATTTTTTGAGCTTCAGGATACTTCTGTAAAGCAACAGCATCGAAGCCCATTTGACCCATCATCTCAAAGCTAGCATTCAGTTTTGCTAAACCTTCAACGGTGGTTGTCCCTTTGATAAATTCGTCTTTTTCTAAGATTGTTACACCTGCATGATCTTTCACAGGCACTACGGATTTATCGAAATAACCATTTGCTTGAGCCGCAGCGGCCTTTTGTTGTGAACCCACTGCAAAAGCATCTACATCTGCACGACTATAACCATCCAAGGTTGCAATCAAGTCTGCACCCACACCTTGTGGTACAAAAGATGATTTTAAATTGGTTTCAGGATCAAGTGCCCATGGTCCACCATCTGAACCCATCGGGATACGTGACATTGATTCTACGCCACCCGCAACCACAACATCTTCCCAGCCTGAACGAACTTTTTGTGCTGCCAAGTTCACCGCTTCTAAACCAGAAGCACAGAAACGGTTGATTTGTACGCCAGCGACATCACCATTCCAACCTGCAGCAATCGCAGCAGTTTTGGCAATATCCCCACCTTGATCACCAATCGGTGTCACACAACCGAGAACGATATCATCGACTTTAGATGTGTCGAGTTGATGGCGTTGTTGTAATTCATTCAATAATGTTGTGAGTAAAGTAATTGGTTTTACTTCATGTAATGAGCCGTCTTTTTTTCCTTTTCCGCGTGGTGTGCGAATGGCATCAATAATATAGGCCTCGCTCATAGCTGTTCCTTGTATTGCCTTAAATTAAAATCATTGTGCTTCGAGTGTACTCAATTTAAGTGGCAGTGCAATGATGATAAACATTGGCAAGCTTGATGTTTTTCGCCAATTTTAATCGTTAAAATGGCATGCATAAATAAAATAAGGAAAACACCATGAGTCAAATCCAGTTTTTTAGCAGTCAGGATCGGGAAATACAGTTAGAGGTTAATCTGGGACAGGAAACTGTTTGGTTAAGTCAGGCATAGATGGCAAAATTTATCACACTCAGTTTTATTTTATTGAAAGAGATTGTTGAATAATAAAAGAGATCGGTCCGTATTCTCAGAGTCAGCGGAATAGATAGCCTGAGCTTTCAAACTATCTATATGCAGTGATTTATAAATGCTGTCCGTGTAGCTGGCGATATAAACCAGGCGTAACACCAGTCCATTTTTTAAAGGCACGGTGAAAGGTACTGGTTTCACTAAAGCCAACTTGTTGAGCAACATCTTCTAAAGTGAGGTTTGGAGTGAGCAATAAATGAATTGCAGCGTCACGACGTAAGGCATCTTTGACACCTTGATAGCTTTTACCTTCCGCAGCCAAGCGACGACGTAATGTTTGAGGAGATAAATACAACATAGATGCCACATCATTTAAAGTTGGCATTTCTTCACCGATTTGGCTCTTCAATACATCACGAATACGCGAAGTGAGTGAGTTGGTGTTTTTGAATTTCACTAGAAGTTGTGCTGGTGCGGCTTTTAAAAACTCTTCTAAAGTTTTTTCATCCTGACGAATAGGTAAATCTAGATAATCAGCAGCAAATGTAATTTCTGTACGCGGTGCGTCAAACTGCATCACTGGTGCAAAAAATAGCGCATCATATTCATCAGCATGGTTAGGGCGTTCATAACCAAAATGGACACGCTCCAAAGGTAAGCGACGTTCGATTAACCACGAAGCAAGACCATGCCAAATCATCAGCATACTTTCCGTAATAAAATGATCAGGGTCAAGCGCTTTAGGAATGTGAGGTACTAAACGAGCTTCGTGTTTATCACGCTCTAAACTTACAGACCATTCATCACCGAATAATTTGTAAAATTGTGAGGAAAGTTCGAGTGCTTGTCCAAGTGTTTTCGAATGTATGATCAATTGGCACATGATCGCAAATGTACCTAAACGACGTGGTTGAACATCGAAACCAACGTGTTCGTCTTGGGTGACCATCCATAACATTTTGACAAAGCGAGTGTATTGCTCTGGGGAGATTCGAGCTTTAGGTTGACGAAGCAATTCTGCTTCAATACCGACATGTGAAAGTAATGTTTCAACGTCCATGCCTAGGCGTTTTACACCTGTTAAAGCCGCATTCACGAAGTGGATGCTGATCGTATCACGGCTCATATTGAATCCTTCAGTTTCTTTACTATTCACGATAATTGACCTAAATAACCGTCTAAAATATCTAATTGAGCAATTGACAAGAAAAAATTATTGCTCACTAAGTACATGTTAAATTGCCGAAACGATCAAGGTAAATGGCTGAACATGACATTGTTTTTGTGTTTATCCGAACCTAGTATAAAAGAAAATTTGAACAAATCGAGTAAAAATTATTATGCCATCTGCTTTAAAAGGATTGAAAGTTCTAGATTTTTCTACTTTATTGCCTGGTCCATTTGCAAGTATGTATCTTGCGGATATGGGTGCAGAAGTGATCCATGTGGAATCTCCAACGCGTCCAGATCTCGTGAGAATTATGCCACCCTATGCCAATGGGCAAGCTACTGCACATAGTTATCTGAATCGAAATAAACAGTCGATTGCGCTTGATCTAAAAGAGCCAAACAATATTGAACTGATCAAAAATAAAATTTCTGAGTTTGATATTGTCTTGGAACAGTTCCGTCCTGATGTCATGCGCCGTTTAGGTTTGGACTATGAGACTTTGGCAGAGATTAATCCACGTTTAATCTATTGCTCGATTACGGGATATGGCCAAACAGGAAGTTATAAAGATCGTGCTGGGCATGATATTAACTATCTCGCATTAGCGGGTGTTTCAGGTCATAGTGGCCGTCAAGATAGTGGCCCACCACCACTTGGAATTCAAATTGCGGATGTGGCAGGTGGTTCTTTGCATGCGGTGATTGGTATCTTAGCTGCGGTTGTTGAGCGTCAACGTAGTGGTCTTGGACAATATATTGATATTTCCATGACAGATTGTGTGGCAAGTTTAAACAGCATGGCTGCTTCTGCAAGTTTGGCAGGTCAGACGCCACAAGCACCAGAACAAGGGATGTTAAATGGTGCGAGTTTTTATGATTATTATGAAACCAAAGATGGGCGTTATTTCTCAGTCGGAAGTTTAGAGCCACAATTTATGGCGGGTTTGGCAGCGGCTTTAGAATTGCCATTACTTCTTGCCAAAGGCACATCATTTGATCCTGAAGACCGCCAAGCGGTGAAACAAGCATTGCAGGAAAAGTTTAAGAGTCAAGATTTTGTAGTATGGCAGCAACTTTTTAAAACCTTAGATATTTGTGTGGAACCTGTCTTGAGCCTTGACGAAGCATTGGTTTCTCCAATTGCTGAACAACGTGGTTGGGTCGTGGATGTACCATTATCTGAACATTCAGAACAGACAGAACCTCAGTTGGCATGTCCAATTAAGTTCTCACGATCACAAATTAAATATGCCTTTATTGGTCAGGGTCTAGGTGAGGGTAAGTGGTAGGTAATATGTGAGATTTATCACTGGATTGTTAAGATGTTGTATAGATCTACTTTGATCTCAATAAAATTCTAGGTTGGCAAGATACTGAGGCGCAGTGATGTTCGTTGCAGCAACCCAAGATAATTATCTTCGTGCATTCAATGTTTCAAATGGCGATAAGTTATCGGAAGCACGTTTACCTGCGGGTAGACAGGCGACTCGAATAACCTATGAAATCAATGGCAAGCAATATGTGGTGATTATGGCGGGTGGGCATGGTTCATTTGGGACGAAAAAAGGTGATTATTTAGTCGCTTACACATTGCCAGATAAGAACTAATTTCATTTAGAAAATGATTGTAAAAGCTCAGATTTGTCTGAGATTTTTCTATTTGTGGCAATTAGATAGGCTTATCAATAAAATCGTTATTAAATATGCAAAAAAAGCATTTTGTTGATGAATAAAAGCTCGCTATGCTAGTCACCTTTATAATGAATGACTAGCCATACGCCATGTATTTATATACGGATTTCGATCAACAACTGATTAACCAACGTGTTGCTCAGTTTCGCGATCAAACAGAACGCTATTTAGCAGGAAAATTGACCGAAGACGAATATCGTCCATTACGTTTGCAAAATGGTCTGTACGTGCAACGTTATGCACCTATGCTCCGTATCGCTGTGCCGTATGGCTTGATGAATACTAAACAACTCAGAAAAATTGCTGAAATTGCGACTGAATATGATCGTGGTTATGCCCACGTTTCAACTCGTCAAAATATTCAGTTGAACTGGCCTGCTTTAGAAAATGTACCTGATATTCTTGCTGAGCTAGCAACAGTACAAATGCATGCAGTACAAACCTCAGGTAACTGTATTCGTAATACCACGACTGATCAGTTTGCAGGCGTGGTTGCTGGTGAGATTGCAGACCCACGTCCGACGTGTGAATTGATTCGTCAGTGGAGTACTTTCCATCCTGAATTTGCCTTCTTGCCACGTAAGTTCAAGATTGCAGTTTCTGCTTTAGAAGAAACGGATCGTGCTGCAACAGCTTTCCATGATATTGGTGTTTATATCGTTCGCAATGAAGCGGGCGAAATGGGCTATAAAATCATGGTTGGTGGTGGCTTGGGCCGTACCCCAATCATTGGTAGCGTAATCCGTGAGTTCTTGCCACGTGAAGATTTGATTGCTTATTTAGAAGCGACTTTACGTGTCTATAACTTGCATGGTCGTCGTGATAACAAATACAAAGCACGTATTAAGATTTTGGTGAAAGCATTAACACCACAGGTATTTGCCGAAAAAGTTGAAGCCGAATTTGAACACACACGTGAAGCATTGAAGATTCAGCCTGAAATCTTGAAAAAATTGGATGAAGAATTCACTCCGTTTGATTATCAAGAGTTAGACGATCAAGATTTCACAGCATTGTTTGCTGAATATCCTAAATTCAAACAATGGTTCAACGTGAATACCAATGCACATAAAGTCAAAGGCTATCGTATTGTGACGATTTCTTTGAAACGTGCAGGCGTTGCCCCTGGTGATATGACTTCTGAAGAAATGAACTTAATTGCAGACCTAGCGGATAAGTACACTTTTGGTGAATTCCGTACCACACACGAACAAAACATTTCATTGGTGGATGTGCCACAAAAAGATCTGTTTGAATTGTGGCAAACACTTGAACAACACAACATGGCACGCGCGCATATCGGCTTTATTACCGATATTATTTGCTGTCCGGGCGGTGATTTCTGTTCATTGGCAAATGCGAAATCAATTCCAATTTCAGAAGCGATTAGCCGTCGTTTTGATGATTTAGATACGATCTATAATCTTGGTGAACTTGATCTGAATATCTCAGGCTGTATGAATGCTTGTGGTCATCACCATGTGGGTAACATTGGTATCCTTGGTGTAGATAAAAAAGGTGCAGAATTTTATCAAATCACGCTAGGCGGTAACGCGAATCATGATGCGTCTATCGGTGATATCTTAGGACCATCTTTTGCTGCTGATGCAGTACCTGATGTCATTGAAGAAATCCTAAATACTTACCTTGATCTACGTACTGAAGGTGAGCGTTTCATTGATACGTATCGCCGTGTTGGCATCCAACCATTTAAGGAGCGTGCTTATGCTTAATACATCGCTACAAGTGCTGTTCAAAGATGGCACGATTGCTGATAATACTTATCAAGTGATTGCTGAAGATGGCGTAATTCCACAAGGTGATGTGGTTGTAACAACTGCTCAGTTAGATCAGTTGGCAAATGTACAAGCTAAAAAAGCGTTATACATTACTGTTAATGATTCACCTGAAACTCATCAATTTCCATTAAATGAATTAGATGCGATCTTCATTGAGTTCGCAGGTTTCAATGATGGACGTGGTTATTCATTTGCAGCATTATTACGCCGTCAGGGCTATCAGGGTGAATTGCGTGCAGTGGGTGATGTGTTCAAGGACGTTTTAAACTATTTAAAACGTTCAGGCTTTGATAGCTTTGTTATCAAAGAGGGCAAGGATATTCACGAAGCCGCTGCTGGACTTCAGGATTTTACCCATCCTTATCAGGCTTCAACCGCAGTGCCACAAGCGAGTTACCAAACAGGTGCTTAAGCTCATTTAAGTAAAAAAGCTGAACTCAGGTTCAGCTTTTTTTATTGCGTATTATTTAAGACTTATAGATTGAAGAATAACAATGCTGACGTTTATTGCAAAAATAAATCCTGGGGTGATTTGGCTGCTTTTCGCCATCGCAACTGATGTGCTCTCAACTTTTTATTCTGCCAAAGCAAATGGATTAGTGAATAAGCTCGATCAAGGAATCGCTTTGGTTCTGTATCTTGTTTCTTTTACCTGTGCTGCCATTGCCTTGAAATATATGCAGGCAGGTATTCTATACGTGCTCTGGTCGGGAATTGGCGTGATCGCGACAGCCGCGTTGGCAAAGGTGTTTCTGGGGCAGCATATTGATTTAGCAGGGTGGGTTGGTATTGGATTTATCACAATAGGGTTAATGATTATTGCCCAATATTCGAATATTGATGTTTAGAAATTCATCAAAAAATTATTCTGATGAAGTCTTTATCTTGTTAATTTACATGCTCTCAAGCTGACAATTGACCATCCACTTGATTCCGAACTGATCGGTAAAGGCCCCATAGAGCGCACCCCAGAAAGTTTTCTCCAGTTGCATTTCAATATGGCCACGTACAGAAAGCTGGTTGAATAAACGTCGTGCCTCCATTTCATCATATTCAAGATTAATCGAAATATAATGGTTATTTCCTGGAGTAAACACACTATTTGGTGCACAAAACTGATCGTTGACATCTGATCCCATAAGGACCGTAAATTCATTGATTGGTAAGGAAACGTGCAGGATTAAACTTTTATCGGCTTCAGACAGTGTAACTCCCTCAGTCGGTGGCATGTCTCCATAGCGGCTAATCATGGCAAATTCACCGCCAAACACAGATTGGTAAAAAATAAATGCCTGTTCGGCCTGTCCTTTGAAATTGAGATAATGATTGAGTTGCATGGGAAATTCCTTATTGTTTTTTTATACACAACATAACTTATCGGGATTTTTAGATAAGGTGCATTATTTTTTTGTAATTATGAAAATAAAAAATCCTGCACTTGGCAGGATTTTTAGTTAATCGAATTAATGATTAGATCAATTCAATTGCAACTGCTGTTGCTTCACCACCACCAATACAAAGCGCCGCAACACCTTTTTTACCACCTGTGCGTTTAAGTGCGTGAATCAGCGTCAAAATGATACGTGAACCCGTAGAACCAACTGGATGACCAAGTGCACAAGCACCGCCATTAATATTGACTTTTTCTGTATCTAATTTGAAGTCATCAATTGGGCACATTGTAACCATTGCAAAAGCTTCATTGATTTCCCAAAGATCAACATCTTGTGCATCCCAACCAGCTTTTTTCAAAACTTTTTCAATTGCCCCTACAGGAGCAATCGTAAATTCAGAAGGATGTTGAGAGTTTGATGCGGTTGCAATAATTTTTGCTAAAGGTTGTAAACCACGTTGAGTAGCGACTTCACTAGAGGTTAACACTAAAGCAGAAGCGCCATCAGAAATTGAACTCGCATTTGCCGCAGTAATTGTACCGTCTTTTGCAAATGCAGGTTTCAAACTTGGGATTTTGTCAATTTTTGCATTTAATGGTTGTTCATCTTGATCAACAACAACATCACCTTTACGGCTAGACACTGTTACTGGAACGATTTCATCTTTGAAATAACCTTCAGTAATTGCTTTCTGTGCACGTTGTAGAGAGCGTATAGCGAAATCATCCATTTGTTCACGTGTATAGCCACGCGTATTTGCCATATCTTGTGCAAATGATCCCATTAAGCGGCCAGTTTCTGCATCTTCTAAACCATCAAGGAACATATGATCCTTAATTTCACCATGACCCATGCGATAACCTGCACGTGCCTTAGGTAAAACGTAAGGAGCATTGGTCATTGACTCCATACCACCCGCAACCACGATTGCAGCACTACCAGCTTTGATCATATCAGCAGCTTGCATCACAGCTTTCATGCCAGAACCACAAAGTTTGTTAATGGTTACTGCACCAGTTGAATCAGGCAAACCTGCTTTACGCATAGCTTGACGAGCTGGACCTTGTTTTAAACCTGCTGGTAACACACAGCCCATGATTACTTCTTCTACATCAGTAGGCTGTAATCCCGAACGAGCAATTGCTTCTTTAATGGTGATTGCACCTAATTCGGGTGCAGTTGCGCTTGATAATGCGCCTTGGAAGCCGCCCATTGCTGTACGAGCGCCATTGACAATTACGATGTCAGTCATTGTGTGTCTCCAGACTTATAATTTGCAGAGAATGTTCAAAACCTATGCAGTATATTAAAAAAAGCATGCGAATAAAGTATTTTACGTCGTTTAGGCTAGACTGAAGAGTTTTTAACACGTGGTAATTTCTTTACTACGTATGTGCCCCATATTGCTGAGAATTAATTGAGTATGATGATTAGAATCATTCATACAATAAAAGAAACTTCCATTTGAGCCTCTTGGTAGCCCTGTATCACCTTGGAAAGTAAGTGAATTTATTCTTAATGTACCTCTCCAATCTAATTTTCCATACTTATAATGAAATGCTGTGGAATACAATAAAGGATCATTTGAATCACGTTGCCGGTTAGCATTTAAATCAAGGAATCCGATTAGTCCACTGTTCCAATCTGAATCGCAGCTAGTTAAGTCTTTACTTGCGCATAAAGTCACATTTTTATGATGAATCTGTGCGTCAGATTTGGATTTTTGTATGTAAATTGTGAGTGTTCTTTTCATATGATTTACTTCATTTGAAATCAATAATTGATTCAAATAAGGTAAACTGAGGCATGCTAGAATCGCACAAATAGCAAGTGTGACCATTAATTCACTCAGAGTGAATCCTCTAACTTTTAACATTTTTTTACCTTTTGATAATTTTGTAATTTTTTTATTAACAAAGTGTTAAGTAATTACTGTATTTATTAAATTAAGTTTAGTATTAGAAAACTAACCATTACTTCATCAAGCAAATACTGCTAAAATTGAAGAAAGCGAACAATAAGCTATTCGAGCTTTAGAGTTGAATTGAAAATTTACTGAACTACAACGGAAATTGTAAGAAATTTTGTCAATAATTTACGAGGTTAAAGTTATCAAGCACTTGGAAAATTCATCAAGTGTTTGTATGATTCAAAGTGAAGTGAATAGCTTAAAAATAATACTGTGAACACTTCTGTGTTTATGGGGCCAAAACTCATAGGCTAAGCTTGAACAACAAACAATTGTTATCTCTGGAGGATATCCATGAAATTGAGTCGTATTGCACTTGCTATGCTTGTTGCTGCTCCTTTAGCTGCTGCTAATGCGGGTGTAACAGTAACTCCATTAATGCTTGGTTACACATTCCAAGATTCTAAGCACAACAACAGCACTGAAAACTTAACAAATGCTGGTGAGTTACAGGACGATTTATTCGTTGGTGCAGCTCTTGGTGTTGAATTAACACCTTGGTTGGGTTTTGAAACTGAATACAACCAAGTTAAAGGTGACGTTACTAGTGCAGCACCGAATGGTGAATACAAGCAACAACAAATCAACGGTAACTTCTATGTTACTTCTGATCTAATCACTAAAAACTACGATAGCAAAATCAAGCCATACGTATTATTAGGTGCTGGTCATTATAAATATTCTTTCACTGATGCTAACGAAGCTCAATTGGGTCGTGTTGGTCGTGGTTTGAAAGAAGAAGGTACTTTAGGTAATGCTGGTTTTGGTGCTTTCTGGCGCTTAAATGATGCTTTATCTCTTCGTACAGAAGCTCGTGGTACTTATAATATCGATGAAGACTTCTGGAACTACACAGCTCTTGCTGGTTTAAACGTAGTTCTTGGCGGTCACTTGAAGCCAGCTGCCCCAGTAGTAGAAGTTGCTCCAGTTGAACCAGTACCAGTTCAACCACAGCCACAGCCGCAGCCACAAGAATTGACTGAAGACCTTAACATGGAACTTCGTGTATTCTTTGATACGAACAAGTCTGACATCAAGCCACAATACAAGTCTGAAATCGCGAAAGTAGCTGAGAAATTAGCTGAATACCCGAATGCGACTGCACGTATTGAAGGTCACACTGATAACACTGGTCCACGTAAGTTAAACGAACGTTTATCTTTAGCTCGTGCTAACTCTGTTAAATCAGCGCTTGTTAACGAATATAACGTTAACGAATCTCGCTTGACGACTCAAGGCTTTGCTTGGGATCAACCGATTGCTGACAACAAGACTAAAGAAGGTCGTGCCATGAACCGTCGCGTATTCGCTGCGATCACTGGTAGCCGTACTGTTCTTGCACAGCCAGGTCAACAAGCTCAATAATTTGAGTTTTTGAACTGAATAAAAAAGCGACTCTGATGGGTCGCTTTTTTATATGGGTTTGCATACAAGTGATTTGAATATATAAACATTTTAATTACTCCTACAAAATAATTTGACTGATGTGTTTGATTAATATTTTCTAGAATTTACCAAACTTCTTTTCTGAGCTGTTGTTTGGTGTTTTGTCTTTCTCGACGGTGCTGAGCTCTAGGTTTTTCTGTTTCATGGATCCCTCCTTTTTGTAGTAAAGGGGAGAGCGCAACAGGATTACGAACTTTGATTTTAGGCATTGCTTTAAGTTTCATCTATTTAACCTTTTATACATAGAACTTGTTTAAGGGTGTGCACGATTTCGATTAAATCTGATTGGTTTGCCATGACTTGATCGATATCTTTATATGCACTTGGTATTTCGTCAATTACACCACTGTCTTTACGACATTCAATACCTTGGGTCTGTTGAATCAAATCCTCTTGACCAAAAAGTAATTTGGCTTTACTACGGCTTATTTTTCGTCCTGCGCCATGTGAACATGAGCAAAATGAATCAGGATTCGCTTTGCCTTTCACAATATAAGAGCGAGCCCCCATAGAACCAGGAATGATGCCTAATTCATCTTGGCCCGCTCGAATTGCCCCCTTACGTGTGATTAAGAGATGCTCACCAAAATGAGTTTCTTGACTGACGTAATTATGGTGGCAATTAATCGCTTCTTTGGTCATTTGAAAAGGTGGTAGCAGTGGGCGGATTGCCTCTAAAATCAGACGCATCATTTCACGACGATTTTCAAAAGCATATTCTTGAGCCCATTCAACGGCTTCAACATAATCATTAAAACTGCATGATCCTTCTGCGAAATAACTTAAATCTTTATCAGGAACATGACCAAAGCGATGTTGAGCTTCTTTCTTCGCCAGTTCAATAAAATACGTGCCGATCACATTACCTAATCCACGACTGCCAGAATGTAACATGACCCAAACATCTTGATTTTCGTCTAAGCAGAGTTCAATAAAATGGTTACCACCACCTAAAGTTCCAAGTTGTTTTTGCCAAGTTAAATCAAAATTTCTGAGCATTCTGATTAAACCAGGATGTTTTTTTACGATTGGTTGTAAGCGTTTTTCTAACGGAATAATGCTAGATGCTTTCGCTTTCACTTGTTTATGTAACTCAAATCCTACGGGAACTTTTCGTTCGATTGCATTACGCAATGACGAAAGATTATCAGGAAGTTGTGAAGCTTTTAAATTGAGTCGAATCGCATTCATACCACAGCCAATATCTACGCCCACAGCTGCGGGTATAATTGCATGTTTAGTTGGTATAACACTTCCGACTGTCGCACCTTTACCAACATGTACATCGGGCATGACTGCAATATGAGAATAAACAAATTGCAGTTGTGCCATTTTCTTCAGTTGTTCAATGCTCTCATTATCAATATCGTTAGTGAATATCTTCACAGGTACACCGTATTGAGCTTCAGCATTGAGTATTTTTTGTATGCCCATTTTTATTTCTCGATTAGCGAAATTTCTGTCCGAATAGGCATAAAAAAACCTAGCGAATGCTAGGTTTAGAAGAGCATTCGGACAAGTGATCATTTGATTTGTCACTTGTCCGTGAGACGACACAGTGCCAAATCTTAAAGTGTTTTCCTTTGTAGTAATGGCATGTGTGTCCTCCTATAAAAATTGCCGATGAAAATATGAGCGTGAATTTTACTCGTATTTCTCAAAGGGTCAAGTGAAATTAAGATTTATTATTCACCTTCTTTCACATTCATCTCTTTGTAAGCAATGAGTTTGGTCTTGTGTTTCCACTTATACCCTAACCAAATTGCAAGAAATAGCGGAATACTGATATAGGTTGAAAGTAGTCCTAACCAGTCAATTTTTCCACCAATCAGGGCTTGATAGTTCTGACCTAAAATAATGATGGAACAGAGAATAAATGCAAACCACGGTGCAAATGGAAAGAATTTTGCACGATAAGCGAGGTCTTCTAACTTATGACCTTGAGCTAAATAGCCTTTGCGGAAACGATAATGTGATATTGCTATGCCTAGCCAGACGATAAATCCACACATCCCAGACATATTAAGTAACCAGTTAAAAACTTGTTGCTCACCGATAAATGTCGTTAGGAAACATAATGCTGCAACTGCTGTAGTTGCATACAGTGCATTCATTGGAACGCCACGTGTATCTAATTTGGAGAACCACTTTGGCGCACGACCTTCTTTAGCCATATCAAATAGCATACGGGTAGAAGAGTACATTCCAGAGTTACCCGCAGATAAAATTGCACTCAGAATAACTGCATTCATTAAGCTTGCAGCAAATGCGAATCCTGCTTTTTCATAGAGAAGAGTAAATGGAGAAAGTGCAATATTTTCACTTTCTGCGGCATGCAGTAACAAAGGATTATCGTAGCTGACCAGTGTACCAATGATGAAAATACACAAAATATAGAAAAGTAGAATTCGCCAAAAAATCTGTTTGATCGCCAAAGGAATCGTTTTCTTAGGATCTTTTGATTCACCAGCAGCTACACCGACCATTTCAGTACCTTGAAATGAGAACCCTGCGATCATTGCAACACCAACCAGTGCTTGTAATCCACCAACGAATGGCGCGTCACCTTTAGTCCAGTTGCTAAATGCAGAAACATTTGGAGTCAGCATAATTTTTGCAATCATTGCGATACCGATGATGATAAATACAATAATGGCAATAACTTTAATCATTGAAAACCAGAATTCACTTTCACCAAAGCCTTTGACCGTCATTGCATTGATTGCAAAGATCACAGCCAAAAATACAGCACTCCAATAGAAGCCAGAAATTTCTGGAAACCAAAATTTCATGATGAATTGGACGGCTACTAATTCAAATGCGACTGTAATCGCCCAGTTGTACCAATAGTTCCATCCTAAAGCAAAACCAAAACCTTCTTCTACATAGCGACTACCATAGGTGAAGAAAGCACCAGAACTTGGGTTATGAGTTGCAAGCTCGCCTAAACTAGTCATCAAGAAATAAATCATGATTCCAATAAGTGCATAAGCGAGTAACGCACCGCCAGGACCTGCGGTAGCGATCGTAGAGCCTGAAGCAAGGAATAAGCCTGTACCAATCGATCCGCCAATGGCAATCATATTCAGGTGGCGTGCTCCGAGCTGACGCTGAAGGTGTTGAGGAGCAGATGTATCGCTCATAAAAATTCCTTAAACTGTTTATTTCGCACAGGCATATAACACTTTGAATCCCTGTTGATCTGCCTTCACAAGACATTGACCAAAGCTCTGCTCTATCAGAGGTGGATAGTTTAGAAAACGATTCGCCACTATCCAAAGTTCACCTGAATTTTTCAGATGCTTTTTCGCCAATTGGCAGAGCTCTTCACTTGCATCGTAATTGGTATGAATGCCTTGATGAAAAGGTGGATTACTTACGATGGCATCTAGATCTTTAGGCGCATCAACAAAACTTGTGACAGGCTGTAGATGTAGCTGTGATAAGTTCAGATCATTTTTTTGAAAAGTGAACTCAGTAGACCGTAATGCAAATGCATCAACATCAAGTGCAAAAATGTGCTGGTTTGGATTTATTTTGGCTAAATAAGCACTAATAATTCCAGCACCGCAACCAAAGTCGGCAATCTTACCTGATTTTACTTGGCTCAGGTAAGGGAGTAATACGGCTGTTCCAACATCTAAATGGTCTTGACTAAATACACCCGGTAAAGCACAGATTTCGAGCTGTTCTTGATTGACTTGCACAATATAGTTTTTTAACCAATGGTCAAGTGGTTTGTGTATTTCTCTCTTTTCAATTTTCATGTGCCAAAATTGACAGTGGCGTGCACTATCAATTTTAAAGGCTTTACCATATTGCAGGAGTTGTTTTGCAGCACGTTCAACACCGCCTTTTTTTTCACCCACTAGAAATACGCTTTGACCGAGTGTTAACTGGCTAACCACGACATGAAGAATATAATTCAATAACTCTTTAGATTTTGGAACGAAAATAACAACCTGATCAAAACTTGCTTGTGGAAACTCAACTGAGAAATATGAATTTATACCAGTGCTTTGAAAACCTTGATGATCAGCATAATTCCAAGTCCAGACAGAGGCTTGTACTTGGTGAGGTAAATTTTTGGCGAGTTGATCATTGGGCGCATTAATCAGTAAGATTTGCCCATTTAAATAATCTTGTTGTCGTATAACGACTTCACTACGTGGATCCATTTTGATCTCTCATCAAAAACAAAGCCCAGTGGTGAAACTGGACAATTACGATGGTTAAAAGACTATTTTTGAGTTTCAGGTAAAACAATATTTAAAATCAACGCTGCAATACCACCCGTTGCAACACCTGAGCTGAAAATGTTTTTGAATAATTCAGGAAGATGTTCAAGGATTTGTGGAACTTGTGCTACACCTAAACCTAATGCAAGAGAAATCGCAATAATCAGTAAAGCGCGGCGGTCAAGATGAATACTTGAAAGAATGTTAATTCCAGATGCAGCCACCGCACCGAACATCACCATTACCGCACCACCTAGCACTGCTTGGGGAACAGCTTGAATCACGGCAGCTACAGCAGGGAAGAGACCTAAAATGATCAATAAGATCGCAATCCAGATCCCGACATAGCGACTTGCCACACCAGTGAGTTGAATCACGCCATTGTTTTGTGCAAACACTGAACTTGGGAAGGTGTTGAAGATACCTGCTAAAAATGAGTTGGCACCATTCACAAGTACACCACCTTTAATGCGTTGCATCCAAATGGGGCCGTCTACAGGTTGGTTGGAGATTTTGCTTGTCGCTGTCACATCGCCAATGGCTTCAAGTGAAGTAACGAGATAGATGAATGCCATTGGCATGAACAAGCTCCAAGAGAAGCTTAGACCAAAATGCATAGGGGTAGGAATTTGAATTAATGGTGCATCTTGCAATACGGAAAAGTTTAAATGACCCATAAAGCCTGCAAGAATGTAACCAATCACTAATGCGATTAAAATTGCTGAACTTTTTACCCAAATAATTTGAACACGATTCAATAAAATAATGACCGCCAGTACTGTACAGGACATGATCAGATTGTCTGTATTGGCAAAAGTATGATCTTGCATGGCCATATAACCGCCTCCCATGCTAATCAGACCTTCTTTAATCAGTGTCAAACCAATTAAGAGAACAACGATACCTGTAACTAAAGGGGTAATTAATTGTTTTACCCAAGGTAGAATCCGAGACACGCCCATTTCAATAAATGAACCTGCAATTACCACACCGAAAATAGCAGCCATCACTTGCTCAACAGGCGTACCTGCAGCAACCATGGCGCTACCAATACCAATAATTGGGCCAATAAAGTTAAAACTTGTCCCTTGAACAATCAATAGTCCTGCACCGAAAGGACCGACCTTTTTACACTGTAAAAAGGTTGCAATTCCTGAGATGATCAGAGACATCGACAGGATCATATTGGTGTCTTCACGAGATACACCAAGTGCTAAGCAAATTAATAATCCTGGAGTGACAATCGGGACTAAAATTGCTAAAAGATGTTGTAAAGCCGCTAAAAATGCGATGAACGGTTTTGGACGATCATTGAGTCCGTAGACGAGATCAAGTGGCTGTTCGGGTTGAGAATTTGACATGGGAGTATAAGAAAAGCGATAAGCAATAGTGGAATATTCTAATAGAGTTAGGCTACTTTACCAACGATTCTGAAACAGTTCGTCCGAAAAAAAGTTTCATGTCAACAAACTGTCACTACTAAAGTTTAGGATTTTTCTATATAATCTGCCCTCAAATTTTAAGCGTATCGAATTCTATGTCTGATATTAAGAATCTCCGCAATATCGCAATTATTGCGCACGTCGACCACGGTAAAACCACGCTTGTCGATAAATTACTTCAACAATCTGGTGCTTTAGGTGACCGTGCAGGCGAGATTGAGCGTGTCATGGACTCGAATGCGCTTGAAAGTGAACGTGGTATTACTATTCTTGCAAAAAATACGTCAATTACGTGGTTAGATCAACGTACTGACACAACTTACCGCATCAATATCGTAGACACCCCAGGACATGCGGACTTCGGCGGTGAAGTTGAACGTGTAATGTCGATGGTTGACTGTGTATTGCTTCTTGTTGACTCTCAAGAAGGTCCAATGCCACAAACTCGCTTTGTAACGCAAAAAGCGTTCGCGCGTGGTTTGAAGCCAATCGTAATTATCAACAAAGTTGATAAGCCAAGTGCACGTTGCGACTGGGTAATCGATCAAGTATTTGACTTGTTTGATAACTTGGGTGCAACTGATGAGCAGTTAGATTTCCCAATCGTTTACGCTTCTGGTTTACGTGGTGTAGCTGGTCCTTCTCCTGAAGAATTAGCGGAAGATATGACACCATTGTTCCAAACTATCGTTGATATCGTTGAACCACCAGCAGTTGATGTTGATGGTCCATTCCAAATGCAGATTTCTTCACTTGACTATAACAGCTTCGTTGGTGTTATCGGTGTTGGTCGTATTCAGCGTGGTGGTGTAAAAACGAATACTCCTGTGACTGTGATTGATAAAGAAGGCAATACACGTAACGGTCGTATCTTAAAAATCATGGGTTACCACGGTTTAGAGCGTATTGATGTTGAAGAAGCATCAGCAGGTGATATCGTTTGTATCACTGGTATTGATGCACTCAATATTTCTGACACAATTTGTGATCAAAAAAATGTAGAAGCTTTGCCACCATTGTCCGTAGATGAACCTACGGTTTCGATGACATTCCAAGTCAACAACTCACCGTTTGCTGGTAAAGAAGGTAAATTTGTAACTTCACGTAATATTCGTGAACGTCTTGATCGTGAATTGATTCACAACGTTGCATTACGCGTTGAAGATACTGATAGTCCAGACCGCTTTAAAGTTTCTGGTCGTGGTGAACTTCACCTTTCAGTATTGATTGAAAATATGCGCCGTGAAGGCTTTGAAATGGGCGTATCACGTCCACAAGTGATCATGAAAGAAGTCGATGGCGAAAGACAAGAGCCATACGAAAACGTAACGTTTGATGTTGAAGAGCAACATCAAGGTTCAGTAATGGAACAAATGGGTCACCGTAAAGGCGAAATGACCAATATGGAAGTTGACGGAAAAGGTCGTATCCGTATTGAAGCAACTGTACCTTCACGTGGTTTAATTGGATTCCGTTCTGAGTTCTTAACCATGACTTCTGGTACAGGGATCATGACATCAAGCTTCTCGCACTACGGTCCTGTTAAGCAAGGTACTGTTGCGAAGCGTCAAAACGGTGTATTGATTTCTATGGTTCAAGGTACTTGCTTGGGCTATGCATTATTCAGCTTACAAGACCGTGGTCGTTTATTCGCTAAACCTCAGTTAGAAGTTTATGAAGGTATGATCGTGGGTATTAACTCGCGTTCGGACGATATGGTTGTTAACCCAACTAAAGCAAAACAATTAACCAACGTTCGTGCGTCTGGTACGGATGATGCTTTAACTTTAACGCCTGCAATTGAATATACGCTTGAACAAGCACTTGAATTCATTGAAGATGATGAGTTAGTTGAAGTAACACCAAAATCGATCCGTATTCGTAAACGTTACTTAACTGAAAACGAACGTAAGCGTAACCGTGATAAATAATTTTTCTTCACTGAAAAATGACAAAACCGCTAAATTTATTTAGCGGTTTTTTATTGCATAAATTTCAGGGTAGGGACATGCTTAAACATATATTTTTATTAAAATAAAAAAGTGTTGTTAAAGTGTGAAATAGCTTTCTTTTTTTGATAAAAATATTAAATTATGAGCATTATGTGGATAGCTGCACCTGTGTAATAAACAATGCAAAATGGGTTGCGATTAAGTTCAACTCTGGAGAGTTATAAATGAGTATTATTCAAGAATTTAAAGAATTTGCCATCAAAGGCAATATGATGGATCTTGCCATTGGTGTCATCATTGGTGGTGCATTTGGTAAAATTATTGATTCATTGGTGAAAGATATCATCATGCCACTTATTTCAGTTATTACTGGTGGGGGTGTTGATTTTACGCAGAAGTTTATTGTGCTCGGAGACAATCCAAATAATTTACAGTCTTTAGATCAATTAACGAAAGCAGGTGTCAATGTTTTAACCTATGGTAATTTCTTAACCATCTTTATTAATTTCATTATTTTGGCATGGGTTGTGTTTCTTATGGTGAAAGTAATGAATCGTATGCGTAAACAAAAAGAAGCAGCGCCAGCAGCACCAGCGCCTACACCTGAAGATATTCAATTATTACGTGAAATTAGAGACTCTTTGAAAAAATAAGTACTTATTATTTTTATAAAAAACGGCATTTAAAAATGCCGTTTTTTATTGGAAATAGATATTCCATATTTGGAACGCAAGCTTTTACATGGAAAATTGCAAGATTTGACTCTAAAATATTTGCATATTTGAATGGAACAGCAATCATGAACCAACTATTTGTCTATGGCACACTTTGCCCAAACCGAGAAAATGCGCATATTTTGGGTGGAATCGGTGGAGATTGGCAAAAAGCATCGGTACACGGCACAATTCATATTTTAGATTGGGGACCAGACAAAGGTTTACCTGCCTTAGTTTTAGCTGAACAAGATCCATTAATCATGGGATATTTATTCAGCACGGAAAAATTAGAACAAAACTGGCAAATGTTAGATGAGTTTGAAGGATTCCAATATGAGCGAGTTGTTGCTGAGGTTATCTTGGAATCTGGTGAAAAAATACATGCATGGACTTATGTGATGAAACCGCAAGAATTAAAATAACTGAGAAGAGGAGAGAGCTTAAAATAATTAAGCTCAAACCATTATCTTAAGCCATCCATGCGAAATTTGACTTCAATTAAGTGAAAACCAAATTGGCTTTTGATCGGGCCGTGTAAGATTCGTTCTGCTGCTGTAAAAACTAATTTATCAATAACAGGGACCAATTGCCCCTTTTTCACTTCACCGAGTTCGCCTCCACGTTTAGCTGAGTTGCAAGTAGAGTATTGTTTGGCGATTTTGCTAAAATCAGCACCAGACTGAATTCGTTTTTTTAGCTGTTCGGCTAAGTCTTTATCTTTGACGAGAATATGTCGAACAATTGCGGTTTGCATAAGGTTGTTCTCCTTGATTGCATCTTAAATGGTCTATACTTTGCTTAGTTTCAAAGGTTGGCATTGTGGACAAAATACACTAGCACGTTGACCTAACTTTAAGTTTTCTAATGTAGTTTCACAATTAACACACATTTCACCAGCTCGACCATAAGCAAGGAGTGTTTGTTGGAAGTATCCATTTTCACCCATTGCATTGGTATAATCGCGTAATGTAGAACCACCTAGCTCAATTGCATGCTTTAGAATGCGTTTTACTTCAATCACTAAGCTTTCAATTTGCACTAAACTCAATGTTGAAGCGGGTTGTGCAGGATGTATACCGACATTGAATAAGCTTTCAGTCGCATAAATATTACCAACGCCTACTACATTATGATTATCCATTAAAGCAATTTTGATGCCGACATTCTTTTTTGAGAGTTTTTCAAATAAATAAACAGCGTTAAATTCATCACTTAGCGGTTCTGGCCCTAATGTATCAATCAGTTTTTCTTGATTGGTTTCATCTAACCATAGAATACACCCAAAGCGACGTGGATCATGATAGCGAAGCTGTTGATCTTCGAAGTCGATTACAAGATGATCATGTTTACGCAATTCTTCGTTTGGTTCACATAAACGAAAGCTGCCTGACATACCTAAATGCCATAGCATCTGATCTTGTTCAAATTCAGCCAAAATATATTTGGAACGACGTTTGAGTTGAGTTAAACGTTGACCAATTAATTTTTCAATATCATCAGGGATAGGCCAGCGCAAACTAGGATTGTGTACTCTTACAGCTTGTACACGTTGCTCTAAAAGCGGCAGTAAACTGGTTTTTGTGGTTTCAACTTCAGGAAGTTCTGGCATAGTGAGCTCAAGTTGTTTCAACAACAATACAATGAGGGTAAATGTTTAACTTACAATTATGACGATATTTAATTTGATTGGCTAATCATCATTAAAATTGATTTTTGGTTTTTTAGCTAAGGTTAAAGATCTAATCTAATTATAAAATAATGAAATACTTACTTTAAAATGCTTGCCCTTAAATTCTGTGAAACAAGGAATTTTCATAGCTTTAGTAAAAATTTTTTATATGGTAGTGTTGCAATAAGCATGGGTTTGAATGGTTCTTTTGCTTGGACTGTTGAATCAGAAGTCGATCGGCCCATACAACTTCCGGATAATTAAGGTCCGAGCAACTCGTACTGACACAGCTTATATTGAAACACCAGCATCAATTTTTAGGGTAGATATGCCTAAAAACGATCAGAGCTTAGAAGTTGATTTAACTGAGCTTGTGAAGGGGATACCGAGTGTTCAACTGCGCAATCGAGAGAATTATGCCCAAGATTTGCAACTTTCTATGCGTGGTTTTGGTGCACGTTCCACATTTGAAGTTCGTGGAATTCTTTTATATAGCGATGCTATTCCTGCCACAATGCCACAATGCCAGATGGACAAGGGCAAACCTCAAATATTGATTTAAGGAGTTTAAGTCATCTTGAAGTATTAAAAGGTCCATTTTCTTCGTTATATGGAAATTCTTCAGGAGGTACGATTTTAGTAAAAACAAAGGAAGGACAGGGTAAAGATTCGATAGAGATGAGTTATGCGGGCGGTAGTCATCACAAAAATCATGCTGGTTTAGTTTTACAAGACGGTTTAAAAAATCAAAATGAACCAAGTTATATGATTAACTCATCCTATTTTGATACAGATGGTTATCGCGATCATAGCAGTACAGAAAGTATCAAACCAATTCTGAAAAAAATACATGTTTACTTTTTAATGACAACTTAAACAATTGCATCGCCTTATACAGGATATATATTTTGCTATACGGATTGGAGTTTAAATGGATTTACCCCTATAGATAATTTATTTAATAAACAATATATCGGTTCAGTGATTGTGAACGAAGGAAATAATCGCTTCTTTGAACCTACAGATGGGCGCAATTGGAGTGCTTGGATTAAGTTAAGCAAACAATTTTAAATAAAAAGCAGCACTCTTTAGAGGTGGAGTGCTGCTGAATTGATTATTAGTTCTTTGTTTTTACTGAAGTTGCTTTTTTTGCAGCAATTGCTTCTTCAACTTTAGCCAATGATTCCTTCGCATTTGGATAGTTAGCTGCTGCTAAGCGAGTAAAAATATTTTTTGCCTGCTCTAAATCTTGGTCAACAATACCTCCATTTGCTAACATATTGCCGAGAACCATTAAAGATGGTGCATAACCTTTTTTAGCTAAATCTTTAAGGCTATCAATCGCCTGTGCTTGCATAATAGGATTGTTATTTTTAACACCAACACTCAAATCGTAGATTGTTTTGAGATGTTTTGCTGGATAATAATCTTTCCGTAGCAATGGTAATAGTTTCTGAACAGCGATCTGATCGTATTCAGGTTTACCTTGCTCAAATAAAATTTTTGCAGTTTCAACAATGGCTTCATTAGAGCCTTGTTTAGAAGCTTTATCTAAATATTCTTTGTATTTTTGATTATTCTTAGTGATGCCCAAATCACCTTTATGATAAGCCTGTGCTAATGTATAACTGGCTTGAGCAAAGCCTTTATTTGAAGCATCTTGATAATGCTGTGCGGCTTTCTTTTCATCCTTTACTGTGCCTTGACCAACTTGAGTCATATAACCTAGGTTATAAATTGCTTGGGCATTCCCTGTATCAGCGAGACGCTGCATTTCTTGAAACGCAGCAGGGTAGTTTTTTGCTTCGTATAGTTTAGTTGCTTGAGCAAATGTATCTGGTTTTGCAGTTACTTTACTATCAGCCGCAAATGTTGAATGACTTGTAGCAAGAATTAAGCTGGCAATCAGCAACTTTTTCATTTTATTTATTCCTTTCACAGATATCTGCTTTAATCCATTACATGGCAGTTTTGAATGCCTTCATCATAAAAGTTTGCTGTGAAATGTAAATATGGATTTTGTATAAATCTTGCTTAATTAATTTATTTTAATTTTTATATTATTTAATATAAATCAGAATCTTATATTGTAAGTGGTGGCTTGCCAGTCAACTGAAAAGCCACGCCTAATTAGATACTATTTTTTAGTTTGTGCTTCTAATAGAAGTTGTTCAATTTGTTGGGCATTTTGTGGTAAGCCCGCGACTCTAGTGCCATTTTCAAGGAAGATTGTAGGTGTCCCACTAATTTCTAGATTTTGTCCTAAAGCAATATTTTTCTGTACAGGTGTTTCACATGTACCTGAATTTTGGGCTAACTTACGATGTAGCATGTAATCTTCCCAAGCCTCATATTGGTTTTTGGCACACCAAATTTTATTTGCTGCAGTTTCAGCTTGTGGATGCAATTTCTTAAGTGGGAATAAAAAAATGTAGACCGTTACATTGTTGATTGAGGTCATATATTGTTCAAGTTTTTGACAATATGGGCAATCGGGATCGGTAAAGACATACAAAGTACGTTCGCCTTTACCTTTGATGTGCTTAATGGCTTGTTTGAGAGGAAGTTGTTTTACATCAATTTTACTCAGTTCAGAAATACGATCTTCTGTTAGGTTTTTCTGATTTTTTACATCGAGTAAATTGCCAAAAAAAAGATATTTAGCATTTTCATCTGTATAGATAATCTTACCAGACACATAGACTTCATAAATTCCACTTAGTGGAGATGGGGTGACTGAAGTAATGGGAATATCTGGATAATTTTGTTTAAAGTTTTGTTCTAAGGTTTTGCTATCAGCATGTACTATTTGTAAGCTTAATAGACTCAGTGATAAGGCTGATAGCCAAGTTTTGATGGTTATTTTCATTTGAGAGAGATATTGTTGAGAATAGGTGAACAATAACCTTCATTTCGATTCTCGACAAGAATGATCATTAAACTTTATTTCAAATAAGGCTGCATTGCCAATTGCAGTAATTCAATCAGTTAGGGATCCATCTCTATATCGACCAGAAGCATCTATCCATATAGAGCCTCTGATGTTTGAAAGAGTATAAAGATCTGGAATAGGTGTTTTATCTATAAATTCTGGTTTTAATTCATTAGGAAGGCTTTGGATTCTTTAATTAATTTTTTCTGTGTTAGCAAAACTAGATTGCATATTAAATAAAGCGGTAGCCATCGTAATCATAAAAAGTAATGTAGACTTGAGTACAGCTAATTCCGATAAATTGAACAAAATAAAAAAGTATTTGTTTTAAATAGGAGTATATGCTTAATTTTAATTAAAGGATCTTATTTATAATTAAAAAGCCCTAGTAAAAGGGCTTTTGTTTAAAATGATTATTGTGGTCGTGCTACATCACCATTTAATACTTCTGGTAAATCCAAAACCTTTACACCAAGTTCTTCTAAAGCAACTGGTTTTGCAATTACAAGTGCGATATAGCCATCTTCACATGCAGCACTATTCACAACCTCAACATCTTTACTTAGCTGGCTAGCAGGAGAAGGCACAGTATCTTTGCCTTGGATTAAATGTAACCAATGTTTTGGTTTTGCTTTAAACCATAGACGTGCCACAATTTCCTGACCTAAATAACAACCTTTGTCAAAATGTACACCATCACGTTGATGCAAACGTAGTTCTTGTGGTTGAAACAAATGTTCTGTACTTTGACTAATCCATGCTTGACCTGACTGAATCGCTTGAATTTGCCAAGCATCGATGTCTGTCTCCACTGAAGAAAACTCAGTTTGGATGCCATTTAATGAAGGAAAAACAGATCCTATTTCTTCTAATTTCATTTTTGAAAAAGCACCAAACTTTTTAATATGTTTGGAAAACTCTTCGGCTTGATCTTGGGTGGTTACAAGTTCAAAACTTTCTGGATTTAATCTTTTAATCCATAACCCAAAATGAATACGTCCTTTTAAGTCACAAATAGCGGTATAGCGATTTTCATTTTCAGGGAGACGTTCTACATGAACAGTCACTTGACCCTGTAGAAATTTTTGCGCATCTACACCATTCAAGCTAAAAGCAGTAAAAGCAAGCTGACTCATAGATTAATCCCAAAACTGCGTTCTTATCACTAAATATGGAGTGCTATTTTGCGCCATTTTTTACAAAAAAGCAGCTTTAGATTCTAGATATTCGGGTTCAATTGAGCGATTGAAGGAATAGTATTTCATGACTAAATCGGTATGATAGAGGCACGAATTAAAAATAACTTAGCCTGAGAATAATAATGAGTGGAACAGTACAACTACATCGTGTATTTAATGCACCACCAGTTCGTGTTTTTAAAGCCTTTCTCGATCCAGATGCCTTGGTAAAGTGGATGCCACCTCATGGTTTTACTGCCAAAATCCATCACTTAGACCCACAAGAGGGTGGAACATACAAAATGTCATTTACTAACTTTTCAACTGGACAAATTCATTCATTTGGAGGAACGTATATTGAACTTATCCCGAATGAATTATTACGCTATACCGATAAGTTTGATGATCTTAATTTACTAGGTGAAATTCAGGTCACAATAAAATTAAAATCAGTGGCAGTATGAACCGAAGTGCATATTACTCAAGAGGGAATACCTGATGTTATTCCTGTTGAAGTGTGTTATTTAGGTTGGCAGGAATCTCTGTATTTATTGGGATTGCTGATTCAAGCTGAAATTCCAAATGAATAACAACTCCTTAGCTTAATTCAAACTAGCTAAATTTTTAATATTTAATCATATTGGGGAATATTATGTCTGAACAAATTCTTGAACACAGAGAACAATTGGCTCGTGTTGCCATGCGCGAAGCTTTAGAAAATCAACAAGCAGAAGATAGTGTGGAGTTATTTATTCAACATCATCTTGAAGAAGTTGAACCTGAATATTGGGAAAAATATTTTGACACATCAAAACCTAATTTATTACAAATTTTAGAGTTACTGGTATTAGATTCACGTTGGGATGAGGGGGATCTGGAAAGTTATGAAATTTTAGATTTCACCTTACCAGATGAGATCACAAATTACGTTATCTGCGTTAGTTTTGATTCAAAAGGGCAAGTTGTTAATATTTCAATGGAAAGCTGAAAAATTTGTGAGATATGGGGGAGGTTGATGTGAGAATTGAAATTAAACGTATTTATTGATCTTGTTGAGCCGACGGATGGACAGCGTGTACTCGTAGATCGGTTATGGCCAAGGGGAATATCGAAATAGCAGGCACATTTAGATTTATGGCTTAAAGATATTGCACCCTCAACTGAATTGAGAAAAGCGTTTTGTCATAAGGTTGAACATTGGCTGAGTTTTCAGGAAAGGTATTATAAATAGCTTAAAGAAAACCCTTATGTAAATCAGCTTAAAGACATGGTACAGCAACAGCAAGTAATGCTCATTTACGCAGCTAAAGATCTTAAGCTTAGTCATGCCCTAGTACTTAAAAATTATTTAATTGGACAAGCGATTCAAGCTTAAATTTTGAAAAAATGCGTCTATCGATCATAATAGTGCTTTTGAGATGTTTTTATGTCTTTTCCACACTGCCCAAAATGCCAATCAGAATATACTTACCAAGATGGCGACTTATTGATTTGCCCTGAATGTTCACATGAATGGAAAGAAGGGGAGGCATCTGCTTCAGAACAACAAGAGATTATTAAAGATGCCAACGGTAATATTTTAGTTGATGGTGATAGCGTCACTGTCATAAAGGATTTAAAAATTAAAGGTTCATCATCTGTAGTTAAAGTCGGGACGAAAGTGAAAAGTATTCGTTTATTAATCGATGCGAATGATGGACATAATATTGATTGTAAAATCGATGGGATTGGTGCAATGAAATTGAAATCTGAATTTGTAAAAAAGATCTAATCCAAATCATTTAAGGGGGTATGTCAGTGCCCCTTTGCCATTCAAAAACTTACCAAAAGTGAACAATAAATCATTTTCTATTGGTATAAAAAATAATCTATAAATAAAGCTATAACAATCAAAACAACAGTTTTCAATCAAAAAGCCGTTTATTATTAAACGGCTTTTTTATTGCTAGGATGAAGATTAGCCTATAAGTTTAGCTAAGAGTTCTTCTTTACCTAAATTGCTTGCTTCAAGATCGCGACGACCTTTGTACTCAAAAGTACCTGCATCAAGACCTTTCTCACCAATGACAATACGATGAGGAATACCCATTAATTCAAGATCAGAGAATTTCACACCAGGGCGTTCATTACGATCATCAAGCAATACATCATAGCCTTGAGCTTGTAATTCAGCATAAAGCGCTTCAGCTGCTTCAAGGGTACGAGGTGATTTATGCGCATTCATTGGCACAATCGCAATGTCGAATGGAGCAATCGCTTGAGGCCAAATAATTCCTTTGTCATCAAAATTTTGTTCAATTGCTGCTGCAACCACACGTGTTACACCAATTCCATAGCATCCCATTGTAACAGTAAATGGTTTACCATCTTCACCGAGTACTTTACACCCTAAAGCTTCTGAGTATTTTGTACCGAGTTGGAAGATATGACCGACTTCAATACCACGTTTGATTTGAAGTGTACCTTTACCATCTGGAGAAGGGTCGCCTTCAACAACATTACGTAAATCATAAACTTCGGTGAATTTTGCATCACGCTCCCAGTTCACACCTGTCGCATGTTTATCGACTTCATTTGCACCCGCAACAAAGTCAGATAATACGGATGCAGCACGATCCACAATCACGGTTAAGCCTTTTTCAACTAAACCTTGTGGACCGCAGAAACCTGCTGTTAAACCATGTTGTTCTAATTGTGCTTCAGTTGCAAATGCCAAAGGTGCAGCAATTAAAGGGTGCTTTTCAGCTTTAATATCATTCAATTCGTGGTCGCCACGTAAAAATAGAGCAACAACGGGTGTATTGCCATTTTCATCTGTTTGACCTTGTACAAGTAAAGCTTTTACAGATTGTTTTGCATCACTGTTTAAAAATTGGCAAACATCGGCAATTGTTTTCTGATTTGGTGTATCGACTAAGGTCATTGTTTGAGCTGGCGCAGCACGCTCACCGACTAACAATGCTTCTGCCATTTCAACGTTAGCGGCGTAATCAGATTCAGTTGAAAATGCGATATCATCTTCGCCACTTGCAGCAAGTACATGGAATTCATGTGATGCAGAGCCACCGATTGAACCTGTGTCTGCTTGTACAGGGCGGAAATCGAGACCTAGACGTGTAAAAATACGGCTATAGGTGTCATACATGACATCATAAGTTTCTTGTAGTGATGCTTGATTTGCATGGAACGAGTAAGCATCTTTCATGATAAATTCACGAGATCGCATCACACCGAAACGTGGACGAATTTCATCACGGAATTTAGTTTGGATTTGATAGAAATTTACTGGTAATTGCTTATAACTTTTCAGCTCATTACGTGCCAAATCTGTAATGACCTCTTCATGAGTAGGACCAAGCACGAATGGATTATCATGACGATCTTTGAAACGAAGTAATTCTGGACCGTATTGTTCAAAACGACCAGATTCTTCCCAAAGCGCAGCAGGTTGAGTGACAGGCATAAATACTTCTAATGCGCCTGAACGGTTCATTTCTTCGCGAACAATCGCATCTACTTTCTTTAAAACACGTGTTCCCATGGGCAACCAAGAGTATAAACCAGAAGCTAATTTACGAATCATCCCCGCACGTAACATGAGCTGGTGCGAAATGACTTCAGCATCATTTGGGGTTTCTCTTAACGTTGCAAATAAAAAGCGGCTTGCGCGCATGGAAACTGTCCTAAAGTTAAGTGTTATTTAGAAATACTCAAACGAGCAAAATTATCTACTCGGTTTTAAGCAATTGGCATTATGACATGAATCATTGAATTTCGTGTAATCTAAAGCAAGCTGAATGAATTAAAACTATGAAAAGTTAGAATTAATATTTTTGAGAGACCATGCAAGAAAAATTCTAAGTCTATTGTGTTTCTTGTTCAATATTTTTTAAACGGTTAATAATATCAGCATAATCTGTTTCAGTTTTATGATATGCATTACGTAAACTTTCTACTGTTCTTTTTACATTTTCAATATTCTTGGCATTATTGTCTAAATTATTTTTGAGTTGAGCGGGGGGCGTTTCTCCCTTACGATGATATTCCATCTCTTGTCGCTTAAATCCAATTTTGTCTTGTTGAAGCTGTTGTAATTGTTGTTGTTGATAATTAAGTTGCTTTTTTAAACTAGCCAAAATTTGATCTCTTTTTGTTGCCGCTATTTTTGTATTTCCATAAGCACGCTTTAATCTCATATCTTGTTCGCGTTGACGTGCAATAGATTCGCGACGAGAAGATTGTTGTGCATCTACGGTTGCGTTATAAGCACGGTTGCGTTTGATCACTTGCATATTACGATCAAGTGCTTCATAACCATAACGAATATGTTCGGGCGTAACTGATGTACTCACATTAGCAACACCATTTTTATCATAATAACGATACCATACAGCTCTGGGTTGCTCTGTGGCTGCAAAACTTGAACTGCAAAAAATCAATAAAAAAAACGCGCAAATGTAATTACGAGCAATCGTTGTAAAGTGGCTAATGCCGAAACCGCACTTTAACGAACCAGTCATTACATTCCCCGGAAAAAGTTAACTAAATCACTTATTTTTAAATAATAATCAGTTGTATATTAGTAGCTATTTAGATAATTAAAAATAGTGAGTATACAAAAAATTTAGGAATTTGACGAAAACTGTGAGAAATTTGTTATTGTTGTTGAAAACTGATAGGTTGGTTCAAAAAACTTCATTGATAATGCAAGTAAAGATATGTTAAAAATATCAACTGATGTGTATAAAACAAATTAAACCAACCATAATTTGTATTGAGTGAATGGGGCAGGGCAATTAAATGGAAGATAAATTTCAAAATTTGAAAGTAATGGTGATTGATGATTCAAAAACGATTCGTCGTACAGCTGAAACGCTTTTACAACGAGAAGGTTGTGAGGTGATCACCGCTGTTGATGGTTTTGAAGCATTATCAAAAATTGCAGAAGCAAATCCTGATATCGTGTTCGTCGATATCATGATGCCTCGTTTAGATGGTTATCAAACCTGTGCACTGATTAAAAATTCTTTAAATTACCAAAATATCCCAGTGATTATGTTGTCAAGCAAAGACGGTTTGTTTGATCAGGCTAAAGGGCGTGTTGTGGGTTCGGATGAATATTTAACTAAGCCATTTAGTAAAGATGAGCTGTTAAATGCGATTCGTAATCACGTTAGCGCATAAAATTTAAATTGAGGAAAAAATGGCTCGTATACTTATTGTAGATGATTCACCTACTGAAACATTTCGCTTTAGAGAAATTTTGACTAAACACGGTTATGAAGTTTTAGAAGCAACCAATGGCGCTGACGGTGTCACAATGGCGCAGGCAGAACTACCAGATCTCGTATTAATGGATGTGGTAATGCCAGGAATGAATGGTTTTCAAGCGACACGCCAAATTAGCAAAGGTAAAGACACGCAGCATATTCCTGTTGTGATCGTAAGTACCAAAGATCAGGCAACAGATCGTGTTTGGGGTAAGCGTCAAGGTGCTTGTGATTATTTGACCAAGCCGATTGATGAGCAACAGCTCATTGATGTGATTAAACAATTATTAAGTTAATTCGTACGAGCCTTTTCATTACTCAATACGGGATAGGGTATGGCAGCAAATGGATTTATCGAATTGCTTCGCTTATCCAAGCGAGGCAACAAACAATATGCTTCAACTCAAAATGAAGTCAGCCGTTGGTCTGGTATCGCATTTGAGATGTTAGGGCAATATTTCGTTGCACCATTAGGGGAGATTTCGGAGGTGATTTATCCTCCAAAATATACCCCTGTTCCTAATACTCAAGCATGGGTACGTGGTTTGGCAAATATTCGTGGTCGATTGCTTTCAGTTTCTGATTTAACACATTTTATTTCAGGACAACGGAGTCAGTTTTCACCAACACAAAAAGTAATATGCATTAGCCATCAAGACCATTATGTGGGTTTGGTTGTCGACCAAGTTCTTGGGATTCAGCACTTTAATAAAAAGAGTTTCTTTTCACAAAGTGCTGATCTAGATGATAAATTGAAAGATTATTGTCAGGGATACTTTCATCAACATAATCAGCAATGGCATGTGTTTTTACTGAGTCGGTTGTTGCAAAATCCTCAATATATGAATGCATCAATAAAATTTATAAACTAATTTGATACGCTACGGAAAATAAACGCGTATTCAGGGGAGAAGCTGACATGGGCTTTAAACTTAAAAAGAAAAATGGTAGTAGTGATGATAGTACTGGTCTTAAGAGTGGTGGTGCATTTTTAGAGAATGCTCGAACGCAAATTGATCAGTTTTCTCGCTTATTTGGTGAAACTGAAAAGTCGAAACCAATTCTATACCGTGCGATTGGTGCTTTAGCTCTTGCAGTTATCCTCTTAATTTATTTATTCGTGAGTGTGCCTCGTCATAACCAGTTAACTCGTAGTTTAGGTGAGTTACGCTTGTTATCTCAGATGATTTCTCGTCAGGCAACTGAGGCGACGGCATCTGGTACACCTGAAGCAATGAAAAGTTTAGTTGAATCTAAAAAGCGTTTTGCTGAGAATTTAGAGACGGTTGAAAGTGTATATGGTACTGGTTCAGAAGAGTATAAAAAAGCAAATGAACTTTGGACGAGTGTTTCTAAGAACATTGAGTTAATTGCTTCACAACAAAAAGTCATCAATCAATTATACGATACAAATATCTCGATCAGTGAAACGATTCCTGAAATTCAGGCTGAATATAACTTGATGGTTGATCAGATGGTTCGTGAAAATATGCCAAGTAGTCAGGTAATTATCACGAAAAACCAAGTGTTTATTGCTGAACGTATTTTACGTTCGATTAACTCTGTTTTAGTTGGTACCGATAATTCAAACGTTTCAGCTAATGACTTTGGAGCGGATATTGATACCTTTGGTGTTTATTTAAATGCACAATTAAATGGTAGTACAGAACTTGGTGTAGATCGTATTGCATCTCCTGATTTACGTGAGTCTGTAGATAGTATTAAATCTGATTATGATGCAGTATTGAAATCAGCTGCAGCAACAGTATTACAAAACGCAAACCAAATTGTTCGCGTACGCCAAGCATCTTCGCAAATCTTTTCTCAATCTGATGCCTTATTAACGTCATTAAACGATTTATCTAACAAAGCAGAGGGTGGTTGGGGTAACGTTATTGCAGGTGTTGTATTAATTGGTGCGTTAGGTCTATTAATTTTCTCTGCACTACAATTGCTTGCTTTACGTAGTAATACAGATAAAGAGCGTGTAACTCGTCTACAAGATGAATATGACCGTAACCAAAATGCAATTTTACGTTTACTAGATGAAATTGCCGACTTAGCAGATGGTGATTTACGTTCATATGCAACAGTATCAGAAGATTTTACTGGTGCGATTGCCGACTCGATTAACTTCGCAATCGATCAATTACGTGACCTTGTATCTCGAATCACTGAAACATCTCAAGAAGTTGCTCGTTATACTCAAGATACTCAAGATATTACCAACCAATTAGCAGAAGCTTCTGAACATCAGGCGCAAGAAATTGCAGGTGCATCAGCAGCGATGAACGAAATGGCATTGTCGATTGACCAAGTATCTTCGAATGCATCCGAGTCTGCTGAAGTAGCACAAAGATCTGTACAAATTGCATCGAATGGGGCAGAAGTTGTAAACCGCTCGATCGAAGGTATGGATCACATTCGTGAACAAATTCAAGAAACTTCAAAGCGTATTAAACGTTTGGGTGAATCATCTCAAGAGATTGGTAACATCGTATCCCTAATTAACGATATTGCCGACCAAACCAACATCTTGGCATTAAACGCAGCGATTCAAGCATCTATGGCTGGTGAAGCAGGTCGTGGTTTCGCAGTCGTAGCTGACGAAGTACAACGTCTTGCAGAACGTTCTGCATCAGCAACGAAACAGATTGAAAGCTTAGTAAAAACCATTCAAACAGATACGAACGAAGCCGTTATTTCAATGGAACAAACGACGTCAGAAGTTGTTCGTGGTGCGAACTTGGCAAAAGATGCGGGTATTGCACTTGATGAGATTCAAACGGTATCTGGTGATTTGGCTAAATTAATTGCGAGCATTTCTGATGCAGCAAAACTTCAGTCTGCATCAGCAAGTCACATTGCAACAACGATGAATGTTGTACAAGAAATTACGTCACAAACGACGACAGCAACGTTTGATACAGCTCGTTCGGTTTCTGAATTGGCAAATATGGCTGAATCATTACGTGAATCTGTAACTGACTTTAAGCTACCTGAATAAGCAGCAAAGGGGAGGCAGAGCATATCTGTCCTTTCCCTTTTTTGAAGAGATGTAGAATATCTCTACAAGATGATGACTAACATGGAGCTACATCTTGTGTGATAGATACACGTAATTTTTAGCCACAATTAGTGGATAAAAACGAAAGAAGCCGCTATGAAAGAAATATTAAAAACGTTAGTTGAAACGATGACGCTTCCTGAAGATAGTTATCTTGAGCAAGATGCAGAAATTCTTGAAATTTTTATTGAAGAATTAGATGAAATCTTTGTTGAATTAGAGCCATTAATCTGTCAATGGATTGAACAGCCAAATCAACAAGATGTGCTTACAGATATTCGCCGACATTTCCATACCTTAAAAGGTTCTGGAAGGATGGTTGGCGCCAAATCTTCAGGTGAATTGGCGTGGACGGTTGAAGATACTTTAAATCGAGTACTTGCAGGGACAGTATTGTTGAATTCAGATATTCAACATTATGTAAAAGCGGTTTTTAATATCTACCGCTTTAAACTTGTACATGATTTTAAATTGGTTCAAAAACATCAGATAGATTTAAAACCTTTGGTTTTATTAGGTCAGCAACTACAGCAGCAACTTAGTATAGAACCAGCGCTAGCTGAGTTATTACAATTATCGAATATGCTGAATGATAACGCTGAAACTGGTCTCGAATTGATATCCGTAAATGTGGATACTGTCGTAGAAGAGAAGACTGTTGATGTCGCAGATTCAGAATCTGTATTTATAGGTCATCCACTAGATGATGAAGCGTTAATCAAAGAAACATTATCGATTTTCTTGGAAGAAGCAGAAGATCATTTGACTACGATCGATCAATTTTTACTAAATGATCGTCCGACAAATGATAATTATAATACGCTAATTCGAGCGCTTCATACTCTACGTGGCAGTTCTGCTATGGCGCATGTTGAGCATGTGTTTGAAGCAAGTTCGAAAGTTGAAAATTTATTCAAAACATTATTGCAAGAAGAGCTTGATTCAAGTTCTGATGAAACGGCACTTTTGACACACTATGCACAGTTTGTTCGTGACTATTTGCACACGTTGAAACACCAAGGTTCGCAACAGAAATTTGAAGAAATTTATAATACTTTCAATGTTGCATGGGATAGTTACGATTTCCAATTAGAAGAAAAACAAGGCGAATCCTTACGTCCACAAGGTTTAGTTTCACAATTACTAGAATTGAATATTAATGATCTTCTTGACGTTGAGTTTGATTTTGAGAAGCGTGCACGTACTGAATTTCCTCAATATATTCAACTGTTAAGTCAGCAAACTGAAACTTTATTAGAACATACCCATCATCATGCGACGATTGGTATGTATCAATATACAAGTTTGTTACGTTCTAGTTATCAAGATTTGTTGTTTAAGCCAAATTTACTGAATCTTGATTATGCTTTTGAACTGTATTATCAGGTACATCAACAGTTCATTCAATTGTTTGATACCTTGGCTGCAGGGCAGCGTGTGACTTTGACAAAGGCACATGAACTTATATTAAATGAATTGAGTTCATTTACACAGCAAAATATTGAGTTCTTGGAAGCGCCTGTAACTGAGCAAAAAGCAGGTTTGGTTGAAGCATCTATTGCTGAATTTGAGCCGTCTAGTAATAAAGTTGATGTGAGTGATTTAGCTGCACAATTCGCTTTAGATAAACAAAGCTTGCAATCAAGTGATTCAAATCGTGACTTTGATCCAGACTTGTTAGATATCTTCCTTGAAGAAGCTGATGAGTTATTGGTTGGTATTGATGCTGATCTAAATACATGGACAGCTGATCAACAAAATGTAGGTGCATTGAAAAACTTGATGAGATATTTGCACACCTTAAAAGGTGGTTCAAATATGATTCAAGCAGGTCATATTGGTTTAATTGCACATGAATTGGAAACAATTTATGAGAAATTAATCAATCAGCAGTTACAACCGAACCCACAATTAATCGCAGTCATTCGTGCAGTACAAGATGATATTGCAGATCGAATTCAAACTATTCGTGATAAACAAGTCGATTATCCAGCTACACATGCGTTGAATGTATTAGCAAACCAAGATTCAGCAAGTGTTGCATCAATGGTTATTCCTGTTGATGACGTTGAAGAATTGGATAGTTTGAATACAGCCACAGTGGAAACCACGGTTGATTCGACTGTTTTTGTAAATACTTTAAGAACCGAAACACATCATGCTGTTGATGTGAGTGATTTAGCTGCACAATTTGCTTTAGATAAACAAAGCTTACAATCGAGTGATTCAAATCGTGACTTTGATCCAGACTTGTTAGATATCTTCCTTGAAGAAGCTGATGAGTTATTGGTTGGTATTGATGCTGATCTAAATACATGGACAGCTGATCAACAAAATGTAGGTGCATTGAAAAACTTGATGAGATATTTGCACACCTTAAAAGGTGGTTCAAATATGATTCAAGCAGGTCATATTGGTTTAATTGCACATGAATTGGAAACAATTTATGAGAAATTAATCAATCAGCAGTTACAACCGAACCCACAATTAATCGCAGTCATTCGTGCAGTACAAGATGATATTGCAGATCGAATTCAAACTATTCGTGATAAACAAGTCGATTATCCAGCTACACACGTACTTCAGTTGCTTCAGCAAGCAGATCAATCTATTGATTTTACTTCGTCATCACCTGTTACTTTTGAGCCTGTAGCCGAAAATCATGTTGCCACTGTGATCGAAACGGATGATCTCACGGACTTATCAATTGATGAATTCTCATTGGTCGAAGCTCAAGAAGTTCTAGAAGATACTTCAAATGCTGAGATTGTTCGTGAAGTTGCGCTAGATGATGATGTTCGTTCTCTTGTTGAGCAAACATTCTTAGAAGAAGCGGAAGAACTACTTGAACAAGCCAAAGGTCTATTAAGACAATGGTTTGATCAACGTGGTAATCGTAGTTTGCTCTTACAGTTACAACGTAATGCCCACAGTTTAAAAGGTGGTGCACGTATGGCTGAGTTAGATGCAATTGCGATTGTTGCTTATCATCTCGAGAATGCATTTGAACAGTTTGGTGTACATCATTTCAATTCAAATGTTTACGATAATCTTCTCAATACAGCACTGGCTTGGTTGAGTGATGCGATTTCCAAACGTCAGTATGCAAACTTTGACGGCTTAAAACAAAGTTTAGAGAATATGGAGTTTGTTGATGTTTCAGCACAACTTCCACAAAAGCTCTCAGCTAAAGATATTTTCACTCCAGAATATACAATGGAGTTTGTTCAAGGTGATGGTACAGAACCTCCATCAATGTTAGGTGCGTGGGAAACGACCGAACGTATTGAACAAAATAATGAGATGATTCGTGTCTCCGCTGACGTCATTGAGAAAATGATTGACTTGTCAGGTGAGAATGCGATTAACCGTTCGCGTATCGAAATGGACCTTGGTCAATTGGGCGGTACATTAACGGAGATGGAGCTTGCGATCAAACGTTTGGCAGATCAGTTACGCCGAATGGAAGGTGAGTTAGAAAGTCAAATTATCGCACGTCATGGTGGTGAGAACTCTCGCTATGCAGATTTTGACCCATTAGAGATGGACCAATATTCATCTTTAAATCAGTTGTCAAAATCTCTTGCGGAATCCGCATCGGACTTGGTTGACTTTAAGACCACACTTTCTGAGAAGATCCGTGATACGGAAGGTTTGTTATTACAACAATCTCGTATTCAAGCAGAAATTCAAGAAAGTTTGATGCGTACCCGATTGGTACCTTTCTCTCGATTATTACCACGTTTACAACGTATTGTTCGTCAAACAGCATCGACTTTAAACCGACCAACAGAATTAATTGTTAACAATACTGAGGGTGAATTAGACCGTAGTATTTTGGAAAAATTGGTTGCGCCATTTGAACATATGTTGCGTAACGCGATTGACCACGGTATTGAAGACAGAGAGCAACGTTTACAAGCGAAGAAACCAGAAACTGGACATATCGCTTTAGATATTGGTCGTCAGGGTACTGATATTGTTGTGACATTTAGTGACGATGGTAAAGGTATCGATGTGAATCGCATTAAAGATAAAGCGATTCAAACAGGTTTAATGACTAAAGAGCAGAAACTTGACCATGAAGAAATTCTGCAATTTATTTTCCATCCAGGTTTTAGTACGGCTGCACAAGTTACACAAATTTCTGGGCGTGGTGTTGGTCTAGATGTTGTTCAGAGCGATATTAAAGCGCTTGGCGGTCATGTGAGCGTTAACTCTGTTTTAGGTAAAGGAACAACATTTACCATTCGAGTACCGACCACAGTAGCTGTAAGTGATGCCTTGATGGTAAAAGCAGGCGATCAACAGTTTGCCTTCCCACTTGCACAAATTGACCGTATTGTTCGTATTTCACCTGCGGCATTAGAACAATACTTTGAAAGTAAAGACGATTATTTCAAGATCGATCAAGAAAGTTATCGTTTACGTTATTTATCTGAGTTTGTTGCTGGGCAGCCGATTCCTCGTTTAAATGGCGTTGTTCATTCATTGCCTGTATTGTTGGTTAAAGGTGCGCAGGGGCAAACAACAGCATTACTTGTTGATCAGTTAATTGGTTCTCGTGGACAAATTGTTGTAAAACCTATTGGACAACAGTTCTCAAGTATCGGGGTGATTGCTGGTGCGACGATTATGGGTGATGGTCAGGTATGTTTGATCTTAGATGGTCAAAATATTGCTCGACAAGCACAGTCTACAGCACGTAGTAAACAGGCTGATGAAACTTATACCAAGCAGCGCTATGATGAACGTCGCTTGATTATGATCGTCGATGACTCGGTAACTGTACGTAAGGTAACTTCGCGCCTATTAGAGCGTCAAGGTTATGATGTTGTGACTGCGAAAGATGGTGTGGATGCGATTGAGCAGCTTGAAACCATTAAGCCAGACTTGATGTTACTTGATATTGAAATGCCGCGTATGGACGGTTTCGAAGTGACAAACCTTGTTCGACATCATGAACTACATCGCGATTTACCAATTATCATGATTACATCACGTACGGGTGAAAAGCATCGTGAACGTGCTTTATCACTTGGTGTAAATCAATATATGGGTAAACCATTCCAAGAAGAAACACTCTTGGAAAATATTGAAAGTTTACTAACAGTGCGCTCATGAGGTAAAAATTAATGGTAAAAAAAAGCGCAAACTCAGGTTTGGGGCAAATTGACCAACAAGAGTTACAACATTTAATTACGGTATCAACAGGGTTTATTGACGCTTATATTATTAAATGTCATGAAAAAGTTCCAATGCTGCTACCGCAGAATATTGTGTTATCAGCGATGGATACACAAACCAATATTGATCATGTTGAATGGCATGATCTCAAACTTCCTATTTATGCTGTAAATGATCCAGCAAATAAAAATGGGGTAGCGTTGGTGGTTGAAGGTGATGACGTTTCAGAACGATTTGCTTTGGTTTGTAATGAAATGCCTGAATCCATTCGTTTACGTATTTCTGAAATTGTAGATGAAGAAAAAGACATTGATGACAATAACGTATTTAAATATGTCAAGATTGGGGAAAAACAGTTTTATGTCCCTCATCTACAAAATATTCAAACCCAACTAGGGTTATAAATAAACAAGGAACTCAAAAGAGTTCCTTTTTTATTGTCTCAACTTGTATGTTAAGCAAGTAATTCAACTAAAATTTGCTCATAAATCTCAGCAAGTGGCTCTAAATCATCGACATTTACATGTTCATTGATTTGGTGAATTGTTGCATTTAATACGCCTAATTCTAGAACTTGAGCGCCCGTAGGTGCAATAAAGCGGCCATCTGAAGTTCCTCCACTTGTCGATAGAACAGTTTCAACACCAGTCACATTTTTGATCGCTGTTTTTGCAGCATTCACTAATTCACCAACAGGGGTGAGGAAAGGTAAACCTGATAGTGTCCACTGAATATCGTAAGTTAAATTATATTTATCCAAAGTCTCAAGTACGCGTTGTTTGAGAATTTCAGCTGTCACTTCAGTTGAGTAGCGAAAGTTAAAAGTAACTTTTAGTGTGCCTGGGATTACGTTGGTTGCACCTGTTCCAGCTTGTATATTTGAAATTTGGAAAGAGGTCGCAGGGAAATATTCATTGCCATTATCCCAAACAGTATCGCACAGTTCAGTTAAAGCCTTCGATGCTAAATGAATAGGATTTTCTGCTAAATGAGGATAGGCCACATGTCCTTGTTTGCCATGAACAGTCAAAATCGCATTCAAAGAGCCACGACGACCATTTTTGACGATATCGCCTAATTGATGTGTGCTCGATGGCTCGCCTACCAAGCACCAGTTCATTTTTTCGTTACGTGCTTCTAAAGTTTCAATGACCTTCACTGTCCCGTTGATTGAAGGACCTTCTTCATCAGATGTAATCAAAAATGCAATAGAACCTTTATGGTTCGGATGCTTCGCCACAAAACGTTCAGATGCAACCACCATTGCAGCCAGTGCTGTTTTCATATCTGCTGAACCACGACCATATAATTTACCGTCGCGAATACTTGGTAAAAATGGATCTGAATTCCAAGCATCTAAATGGCCTGTAGGAACGACATCTGTATGACCTGCAAAACAAAAAACAGGTGCTGTAGTGCCTCTGCGTGCCCATAAGTTATCAACATCTTCAAAACGCATGTTTTCGATATTAAAGCCAATTTTGGCTAAACGCTCGGCCATAATATTTTGACAATCATGGTCAACAGGGGTGACAGAAGGTTGGCGTAGGAGCTGTAAACTAAGTTCAAGAGTATCGGAATGGTTCATTCGAGATGTGGTTAAATCTGGTGAAATCTGAACCGATATAATAGGGGAATATGATAGAGAAAGGTATGCAAAAATAAACCTTATCTATGTTTAGATAAGGTTTTGCGAAGGGTGTTCACTAAAATTACATTTTATCCTGAGTTTTTTCAGCAGTTTGAGTAACTTTGTCACCCGCTTTAGATACATCCTGCCCAAAACCCTTAAATGTATTACAACCAGTTAAAACAAAAGCAGTCATGATTGAAGCCACTAAGATTTTTTTCATCATCTTCTCCGTTTAAATGTAATTATGATGTTCCTAGAGGCTAAGAAAAAATGCAGAAAATAAACATAATGATTTGATAGTAGAAGTGTTATAAAATGTTACTTTATAAAAAATAATCTGATGAAGAAGATCTAATCAATAATAAAGACGGTTGGCGAAACATATAAAATGAGGTGCTAGGTGTTTCATGATAATAAAGACCATTTGTCCACCAAGTTACATTTTTTGAGGATGCTTGCTGATTAGGACATAACCATTCATGACGTTGTAATTGATAGTAATCTGTTGTGGGAATATTAGTTCCCCATAATCCCAAACGTCGGGACGAGTTGACCCAGTTGGGGAGTGCAAACTGATTCAAATCAGTCGGTAAATATAATTGCCCTTTCATAATCGCAAATCTTCGTTGAATCTGATGATGATTTGCATCCGCAAACTGAAATTGACGTTGAGTGAAATGCTTCAATTTTCTTTGTAATGTGTCTTCTCGATTTAGCCCATACCATTGCGCTAAGTCTAAGTTACTTTCACCTAGGTAATACTTTAGCGCAACTTCCCAGTGTTCGATTTCTTGCGTGTCTTTATTTAAAATGACGAAATCTAGTTCACCTAGCGTAACCGATCCTACAATTTTTTGAATGCTATGACCTAAAAGTTGATAGGGGTGATACTCATCATCTAATAACCAAAACCAAAGTAAGTTCTCGAATCGTAGCCCAAGGCGAGTACTTTTGAGTTGAGCAAGAAAATCAATAAGGGCTTGCGGATGTTGATCAAGTTGTTTTAAGCGTTCTTCATAGCGATCATAATGAGTTTGCCAGATTTGATCAGAATGGAGCTCAAAAGTATGCTTTATCTCTAAATCTGGCGGGATTCGAGCTAGAATATTTGGACTCGCGATGCAAAAAGCCAAATGACGTACTATAGGATTCTTAAACTGCAACCAAGGTTCAAAAAAAATAGTCGTACTCATTAGGCTAGACATGCTGTTACTCAATCATGGAAATAATAAGTTAAGTTTAAGAAAGAGCAATAAAAACAATTTATACTAGCATGGTTGTAAACATGTGTTGGTTAATTACTCAATGAAAACATTGTTCTGGCGTAGTTTAGTTGTGATTTTTATTATTTTAGGAATCATTGGAGCAATTTTACCAGGCATGCCAACCACTGTGTTTTTAATCCTTGCAGCATGGGCTGCATCGAAAGGATGGCCTGAAATGGATGCTTGGCTCTTAAATCATCCTAAATACGGACCCACCTTACGCGATTGGCGTGAAAATGGGACAGTACCGCGTAAAGCAAAATGGATTGCAAGTATCATGATGCTAATGAGTGGTATTTTAATGCTGTTTACCAACGCACCATCCCTTGTCAAAATTTTTACAGATCTCACTATGTTTATTGTTGCTGTGTGGTTGTGGTTAAGACCCGAGCCTGAGCGAGGATAAACAAAGCAACGCTTTGTCCGAGCGCAAGACGAGCAGCTATGCTGCGAGTGGCGAGGTAAGAAAAGCAACGCTTTGTCCGAGCGCAAGACGAGCAGCTATGCCGCAAGTGACGAGGATAAACAAACTTAAAGCTTTTCCTTAATGGCAAGACCTCGCACCAAATATGACCCATATGCCGTGAGTTACGTTGTTAAGAAAAGCAATCCTTAGCGCTGAGAATTGATTAAAACACTACTTTTGCTGATCTAAAACAGCATGTTTGATCTTACTATGCTGTTTTGTTTTTTATATTTAAAATCAATCAACAATCAAAACTACCGAAAAATACAAGAAAAAGCTTTGGGTGTATGTTGAAATATCTGTGTTCTATCATCTGTTGAGATAAAAATGACTTATACCCTTGATCAGGCAGACATCGTCATAGATTTAGCACAACAAATTCTACATTTGCCAAAGCACAATAAATTTTATGTGATCTCTTCTGGCAAGAATGGTATTGGTGAGCAAGAGAATAGCGGTAAGACGCCAAGAGGTTGGCATCAAGTCGCACAAAAGATTGGTGCAGACCTAAAGAAAAATACGGTCTTTATTGCACGTCAGCCGACAGGGGAAGTGTATAACCAACAACTCGCACAACAATTTCCACAAAGAGATTGGATTTTGTCACGAATTTTATGGTTGGATGGTTTAGAAGATGGATTCAATCATGGAAATGGTTGCGATACATTTAAACGATATATTTATATTCATGGCACGCCTGATACAGAGCCGATGGGCATTCCGATGTCACATGGCTGTATTCGGATGAAGAATGATGAGATTATTGAGTTATTTGAGCTGATTTCTGAGCAGGCGCTGGTTTATATTTCAGAACATACTTTAGAAAATGAATGATGAAAATATGAATAAGTGCTTAAATAAAATACGAAAATCTTGATTTTTTCAATGAATTACTTATTTTTTAATCATTCGTACGCTTTTTTCAGAAAAGAATGGCAAAAGCGTTTGACAGGCTGTAAAGATTCTCTATAATGCACCTCACAAACGATGAAGACGTTAAGGGCGCTTAGCTCAGTTGGTAGAGCGTCTGCCTTACAAGCAGAATGTCGGCGGTTCGATCCCGTCAGCGCCCACCAAGCCTTTACGTTAAAACTCAAGTGCAGCGGTAGTTCAGTTGGTTAGAATATCGGCCTGTCACGCCGAGGGTCGCGGGTTCGAGCCCCGTCCGCTGCGCCACTTAAGTTTTAATATCGTTTTACCCTGTAATTGCAAAATTATTGTGCAGCGGTAGTTCAGTTGGTTAGAATATCGGCCTGTCACGCCGAGGGTCGCGGGTTCGAGCCCCGTCCGCTGCGCCACTTTAAGATTGCAAGAATAGATAGAGTTAAGTAAATTAGAGTTTATATTCTTTGATACTTAAACAATATTTAAAGCATTGCTTTAAATTTGTTACCTCGCTCAGGGCGCTTAGCTCAGTTGGTAGAGCGTCTGCCTTACAAGCAGAATGTCGGCGGTTCGATCCCGTCAGCGCCCACCATAATTAGTGACATATACTTCTTAATAGAAGTAAGCAGTGCAGCGGTAGTTCAGTTGGTTAGAATATCGGCCTGTCACGCCGAGGGTCGCGGGTTCGAGCCCCGTCCGCTGCGCCATTCTCTTAATACTTTTTTTGAGAATGTTTGTTTTAACAAGTATGCTTATACTTAATCTCTGATACGAGTTTACTCTCGCTCAGGGCGCTTAGCTCAGTTGGTAGAGCGTCTGCCTTACAAGCAGAATGTCGGCGGTTCGATCCCGTCAGCGCCCACCATAATTTCTCTTCTAGTTCAAATCCTTGTAATTTATGTAGAATTGTTTTATTATTAGCGTCAATAATGATTCTAATATTGAACTATTTTATGAAAAATCCATATCAACGCAAGGCTGCGTCGAAATCACAAACAACAAATTCTAGTTCCTCACCAAAAGATATTTATCGTCAATTTATTCAAAATATTATTATACAAAGGCAAGTTATTGCGCTTTATCATGATGGGTGGGCCTTATGTTCAACCCCATCTGGTCAACACGCATTATCGATTTGGCAAAATAAAGGTTTGGCAAAATTATTGATTAAAGATAATTGGGCTAAATACGAGATTCAGGAAGTATCACTGTGGGTTTTCATTGAAAAGATGATTCCTTTTTTAAAAGAAAATAATACGATTCTATCTTTAGACCTTACCCCAGAGGGTAACAATCTATTGGTTTCACCTGATACTTTTTTATTGGATGTAAAAAATTTCCTTTACCAAATTTATTTACAACGACCAGATGTATTTGCTGAGTTAAAGTTACCTTTGCCTAGAGATATTCGTCTACACAATTAAATGAGATAAATTGATTGGGGGACAACCCCAATCAATATTCATTCAGAAGCCAACCACTGGCATAAGCAAAGTATTCTCTTAACCATGCATTATAGCGTGTGGTCACTGGTGTCGTTGCGCCAAGCATAATGATATTACGATAGCCTTGTTTCTTTGCGATCGCGGCGGCGCGTAATGTGTGGAAATCGCTGGTTACAATCGCGATCGGTTGATGGATGTCAATCTGTTGTGTCTGTAATAAGTGTTGGCTATTTCTAAGATTCAGCTCCGTACTCGTGCTTTTATCTTCCAAGATGATCTGTGAGGCAGGAATATGATAGTGCTGCTGTACATAACGTGACATGACAATCGCTTCACTATCAGTTTCACCAAAATCAATACCACCTGTCATGACTAATTTGGCATGAGGTTGTGCTAAAGCTACAGGGGCAGCACGGTCTAAGCGTTTCGCCAATGTGGCAGAAGGTTGTCCATTTTCAACGCCACTGCCTAACACAATAATGGCTTTAACCGTAGGGATATTTTGAGTTTTGGTATTATTGTCTGAAATGTAATTAAAGAAATAGCCTAAGCTAACGACCCAAATCCAAAAGCACAACCAGCCGAAGCGCCAAATTGAATGCAGACGAAAATGATAGAAGAAGAAACGTTCGATATGATAATAGAAATAAGCATAGAGACAAAAAAATAGCCCAAGTAGTAGCGGTAGTACTGTTCCAATATGAATCTTTTTAAAGGCGATTAGAATAGCGCCATCTAAGAACAGAATTGAACCGATAAGGGCTAAAACAAGACGAACCCATGAACTTATTTGCATAATCTTAATTGTAGTCAATTTGAATCGTGCTCAGTGTATGCAAAATTCTAAGAAAGGCAAATTCTCTTATGTTTTGATGAAAAAAAGAGTGGCTGGCACTCGTTTTTAGATATCAAAAGGGTTTAATAAACGTCTCGACGATAACGTCCAGCTTGTCTTAATTCATCTAGTTTTTCTTCGCTGAGAATATCTGTCAATGCTTGATCGACTCCTGAAGCCATGCCTTCGATACTACCGCAGACATAAATCACCGCACCTTGATCAATCCATGTGATCAGTTCATCAGCATTGCTTCGCAAAATATCTTGTACATAGATGCGTTGTTCCTGATCACGAGAGAAGGCGAGGTCCAAACGTTGCAAGCTTCCCATATTCAACCACGCTTGAATGGTTTCTTGATAAAAAAAATCATGTTCGCGTTGACGTTCACCGAAGATCAGCCAATTGGCTGTATAGTTTTGTCGATTACGTTGCTGTAATAAACTCATCAAGCCTGCAATGCCTGTGCCATTACCAATACAGATAATTGGACGGTTATCGTCAATCAGATGGAAGGACTCATTGGTCCGAATACGCAGGGCAATGCTATGTTGCAATGGTGAAAATTCAGTGAGCCAACCTGAACCAAGACCAAGTTGATTCTGTTCATCACGTTTTTGACGAACCACCAATCTTAGGAGTTGTTGCGAAGGAATACTGGCAATCGAATATTCACGTGTAGGTAGGGTGGGTAGTTGTTCAAGTAAATCTTCAAGTGTACTAAATGGCTGAATCTCAACTCGTAGGTTTCTATTCCACAGGAGCTGTTCAATCTCTTGGTTCAATGATTCAACGACACTGTGTGTTGGAATCTGATACTTGATTAAGAAATCCTGAATGTCGGTTAAGCAATTGGCAGGCTGAATTTCTGCAATATCGCCAGCATGCCAAGTTATATCAGAAACGGAACGAAGTTCAATATTATAGGCTGCTTGTCCTAAGCTATTAGGGTTGAGCAATGTGCGTTCAGCGAGAGTCCACTGGTCAAACACTTTCTCTATATTCATGGCATGTAGTTCATGCTTAGTCACCACCGAAAGCGCTTGATTCCAGCGTTGAATATCATTGCTATTGGCATTATCTACTTCGATCAAGTCAAATAATGGTTGTGCCTTGCATTGTTTTAACCATGCATCAACGGCATAACCAAAGCTGCAATAGCTGTCAGGATATTCTCTTGATCCTAATGCAAGCACTGCGTATTGCATATGAGCTAACTCTAGCTTTTGTTGCATCAGTTTTTTGCTAAAACTTGTTGCAAGATCAGGTGCTTCACCTGTGCCATATGTGCTGATTACAAATAAAACCTGTGATGCTTGTTGTAAGTCTTGTTCAGTCAGTTGCTGAATCGGTTTAACCATCGTTGGCTGTTGTGCTTCCTGCAAGCTAGTCGCAGTACGCCATGCTAGTTGTTCAGCCACACCTGTTTGCGTCGCATAAGTGATCAGCCAAGGCTTGGCATTTGGATCAACCTGCTGTGCGTTGAGTGATTGACGTGCCGCTTGGGTCAGCTTTTTCTGCTTGCGACGTTTTAGATACAACATCCAACCCGTTACAAAGAACAGAGGCATAGCCAATGATGCCAGCATGGCAATAAATTGATAAGTCGAACCAAAGAAGCTGCCGCGATGCACAGGCAGCATGCTGCTCATGATTTTTTCATTGAGCTTCTTGTCTTCATACAGTTCAAATTTTTCAAATTTATTGTCTTGATAGTTATAAATCGCTTGGTTACGTGCACGTTCATGTTGAGGAATGGCATCGACAAAAGAGAGTTCAACTTTGGCATCCGCATTTTTGGGAATATTCAGGGTTAAACTTGAGTATTCACGACCAATCTGGGCATTTACCCCAGTCCATGTTTGCGTCAAGATAGTATTAAGCTGTGCGTTTGTCAGCTTAGGTTGTTTATCTTTGCCATGTTCATTATTTTGTTGATTACGTTGTGGCTGTTCAACGCCCATGACCTTGAACATACCTGCACGCCACCAGTCATAAGACCAATATAAGCCAGTGCAAGCAAACAGTAGATAAAACACAATGACCCAAGTTCCCACCACTGCATGTAGGTCCCAAATAAAATTACGACCTTTTAGTTTTGGCTTAATAAACAACCATTGTTTAATACTATGTTTCTTTGGAAAGCGTAGATAGATGCCACTCAATACAAAGAAAATCAGCATCAGCGTAGAAGCACCTGTGATTTGCGCTCCAAATTCTCCAACGGTTAAATTGCGATGTAAACGCTGAATAAATTGTAAGGTATCACGACCTTTAATGTCAGGTAAGACTTCGGCTGTATATGGATTGACCATCATGTTATAACCACGACGCGCACCTTCTTTTTTAATATTGACGGTAGAAGATGCTGTTGGGTCGGCAGCAATAGTAATGCTGTTAATTTCAATTTCGGGTTGTTGCTGATTGAAATGTTGGTATAACTGGGCAGGGCTAAGTTTTGGTGTTTGAGCAGCCTCAACGACATAGCTATCTTGGTTGAGCCATTTTAAAATTTGCTGTTCATAAGAATAAATTGCACCGGTTACTCCCATTAAAGAAAGTATAAGCCCTGCAGTAATCCCTAAAAACCAATGGATTTGGAAGAAGACTTTTTTAGACATGGTCAAAAATGAAAAGATAATGAAATTTATGTCAAAAATTATAACCCAAGAATACGAACATAATATAGATTTTGTAGGTAATATTGATTTTGATTCTCATTTGTTTTTGTGGGGTTGAAAAAACCTCTCATTTCGAGAGGTTTTTAGAATCATAGGCGTTAAATTGACTTTGGTGCGCCTACAACTTCATTTAAATGTTTACGTACCGTGTTAAAAGGGAAATTCTTAGAATCCATACGCTTGGGTAGGATGTAAGCACCTTGTTGTTGTTCGCCTTTTGGTGTTTTTACTTTGAAATTGACTAAAATAAACTCTGGAGAGTTGTACCATTCGTAAATGTCTTTCCAGCCAATGGTCGCAGTACCTTCTTGTAATCCAACTTTCTGGCGCATCACGATACCATGGGGTTGTACGCCTAAACGAAGACCTTTAATCTCTTGAACCGGAAATTCTGTCATTTTGCGTTTAACGTACCACTCAAGACCAAATTTTTTCACAAGATAAAAAAGGATCACAGCAATGATCACAACCCAACACAATACAGTTGAGTAGGTTGAATAATACTTAATCAGTCCTGCTGAAACTAATGAAAGCACCACAAGCGCAATCATAATCATCCATGCTTTTTTACTGAATTTATTGGTACTACGCCAAATCATCAGTTGAGCTTGACGTTGTTCAGCTTCAGAGACTTCGTAAGGAACAGGTTGTAGCGTATAAGCGTATAGCGTTTTGGCGGTCATAGTTTAAAAAATGAGTTTAGAACTAAGTTAAGTTTAACACCAATTGGCACTCAAAGATATTATGCCAATGGCGGATAAATTAAAGAGAAGCAAACTCAGTGCCATCTTCGTTCGATTCGTGACTGAGACTTTGTTTGAGCATACTTAAACGGGTTAATATGCTAAGCATAAGTGAAAGCTGCTGTAAAATAATCAGAGATTTTTGATTGCTTTCATCATTGCGATTTAAATGCTCACGTATGGTTTGCATCATATTTTGTGCAGATAAATCAGGGACTTCATCTCTAAGCAGAGCACCTTGAATATCATCTAATGCTTGATCCAGCAGGGCTAGAACCTCTTGATCTTGAACTTGTTCGCGATGAGCTCCAAGTGCAGCGATATAACTTAAAAAAGTGTGACTTAAGCATAGAAACTCAAAAGCCAAAGTTTTCTGAGTAGATTCAATATTGGGTTCTGTGGCAAGCGTGGAAATAAGAGAAGCAACTTCTGCATCAGTATTGTGCGCAGCACGCCGAACTACACGATAATTTAATGCATTATTACGACCTTGGTGATATTGCTCAATTACTTCTGCTAAGTAGGTACATTGGGCTTGTAAAGAACGTTGGATCGAGCGAGGTAGCCTGCGGAATTTCCAATCTGGCCAAATGAAACTGACCCCAAACCACGCCAAGGCACAGCCGATCAAGGTATCAATAAAGCGTGGGAAACCTGCCGCAAATGCAGAACCATCTAGATTAAAGTTAATTAAAGCGAGAATCGTAATAAAAGCTGTTGCTTGAGCATACTGTTTACTTCGAAGTTCTAAAAATAATACGCCACTAAGAACTAACATCACCAGTTGCCCTTCAACCGAAGGAATAAAATAGATGATGGTTAGCCCCACGATAATACCGATTAGGGTTCCAACAATTCGCAAATATAAGCGGCGTTTGGTAGCATTAAAGTTAGGTTGGCAAACAAACAATGCTGTGAGCAAAATCCAGTAACCGTAAGCAATGTGGGTTACTTGAATAAAGACATAACCAATAAACAACACGATTGAAAGTCTAACCGCATGGCGAAATAACACAGACTCAGGGGTTAAATGTTGTTTAACACGGACTAGAATATCATTCCAACCTTTTAGATCATCGTCTTTTAGTTGATTTTCTGCTTGTTGTGCATTGATTAATTTCAGATTTCTTTCCGTTTCTAAATTCTGTAATTGTGCATCAATCGATTTAAGATTTTGATAGAGTGCAAATAATGCATTGATGCGAACTTGATCATAAAGTCCATCTTCTCTTAATTTTTCTAAGGAAACTCTTAAATTTTCAAAGCTGTGTTTAAAGCGTTTGTTATGCACATAAGGGGTACGGCTTAAAATTGATTGGGCTAAATCCTGACAGGCTTTACCCTGAATCGTGAGAATGCGTTGAAAACGAAATAAGATATCACTGTGTTGAAATACTTTCGCTAGCTTTTGATAATCAATATGTGCGGAGTCTGCACGTTCATGAATATCTTGTGCAACGAAATAGTATTGTAGACTGCGACGTGTATCTTTCTGACCGCGGTCACCTTTTAAGCGGGTTAACAGTGACATTCGCATATCATTAAAAATCGCCACCAATTTGCCATTTTCTAATGCAATATCAATCATACTTTGTTGATAACTGGATGGAGTCATGTCCACATCAAATAAGTTTGATTTAGCAAATAAAAAACTACCTAAAGCATTATAGGATGCATAAAGTTGGTCTTGTACTTTTCGTACAGGGAACAGCAAGAAACTGATTGTTGAAAGTAATCCATACCAAGCGGCTCCCAAAACTAAGAATGCTGGTTGTAAATACCATTGTTCAAATAAGTGTACACCGAGCATGGTATAGACAGAAATCACTAAACATCCGTAAGCGATGGTCGCATAACGCCGCCCCAAAGAGCCTAATAAAATCCATCCAATACATGAAACAATTAATCCAACTGCAAAAATAATTGGGTAGGGGAATAACAATTGAACCGATGCAGCTGTGATAAAAAATCCAATATAGGTATAAATCTGATTCTGAATACGGACAGAAAAGCGATCATCAATATCACTAATTGCTGCCGCAACAACGCCTAAAGTCAGTGGAATCGTCGCAAGTTGAAAATTAAAAAGATAAGGAACGAATGCTGTTCCTGCGAAAGCAATCAGCATGCGCACGTTATACATTAACGTGGTGTTATAGGTGGTTTGTTTTAAACGTGCGAGCCAAGGATTCAATGGTTGTCCTTTTATATTCGGCAATCAATTTATGATCATGCCTGTTAACATTTTTCAGGTATCAGCAGACTCTAATATTATGCACAAATATGGTGAGGATGCTAAGCTTAGAAAAATAAATAAACTTGAAAAGTAGAGGATTATGCAGGTAGAACAATCGAATCAGCGTCAGTATTCAACAGCATGGATTTTGTTACTTGCTTTGTTGACAGCACTCGGTCCATTGTCAATTGATATGTATTTACCCGCATTACCCCAAATGGCAAATGAGTTTGGGGTAAGTACCCAAATGATTGCAAATACATTACCTGCTTACTTTTTGGGTTTAGCCATAGGTCAATTAATTTATGGACCTGTGAGTGATCGTATTGGGCGCAAGCCTCCCTTATATTTTGGGCTTAGCCTTTATGTGATTGCAAGTTTGGCTTGTGCGTTTACGATAAATGAATGGGCTTTGATTGCTGCACGAATTTTTCAGGCTTTAGGTGGTTGTGTTGGTGTTGTAATTGCGAGAGCAGCTATACGTGATCGCTTAGACATGCAAGGTTCAGCTCAAGCCTTTTCAAGCATGATGATCGTAATGGGGCTTGCGCCTATTCTAGCCCCGATGTTTGGTGCATGGATTCTGACTTTTTCCCCATGGCAGGCTATTTTTTTGACGCTAGCAATGATTGGCGTGATCTGCTGGTTGTGTATACATTTCTTCTTTAAAGAATCATTAGCTATTGAACGCCGTTTAAAATTATCAACTTATCAAGTCACTACACTTTATGCTGCAATTCTAAAAGATGACAGCTTCAGATTGCCAATGTTTGCAGGTTGTTTAACTGGCGCAGCATTATTTTGTTATATCAGCTCTGCTTCAGCCGTTTTTATGGGTCAGTACGGACTGTCTCAGCAGCAGTTTTCTTATGCATTTGCATTTAATGCAGCTGGAATTATGTTGATGTCCTCAATCAATAAGCACTTAAATACTCGAATGGGTATTTTTCAGCGGTTACGATTGGGTGGGTCGATTCAATGCTTTGGAGCAGTTGTTGTCATCAGTGCGGGGTTGATGGCGAATGCACCATTGTGGTTATTAATGTCTGGTCTTTTTTTAGTTGTGTCTGGTATTGGATTAACTGGTCCTAATGCAATGGCTTTGGCGATGTCTAAGCAGGGTGCACGTGCTGGGACTGCGAGTGCGATTATGGGAAGTATGCAGTTTGCATGTGGTTTATTAGGTGGTGTGATTTTAAATTTTTTGTTATGGAAAGCGAGCCTCAATATGGGCATTATGATGTTGATGTTTACTAGCGCAGGTTTGTTTGCAATTTTAAAAGTTGGAAAACAGCTACAAAACAGTACCTCTGCGTAGAGATACTGTTATTTAAACAATTTACTGGTCTAAAAATACTGTAAAGTTTTCAACGGGTTCGCGGGGAGTAATGAAGGTATTTACGATATGATTAGGATCAGCATAACCTAAGGCAACGGTACATACTAATTCTTCATCTTCTGGGGCATCTAATACCTCTAAAACGATGGGATGAAAATGATTCCATGCGGCTTGTGGGCACGTATCTAAGCCACGTGCTTTTGCGGCAATCATTACATTTTGGATCATCATGGAAATATCCATTTTTGAACCAATTCCCATTGCTTTATTGACTGTAAAATAAAGTGCGACAGGCGCATCAAACAATTGATAGTTACGCAATTGTTGCGCCGCCATTTTTTCTTTTTCGCCTTTTTGAATACCTAGCAAACCATACAGTCCCCAACCATTTTCACGACGACGATCAATAAATGGTGAAATCCATGTTTCAGGGTAGTAGGCGAAAGTTTCTTGATATTGTTCAGCGAGTTCTGGTTGTTGAAAAAGTGCTTGTTGAGCAGCACAAACTCGCTCAATCATCTCGGCGCGTTTTTGGCCTGTCACCACATAAACTTTCCATGGTTGAGTGTTTGTACCTGATGGCGCACGAGCGGCAACATTTAAAATATCCTTGATTGTCTCTGTTGCAACAGGTGTATCTAAAAATGCACGTACAGAATGACGGGCTGTAATCGCATCATCCACATAACGGATTTGTTCCATGTTCATCTTAAGGTTCCTAAGCTTATGGCTCTTTCTCATTTAATGAGACTATAAAGTAATAAGATAGATTTGAGGATGGATTTTTAGTCGTAGATTGAGATTTGAATAAAAAATAGTCGAGTAAAGATTAACGAGATGAGATTATCTATAAAATTTTTTAATTTGTTATCTTTATGTGAAAAAGAAATGTATTTGTAACACAATGAAATAGAAATAGTATTTATTGATACACGCTGAAATCGTGATGATGATTGGAATAAAAAAATACACACAATAATCTAAATTTATGCATAATACGCCCTTTTCAAAAATCGATTAGGCTTTTCTAACCAAGAAGGTGAGGGAAGTTTTCTATGATAAGCATATTTATTTACCCAATTTTATGCTTATGAAAAATGTTGAAATATACACGAATACAGGAGCTTCTCATGAGTTTACCTCTCATCCGTAAGCCGTTCATAGTTCAGGGATTGGCGTTTACCATTGCTGTCTTCATGATGAACAATGCGCAGGCTGCTAGCGAACAAGAACAAATTCAACAACTTCGAGATGAAGTAAAAGAATTAAGAGCTTTATTGGAACAATATGTTCCTCAGTCAAAACAAAAAAATAATGTACCGCAGTACGATACCCAGCGATCTACTACTGTTGTTTCAGTATCTACTCAAAATATTTCATCTAATACTCAGATCGCTGCTCAAAAATCGCCTTTGAGTTTTAATTCTGCTTCGGGTGCGCAAGTACAGCTATACGGTTTTTTACGTGGCGATGCCTCGTATCAGGTAAAAGGCGGCGATGCTATTTTTAACCGAATCAATAAAGTTGATCTCGAAGGCAATGAAAAAAATAGTGATCGTTTTTATAGTACGGCAACAGTTACGCGATTAGGTCTAGATTTTAAAGCACCCATTCAAGAAGCAGATGTTGGTGGGAAATTAGAAATTGATTTTCGTGGTGGTAGTAGTAACGATACGATTCGTATCCGTCATGCGTATATGACTTTAAACAATTGGTTATTTGGTCAAACCACATCTACGTTCTTGGCGACAGATTTACAGCCAGAAATGATTGATTTCAATTCTCCTTTAGGGATCGGTACTTATCGTACTCCGATGGTTCGCTATAGCGGAAAATTTAATCCAGACACCAGTTATATGCTTGCTTTAGAAAAAGGCAATGACGACAACCGAGCGCCAGCTTTAACCTCTAAGTTAAAATATGATTTTGATGATGGCAAAGCTACGGCTTCAGCCCGTGTTTTAGTAACAGAAGCGCGTAGCAGAGCGAGTTACGACAAGAATAATAATCAATTAACAGCTGATGATGCTGATCTCGGGTGGGGTATTGCGGTAGGAACTAAGTATAAATTTACTGATTCTTTACAAGCGATGATCGATTATTCGCATGTAAAAGGTGATAGTAAGTTTTTGCTCTATACCAATAGTGGTTTTAATGTAAATCCCAAGAGTTTTGAGTTGAATCTGAATGAGTTTGATGCACTCACCATTGGTACAACTTATCAAGTTAGCCCTAAATTGCGTAGTACTTTAGCGTATGGTGCAATGTTTGCAAAAGATAATAATCAGTTTGCACAACAAGCCTTTGCGGATACAACGCAGAACAAAACCTTACAACAAGGTTGGTGGAACATCATGTATTCACCAGTTACTCCGATTACGTTTGGTTTGGAATATATCTATGGCGAACGTAAAACCTTTAATGGTCTAAAAGGTAAGGATAACCGTGTAGGCGCAATGGCTCGCTACAACTTCTAGCCTAATCCTGTAAACGTAATCATCCGTGGAAACCAATCACTTTATTTGATTGAGTTCTTACAAAGAACTGTATGCTTTTTATTAAGTTGATTGAGTTTTCACTCATTTTGAGAGTTACTATTTTATTAGCTACACGATGGAAAAACCGTCTAAAAGACTAATAAAATAAACGGAAGAAGATATGGAATTTACTTTTAATGGTTTTTATACCCTGATTTCAGCCGTCATTGTGCTGCTGTTAGGGCGTTTTCTTGTCAATCAAATTGATTTTTTGCGTCGTTACAATATTCCTGAACCTGTAGCTGGTGGCTTGGTTGCAGCTATTGTTTCGTTATTGGTACATTCAATGTGGGGTTATAGCATTGTTTTTAGTAGCCAATTACAAACGAGTTTTATGCTGATTTTCTTTGCTTCAATTGGTTTGAGTGCCAATTTTATGAAGTTGAAAGAAGGTGGACTTGGGCTGGTTATTTTTCTGGTCTGTGTTGCTTCGTTTATCGTGGTTCAAAATGCTGTCGGCATGAGCCTCGCAAAGCTTTTAGGTATTGATCCTTTGGTCGGATTGATTGCAGGCTCAATTACTTTAACAGGTGGACACGGTACAGCAGGGGCATGGGGTGAAATTCTTGAAAGCCAACATGGAATTCAGGGTGCATTAGCGCTAGGCATGGCAAGTGCAACTTTTGGTTTGATTATCGGCGGCATCATTGGTGGGCCACTTGCAAAACTATTAATCAACCGTTATAGCCTTGCTCAAGAGCAATCATCCACTGCGATTAAGGATCGTGATACCCATTTAGATCAACACCCTGATGAACTCGCACCATTTGAAAATCCACATCAAGTACGTTTAATTACTGCTGATAATGCGATTACAACGCTCGGCATGTTTGCTGCATGTTTAGCATTTGCTGAGTTTATGACAGGTTATAGCAAAGGCACATGGTTTGAGTTACCAACCTTTGTATGGGCATTGGGTGGTGGTGTCATCCTACGTAATATTTTAGAAAGCGTATTAAAAGTTGATATTTTTGATCGTGCAATTGATGTGTTTGGTAATGCATCTTTGTCACTTTATTTAGCGATGGCATTGTTGTCATTAAAGTTGTGGCAATTAGCCGATTTGGCTGGCCCGCTGGTTGTAATTTTGGGTGCACAAACCATTACCATGGCGTTGTATGCAGCATTTATTACTTTCCGCGTCATGGGCAAAAATTATGATGCAGCAGTTCTTGCTGCTGGTCACTGTGGTTTCGGTATGGGAGCAACGCCAACAGCTGTTGCTAACATGCAAGCAATTACCAACATGTATGGACCATCACATAAAGCATTTTTAATTGTTCCGCTTTGTGGTGCGTTCTTTGTTGATTTAATTAATGCAACAGTAATTCAATTAATTTTGAAATTCTTTGCCTAAGTCGGATCAAAAGCCCCATGTGGGGCTTTTTTGGTTCATCGATTGTTATCGTATATGTACGGTCGTACATAAAATATTTTAAAGCGAATAAGTGATGAATGAACAATTAAATGCCACGCTGATGTCGTGGGTACAATTCCTGAATGATCCACTCTGGAATTTTCTGGTCGTCTTATTGGTTGCGGTTGGGGTGTTTTACACATTCGTTACGGGTGCGGTACAGCTTCGCTTGTTCCTGCACAGCATTCTTGTGATGAAAGGAAGCCGTAAAGAGACGCAAGATGAACATGGCATTACACCATTTCAGGCTTTCGTCACGGGTCTTGCAAGCCGTGTCGGTGTTGGTAACGTTGCTGGTGTTGCCATAGCAATCGCCATTGGTGGTCCTGGGGCCGTGTTCTGGATGTGGTTCACTGCCTTTCTTGGCATGAGTTCTGCATTTGTTGAATCATCGCTTGCCCAGTTGTTTAAGGTGAGAGACCATCAAAACAAGCAATTCCGAGGTGGACCTGCGTACTATATTACTCAGGGCTTAAAACAAAAATGGCTGGGGATTGTTTTTGCACTGTCACTCATTCTAGCTTATGGCTTTGTATTTAATGCCGTGCAGGCAAATGCGATTATTGGGGCAACCTCACATGCATGGGGATGGGATAAAGCCAATTTTGTATTGGGTCTCGGTAGTCTTAATTTTGAAGTGTCATGGGTTGGTATTGCATTGGTGGTTATGACGGCATTGATCATCTTTGGTGGGATCAAGCGTATCGCCAAGGTTGCCGAAGGTAATGTTCCTTTCATGGCATTGCTTTATATCATGGTCGCCTTGTACATCGCGATAACCAACTTGCCGATGTTGCCTGAGATTTTTAAACTGATCTTCACCGAAGCATTCCAGTTCAATGCGGCAGCAGGTGGTTTCTTTGGTGCGATGATTTCTATGGCAATGATGATGGGCATCAAGCGTGGCTTGTTCTCCAACGAGGCAGGCATGGGTTCAGCGCCAAACGCTGCTGCTGCCTCTGATGTGAAGCATCCTGTGAATCAGGGGTTGGTACAAATGCTGGGTGTATTTGTTGATACTTTCGTGGTGTGTTCATGTACTGCGATCATCATCATGGTGTCTGGTCTGTATCATGAAGCTGGCTTTGAGGGCGTGACATTGACCCAAAAAGCATTGGAGAGCCAAATTGGTGGTTGGGGTGGAGGCTTCCTTGCCATTATCCTGTTCCTGTTTGCCTTTACCTCAATTATTGGTAACTATGCCTATGCTGAAAGCAATGTACAGTTCATTAATGACAACCCAAAGGTCATGTTCATTTTCCGCCTGCTGGTATTGGCAATGGTCTATTTCGGGGCGATCACAAGTGTACCTTTAATCTGGTCAATGGCCGACCTTTCAATGGGCTTGATGGCCACCATTAACCTTGTGGCAATCCTGCTGTTAACACCAATGGCACGCATATTGTTGAAAGATTATACCTCTCAGCTTAAAAAAGGGATCAAGGAACCAGAGTTCAAGATTGATCAATATCCTGAGCTAAAGAAAAAAGTAGATTCTGATATCTGGTAAGTTATTGGATTTATAAAGGCTTACTTCACTAAATTAAAGCCCCTTTCGAGGGGTTTTTTATCAATATATTGTGGATATATACATAAAAATTGATACAGCATTTCACCAATAATGGCGTTAAAATTAAAAGATAGAACCACGTAGATATGGCAAGACAGCATATGAAACAGCTTAAATTATTGACGCTTGGACTTTCAATGGTGATTTTGGCGGGTTGTCAAACGACTTCGCATTTAAAACCTTTAGTTGAAGATGCCCAAGTACAAGCAGTTGTTCAGCCCTTTGCACATATTAAACAACAAGAAAAAAGACCCGTTGTTGCCTTAGTACTCGGCAGTGGTGGGGCACGTGGATATGCTCATATCGGCGTACTTGAAGTGTTGGAACAGCAAGGTATTCGCCCTGATTTTATTGTAGGTACAAGTGCAGGCAGTATTGTAGGTTCAATTTATGCAAGTGGTAAATCCGCTGCAGAGTTGAGAGATATTGCGCTTAAGCTTAAGGCTACCGATGTAAGAGAAGTGAATATCAGTTTAAAAGGTTTCTTTGATGGTAAAAAAGTTGAGGACTATGTGAATGAGCAAGTCCAAAACATTCCTTTACAGAAGTTAAAAATCCCGATGTATGTGGTTGCAACGGAATTAAAAGACGGCACCAAAACTGTATTCAATTATGGTAATACAGGCCAAGCAGTACGTGCATCTGCTTCGATTCCGAGTATGTTTATACCAACCAAGATCCGTAATGTGGAATATGTTGATGGAGGCCTAGTCAGTCCTGTGCCTGTACAGGTTGCACGGGATTTAGGCGCAGATGTGGTGATTGCAGTGGATATTTTGGCACAACCTATTCATACTGAAACCAGTAATGTTTGGGGGCTATTCAACCAAAATATCAACATTATGCAAGGACGTTTGGCTGAAGAAGAATTGAAAAATGCAGATATTGTCATTCAGCCTGATCTACGTGAAAAAGCGCATATCTTTGATATCAAAGGTCGTGAAATGACTATGCAAGCGGGTATTGATGCTGCAAAAGAAAAATTGGCCAATATTCAATGGGTAATTAAAAGCAAAACAAAGCAAGTTGATTTAAATCAACAGGATTTAGCTTTAAAAATGAGTAGCCTTGAGCCATAGTTTCTGCAAAATATTAAATTAAGGATAGACAGCGATAATGTTTAAGTTCGTCTATCCAGTTGATGTTTATTAAACAAATTGTAAATACGCTACAAAAAGCTATCAAAAAATTGAGAAAACAGGTAAATAACTACCATTCATTAAACTTTTTTATCAGACAAATTTAAGTTTGAAATTATAGGATGACGTTCCAACGTCAATAGCAACACTACAAGGATTGTTAAACGCGATGTTTAAATCTTTTTTTCCTAATCCACGCTTGTTCTTTATTTCAGTCGTTGTGTGGTTAGCCCTGAATATGCTGCTTTGGTATACAGGTGGTCATAGTTGGGGTGAATATCTCGGTTTTACCAAAGGTTATGCTGAAGTAGAGCTACCTGTTGGTGTGAGTCGATTTTTATCAGCATCGTTCATTTGGTTTTATATTTGGTTTTTGGCTTCAACAGCACTTTTTGCAGGATTCTGGCGATTTTTTTCTGATAACAAATGGCAGAAGTGGTCAATCTGGGGTTCAGCTTTTATCCTGTTTAATATCTGGTTTGGCGTGCAGGTGAGTGTTGCGATCAATGCTTGGTATGGTCCATTTTGGGATATGATCCAAAAGATGCTAAGTGAAGGTGGCGGTAATATTAATGATCTATATAAAGGTACGCTAACATTCCTTTATATTGCGATGGTTGCTGTTACATTTGCTGTAATTAATGCCTTTTTCACCAGTCATTATGTATTTCGCTGGCGGACAGCAATGAATGAATACTACACAGAAAATTGGGAGCAATTACGCCACGTTGAAGGTGCTTCGCAGCGTATTCAGGAAGATACGATGCGCTTCGCAACTATCGTCGAGGATTTAGGTGTTGAGTTGATTAAATCTGTGATGGTTCTCATTGCCTTTTTACCGCTATTGTTCAAAATTTCAGAAAAAGTACCTGTCTTACCTGTCGTTGGTGAAATCAAACACTCATTGGTGTGGGCGGCTGTGGTTTGGGCTATCGTGGGTACGATTATTTTAATGTTTGTCGGGCAAAAACTACCAGGCTTGCAATTTAACAATCAAAAAGTTGAAGCAGCTTATCGTAAGGAACTGGTTTATGGTGAAGATCATCCGAATAGAGCTGATCCAATCACGTTAAAAGAGTTATTCAGTAAAGTTCGTTTAAATTATTTTAGACTTTATTTCCACTATGCTTATTTTAATCTAGTCGCGATTTGGTATAAGCAACTCGATGTTTTATACAGCTTAGTTGTCCTATTTCCAGCGATTGCATCAGGTAAAATGACTTTAGGCTTGATCAACCAAATTAGTAACATCTTTGATAAAGTGCGTGAATCATTTCAATATCTCATCAGTTCTTGGAAAACGATTATTGAATTACTCTCAATTTATAAACGTTTAAAAGCTTTCGAGTCAATTTTAAAAAAATAAGTGTGATTAAAAAACCTGCAACTAGCAGGTTTTTTTGTGCCCATGATTTGATTAGTGAGTCGCGTTGTAAAAGTTTAGAATAGCTCCAACCAAATGCTGTTGTGATTGATCAATGGTGACTTTGATTTCTCTAAAGTTAAACGTGTCTTCATCTTGATATTTGGCTACGCCATGTGTTCTGTTCTTCAGCTTAGGAATTTGATAACTAAAGAAAGCGATTTGTTTTGAAGGGTGTACGATCTTTAGTAATTTAAGCGGATCTTGATAACTACCGTATTCATATTCCACACTTTGTTTTAAAAGATGTGGAAAATAAAGCGTCGCATTTGGCATGCCGCAACCTATACAAAACGATTTTAAATTTGACCAAACTCAGTTTGCTTTAAGCTCATATCTTCTGCAATAAAATGACATATGACAAGTGTAGATCAGCCCTTTAAACTGTTTTCAAGTTTGATAATAAATATGAGTAATAGAGAATGATACCAGTGAAGAATATACTTTCAGTTTGCTGCTTTATGGCACTCAGTTCTACTAGCTTCGCACAAGAAATCAAAGGTATTTCATTTTCACATCAAGATTGGGAAATTTACTGTAGCAATACAGGAACCTGCCGAGCAGCAGGCTATCACAATGAATCCAGTGATGATTATCCAGCATCTATCCTATTAACACGTCAGGCGGGCAAAGCTCAGCAAGTCACAGGTGAGTTTGCTTTGGGTGATGGGTTTACCGAACCTCAAATTCCTAAAAATCAGCTTAAAAATATTCATTTTTATATCAATGGCAAGGATTTAGGGCCTGTCTTGGTGGATGGCACTGAATTCCCTCTTGTGGGTAGATTGACCACAACACAGGTGAATGGATTGTTGCAACAGGCCAGTGGAAAAGCAGATATCGTATTTAAAAACAACCGACTGCAATGGAATATTTCGGATGCAGGCATGACCGCAAGCTTATTAAAAATGGATGATTTTCAGAAACGTGTTGGAACCACAGGGGGATTGGTCAGGAAAGGAAAAATAAACGAAGCAAAAGTTTTAGCGGCTCAACCGAAATTGGTGGTGAAACAGGTTAAAACAGCCAGCAAACCTTATTTAACTCTACAGCCTAACAATAAGCAGTATCAGTCAGTGAATAAATCATTGATGGCAGCACAACCTACACCCAAACAAGATGGTTTTTGTGAGGGAGTTTATACGAGTGATGGCGTAAAACCTCAGTCGATTGAACTCTACAAATTAAGCAATAAAAAAGTATTGGCAACGACTCTGTGCTGGCGTGGAGCATATAATGAGGGGTATGGAGCTTGGGTGCTGGATGAGTCTTTAACAGGAAAAGTAATTTTTGTGACTGAACATGCCTCAGATTTTGGGGATGGGATAATCAGTAGCTCACAAAAAGGACGGGGAATTGGAGACTGCTGGTCGAGTGATGAATGGGTCTGGGATGGACAGAAATTTGTACATACCAAAGATATGTGGACGGGTATGTGTAAAGGGCTTGCTGCGGGCGGAGTATGGGAACTCGATAAAATTGAAGCCGTTGTAAAATAAAGCGTTACGCCAATAAAAATAGCCTAAGGAAATATCATGCTGAATCATAAAATTCATTTACGTGGGCTGATTTTAACGGTTTCATTACCTAGGGGAGAGGAGGCTATGTATATGAAAAATTTTCTCTTTTCTTAAAACTGAGAAGCTTCGAAATTAGAGGTATTCAGAAATCACGTATAAAAAAAGACTTTGTAGGTTGAATGCATCCTAAATGGTGGAGTTAATTGGATAATATTTTTTCAAATGTTAATGTGGTTTCTACTTTATTAAAAATAGATATTCCAAAATATCAAGTGAGAGTTTTATGTCCGAGTGGGGAAACATCGAAGAAGAATTAGCACATCTATGTGCCAAAGATGAATTTTATGGATATTCAAATATCAGTAGCTGGTTGAGTGAGCAAGCTAAGAAATTAGAAAGTGGAAAACTAAAAGAAGAATTAGAGCTTTATTCAAAAATTTGTTTCATGATGCTGATACCTACGAGTATGAATGAACCCTTGAAAGAAAGGGTCAATTACTTTGAACATGGTCGGAGTGCGAGACCAGAAGACTTGACTGAAGCAGAAATTGGAAAATTAGAAAGTACCTATGAGTATTTAAATAATCCATGGTTAAAGGCACGCATAGCCGAAATATTATGGTTACTAAAAAAGCCCAAGAATATTAATTGGATACAAACAGCAATTGATTGTTATTTATCAATTCGAGAAACTAAAGATAATTGGTTTAAGGATGTGGGGTTTTGTCATGAAAGGGCATTTTGTCTAGGGGCTAAATTTATAAGAAACCCAAATATTAATATTGATATAGAAAAAATGAGGGGTATAAAAATAGAAGTTATTTTGAATGAATATCAGGCTGAAAACTTTACTGTTTTAAAAATGGGGGAACTCTTAGTTAATTATGGGATGATTGAAAATTATGAATATCAATTAATTGGAAAGTATCTTGAGTTGGCTGAATCATGTAAAAATATAAATATTCATTTAGCTGATGGTTATTTGAAAGCAGTAATACATATATATGAGCAACTGAAACAATTTGAAAAAGTCTCTGAAATTAATATGGAACGTGCCAAGCTTTATGAAAAAGAGGGCGATGGACATTTAAAAAAGGAAATAATAGGAGCTGTATTGGCTCAAGATGCATATGAAAAAGCATTACAAATTTTAGCGACTATACAAAGAAAATTTCGAGGTAAATTCCAATATGCACAAATAGAGCAAAATCTGTATGAAAAGATGCATGAAGCAGCAGTGATATTTTTAGAAACCGCACCTCAAATTACACATAAAATTGATATAAAAGACATAATAGATTGGGTCAATACTGAAATTAGTGGACAAGACTTCCCAATAGCTTTACATAAACTTTTGTCTATAAAACCTATGGTAAAATTCGATGATTTACAAGAAAAAGTATTTGAAAAAATTAACAATAATTTTTTGTCAAATTTGTTTGGAGAAAAGCATTTTTCAGAAGATGCAAGAGTTATTAAGCGATCATTGGCAATGAGCACTAATGAATTCACTGATGAACAATTAGAAGTAAAAATGATTGAAGAGTGTAAGAGTGATGTAGAGTTTTGGACAAAGTCAGCACTGATAGAAGGATTTAAAGTTTTACAAAGAGAACATAACCTTAGATTAGAAGATTTTTTTCATTTAACTCAACTTTCTCCTTTTATCCCGCAAGACAGATCAAGAGATATAGCTAAAGGCTTATATTTTGGCTACGATGGTGATTTTTTGACGTCACTTCATTTGTTAGCACCTCAGATTGAGCATATTGTTCGATATCATCTGAAAAATTCAGATGTAAAAACTACCATGATTGAAGATGGTGTCGAAACAGAACTAAGCCTTAATGCATTATTAAAAAAAGAAGAGGCAAAAAAAGTATTTAATGAGGGTTTAATAATTGAGTTAAAAACAATATTTACTCACCCAAGTGGTTTCAATATTAGAAATGATGTAGCTCATGGTTTAGTAAGTTCTCATAATTACAATAAAGTTGGTTTTTTCTATGCTTGGTATTTTTTATTAAGGATTACTTTTATGCATTTTTGTAGGAAAGTACAAAGTTTAGACGAAGACGATTTTCAGAGTTTAGTAAAAAACCCGCTCTAAAGCGGGTTTTGTTAGAAATTAGATTAGTTTAACCAATCAATTTCTTCATCAATTCATTGACTTGCGCAGGGTTGGCTTTACCTTTTGCCGCTTTCATGACTTGACCAACAAGACCATTAAAGGCTTTTTCCTTACCAGACTTGTACTCTTCAACCATTTTTTCATTGGCTGCAAGCACTTCTTTGATAATCGCTTCAATCGCGCCTGTATCGGTTTCTTGCTTTAAGCCTTTCTCAGCAATAATGTCATCTGCAGATTTTCCTTCTGCTTCCCACATAAAGCCAAACACTTGCTTCGCGATTTTACCGTTAATGGTGTTATCGACAATACGTGCGATCATGCCACCCAATTGCTCACTTGACACAGGAGAGTCTGCTAAATCTAGGCCTGCTTTGTTTAAAGCACCTGAGAATTCACCCATCACCCAGTTTGCTGAAACTTTACCTTGCTTCGCACCGCCAGCAGCAGCTACAACAGCCTCGTAGAAGTCTGCCATTTCGCGTGACAGCGTCAATACATGTGCATCGTATTCAGTCACACCGAAGTCAGCAATAAAGCGCTCACGACGTGCAGCTGGCAATTCTGGCAGCGCAGCGCGTGCCGCTTCGATTTGCTCATTTGAAATGATCACTGGTAACAAGTCAGGGTCAGGGAAGTAGCGATAGTCGTTCGCTTCTTCTTTTGAACGCATTGAGCGAGTTTCCATCTTGTTTGGATCGAACAAACGAGTCTCTTGATCAATTTCGCCGCCGTATTCCAAGATTTCCATTTGACGTTCAATTTCAACATTGATCGCTTGTTCAATGAAACGGAATGAGTTGAGGTTTTTTAACTCGCAACGTGTGCCGAAAGGTTGACCTGGACGACGTAAAGACACGTTACAGTCAGCACGGAAAGAGCCTTCAGCCATGTTCCCGTCAGAAATACCTAACCAACGCACAAGGGTGTGAATGGCTTTGATATAAGCAACTGCTTCTTCAACGGAACGCATATCAGGTTCAGACACGATTTCAAGTAATGGTGTACCTGCACGGTTTAAGTCAATCCCTGACATCCCTTCGAATTGGTCATGGATTGATTTACCTGCATCTTCTTCAAGATGGGCACGCGTTACGCCAATACGCTTCACAGTGCCATCTTCAAGCTGGATGTCGATATGACCTAAGCCTACGATTGGATTGTCCATTTGGCTGATTTGATAGCCTTTTGGGGAATCAGGGTAGAAGTAGTTCTTACGTGCAAATACTGATGCTTGATCGATATACGCATCGATCCCTAAGCCAAAGCGAATCGCAAGATCAACGACTTCGGCATTCAATACAGGCAATACACCCGGCATCGCCAAATCAACAAGGCTGGCTTGTGTATTTGGGTCTTGACCAAATTCAGTTGAAGAACCAGAGAAGATTTTAGACTTGGTCGCCAACTGCGTGTGGATCTCAATCCCGATAACGACTTCCCAACCGTCAATTAATTTCAACTTTTGAGCTTCAGTCATTATGCATTCTCCTCAGCAATTGCCGCACGTTTGGTATGCCAGTCTGTGTTTTGTTGATATTGATGCACAATCGAAAGCAATTGTGATTCTGACCAGTAGTTACCAATCAACTGTAAACCAACAGGCAAGCTGTCTTTATCAAAACCCACAGGTGCATTGATGGCTGGTAAACCCGCCAAGTTCACAGCAAGAGTATAAATATCGCCCAAGTACATTTCAGTTGGACTAAGGTTCGCACCGATCTTATATGCTGTTGTTGGTGCAGATGGTGCAGCAATCACATCGACATTTTCAAATGCTTTGAGGAAGTCTTGTTGGATTAAACGACGTACTTTCTGTGCTTTCACATAGTAAGCATCGTAGTAACCCGCAGACAGGGCATACGTCCCGATCAGGATACGACGTTGTACTTCAGCACCAAAACCTTCTGAACGTGAGCGTTTGTACAAGTCCATTAAATCCACTGGATTTTCACAACGGTAGCCATAGCGTACACCATCAAAACGTGACAGGTTCGAAGAAGCTTCCGCAGGGGCGATCAGGTAGTAAGTCGGTACATAGGCTTCACTCATGTTGAGATCAATCTCAACCAAAGTCGCGCCCATTTCCTCAAGCTTTTTCAATGACTCTTCAACGCGGGCTTTCACGTCTGCATCCAAACCTGCCACATTGAAGTATTGCTTTGGAATACCAATGCGTAAGCCTTTGACTGCTGTGCCATTCAAGTTAGCAACGTAGTCATCGACTTCTTTGTCTACAGAAGTTGAGTCTTTAGCATCATGACCAGCAATCACATTCATCAAGTATGCACAGTCTTCTGCTGAGCGTGCCATTGGACCACCTTGATCCAATGATGATGCATACGCAATCATACCAAAGCGAGATACACGGCCATAAGTCGGTTTTAAACCAGTTAAGCCGCAGAATGAAGCTGGTTGGCGAATAGAACCACCTGTATCAGTGCCTGTCGCAATAGGCGCTAAATCGGCTGCCACAGCTGCTGCAGAACCGCCTGATGAACCACCTGGAACATGATCTAATGCCCAAGGGTTACCTGTCGCACCAAAGTACGAGCTTTCAGACGTTGAACCCATAGCGAATTCATCCATATTCACCTTACCTAAAGTCACAAGACCTGCAGCCTTAGCTTTAGCAACCACAGTTGCATCATAAGGTGAAATGAAGTTATCCAACATTTTTGAACCGGCAGTGGTTTTAATGCCTTGGGTACAAAAAATGTCTTTGTGTGCCAGCGGAATACCTGCCAACGCATGTGCATGACCTGACTTAAGTGCAACATCAGCAGCATCAGCTTCAATAAGTGCTTGTTCTGCTGTCACCGTTACATAACTTTTTACTTTCGGGTCAATTTTGGCAATACGTTTTAAATAATGTTCGGTCAATTCGCGTGATGAAAATTGAGCTTGTTTTAGCCCTTCAGAGAGTTCACGGATTGATAAGCGATGTAAATCTGTCATATGAAAAATTTCTTTACATTCTAAATATAAAATATTGATTAATCGAATAGAAATTATTCAATTACGCGAGGTACAAGGTACAAGCCTGCTTCTGTTGCAGGAGCGACTGCTTGATATTCATCACGATGGTTGCTTTCACTTACAATATCAGCACGTAAAGGTTGCGGATTATCAAAAGGACTTTTCAAAGGCTCAACGTTATCGGTATTAATGCCTTTTAGGCTTTCCATCATGCCAAGAATTTTATTTAAACTTTGAGCATATTCAGTAGATTGCGTGTCATTTAGAGACAAGCGAGCAAGATGTGCAATCGCTGAAACGGTCTGTGCATTTAAGTCCGTTGTCTGCTGAGCATCTGATGATGTAGACATAACTTTACCTAATTCAGTATCAAAAAATTGCAAAATATCGTGCGTTATAATAAGCGATTGACTTGTTCAAAGCATCACATTTCGTTAAAGTTGCCACCTTGCATCCATACAAAGTTTAATTGAGAACGCCCCCGTGATTCTAAAACGACTAATTGGCTTGTTTTCGCCGGATTTAGCCATTGATTTAGGTACGGCAAATACACTTATTTATGCACCAGGCCGTGGCATTATATTAAATGAACCGACTGTTGTGGCGATTCGTCATAGCGGTTCGCAAAAAATTGTTGCTGCTGTTGGTCTTGATGCTAAACAAATGTTAGGTCGTACACCAGCGAATATTTCAGCGATTCGTCCGATGAAAGACGGTGTGATTGCCGATTTTGAAGTCACTGAGACCATGTTGAATCAGTTTATCGGTAAAGTACATGAAAAGCGTTTATTTCCACCAGCACCGCGTGTTGTAGTGTGTGTCCCATGTAAATCGACTTTAGTTGAACGTCGTGCGATTCGTGAGGCTGTATTTAATGCAGGCGCGCGTGATGTCCGTTTAATTGAAGAGCCAATGGCGGCAGCGATTGGTGCAGGTATGCCAGTCGAACAAGCATGTGGTTCGATGGTGGTTGATGTGGGTGGCGGTACGACCGAGATTGCGATCATTTCATTACAAGGCTGTGTTTATGCCGATTCATTGCGTATCGGTGGCGATGTATTTGATGAGCAAATCATCAATTATGTGCGTAAAGCGCATGGTTGCGTGATTGGGGAAACCACAGCAGAAACCATTAAGAAAGAAGTGGGTATGGCTGTGACTGATGGCAAAACCCTTCAAATCGAAGTTCGTGGTCGTAATTTGGCAGAAGGTGTGCCACGTGCGATTACCGTCACTTCTGATGAAATCTCACAAGCGATTGCTGACCCATTACAAAGCATCGTGAGCGCAGTAAAATCTGCTTTAGAACAAACTCCACCTGAACTTTCTTCGGATATTGCAGAGCGCGGTATTGTGTTGACTGGTGGCGGCGCATTATTGCGTAACCTTGATAAACTGCTGGCGCAAGAAACAGGTCTACCTGTGATTGTTGCGGATGATCCTTTAACTTGCGTCACGCGTGGTGGCGGTAAAGTCTTAGAGTTCTTTGATAATCCGAACCATGACATGCTTTTTGTTGGCTAAATCATAAGGACTAGGCGGTGCAACCGAATCTTTTTTCAAGACAACCGCCATCTTTTCGCTCATTTATTATTGCGGTTATTTCATGTTTGGTGGTGCTTTTCTTTGATTGGCGCATGCCTTATGTGATTCAACCTGCAAGAGATGTCTTGTATGCAGCGTATAATCCAATTTATGCGCTGGCAAGTTATCCTGTATTGTCGCGAGAATGGCTGAACCAACAAACCAAATCTGAAACTCAATTGCGCCGTGAAAATACCGCAATGCAGGCTGAACTGCTTCAAGCTCAAGTTCGACTCCAAAAACTTTCAGAACTCTCCGCGGAAAATAACCGTTTAAGGGGGCTTTTGGATACGCCATTGATTATTGATGGTCGCATGCAAATTGCAGAAGTGATTGGAACCGATGCCGACCCATTACGCCATATTATTATCATTAACCGTGGCTCTGTGGATCACTTAAAAGTTGGACAAACTGTTCTCGATGATAAAGGGATTATGGGACAACTGATTAATGTGTACCCGCATAGTTCTCGTATCATGTTGTTATCAGATAAAGAACATTCGCTGTCTGTGCGTTTAGAACGGACAGGAATGCGTGCGATTGTATCTGGAACAGGTGATTTAGGTCGCCTAAAAATGGAATATGTTCCGACGAGCGCCAACATCCAAGTGGGCGATAAAGTATTTAGTTCGGGTTTGGGCGAACATTTTCCTGCTGGTTATTTGGTGGGTACTGTTTCTAAGGTTAGCCGTCATACTTCAGGTGAGTTTGCAGAAATTGATGTTATTCCTGCGGCACAGCTTGCCAGTGGTCATCATGTGGTAGTGTTATTTTCAGAATCTTTAGCGCAGGAGCAACCTTATGCCGATCGCTAGATTGAGTTTTGAAAAACGCAAAGATCCACTTTGGATGATTATCATCTCAATTATTATCGGGTCTATTCTTTTAGTTTATCCAATTGCTTACGAAGCTTCAGGATGGCGACCATCAATTATGTTGATGACAATGCTGTTCTGGATTCTTTATCAACCTAGTTGGTGCGGGGTTTGGTTCGCCTTTGGAGTGGGGATTTTCACTGATTTATTGTTAGATGCGCCTTTGGGTTTAAATGCACTAAGTTTTGTTTTGATTACGTTTGGTACGCGTTATTTTATTCGTGAACGTCGAATTTTAACTTTCGCGAACTCATGGGTAATCGCTGTACTTGCAATTATTGCACACTTAACCTTTTTGTGGATGAGTCAAACAATATCGAGTACACATTTTTCAATAGCGCGACATTGGCAACCGCTTGTTAGTAGCGTGATAGGATGGCCGATGGTTTATTACTGCTTACAAAAATGGCGCGTATAATTTTAGCTTCGAGTTCACCTCGTCGCAAAGAACTGCTACAACAGTTAGGTCTGGACTTTGAAATATATAGTCCAGATATCGATGAAAGTGTCCGAGAAAGTGAAATTGTTGAACACTATGTTGAACGATTGGCGAGAGCAAAGGCACATGCTGTTCTAGGTTTATTTCCTGATGCAATTGTGATTGCTGCGGATACCAGTTTAAGTTTTGCAGGTAAGATCATTGGAAAACCACAATCAAAGCAGCACGCATTTGAAATCTGGTCAACAATTTCTGGGCAATGGCATGATGTGTACTCTGGAATTTGTGTGGCAAGCTCTGTCCAATGCTTAAGTAAAGTGGTTAGAACTCAAGTCGAGTTGCAACAGTTAAGTCATACCGAAATGGAAAAATATTGGGCAACGGGTGAACCTGTTGGAAAAGCAGGGGCGTATGCAATCCAAGGGATCGCAGCTCAATATATTCCCCAAATTCGGGGGAGTTATAGTAATGTGGTCGGTTTACCGTTGTACGAAACAGCACTGTTATTAGAAAGCGTTAAAATTTAAAGTAGACACTTTCGGATATAAGAATTTTTATAAAATTTTGAGTGGATTATGGCAGAAGAATTGCTAATTAACGTCACACCGATGGAGTGTCGTGTGGCTTTAATTGAAAATGGTACGGTCAATGAGTTATTTGTTGAGCGTACTGTAAAACGTGGTTTAGTGGGTAATATTTATAAAGGTAAAGTGGTACGTGTACTGCCGGGTATGCAAGCTGCTTTTGTTGATATTGGATTGTCTCGGACTGCTTTTTTACATATCAATGATATGGTCTGGTCACGTTCGCAACCTACCCCAAATGTTTTTGAGCTTCTGCATCCGGGACAGATGTTGACGGTTCAAGTGATGAAAGACATGTTGGGAACTAAAGGTGCACGTCTAAGCACAGATCTTTCTATCCCATCGCGTTATCTAGTATTAATGCCTTATGGTAATCATATCGGTGTTTCACAACGCATTGAATCAGAAGAAGAGCGTGATCGACTTCGTAGCATGATTGAACGCATTCAGACCGAACACAGCTTACCGGGTAGTGTGATCGTTCGCACCGCAGCGGAAGGTGTAGATGAAGCTGCGATTGCACAAGATATGTGTTATCTGAGTAAGCTTTGGGAGTATATTCAACGTAAGCAAAAAGAAGTTGCGACACCTGAACTTATTTTTGAAGAATTACCTTTACCACAACGAATTGTCCGTGATTTAGCCAGTGATGAAACGGCAAAAATTTATGTCGATTCTCGTGAGATTCATGCCAAGTTAAGTGAGTTTGTGCTTGAGTTTGTGCCAACGATTGAAAATCGTCTGATTCACTATCCCGGCGAAAAGCCACTTTTCGATTTGTATAACGTCGAAGAAGATATTCAAAAAGCGTTGCAGACCCGTGTCGCACTTAAGTCAGGCGGCTATCTGATGATAGATCAGACTGAAGCCATGACCACCATTGATGTGAATACAGGCTCTTATGTGGGTGGCCGTAGTTTAGAAGACACGGTATTTAAAACCAATATGGAAGCGACACAAGTCATTGCGAGACAACTTCGTCTACGTAATTTGGGTGGCATTATCATTATTGATTTTATTGACATGCAAGAGCTTGAGCATCGACAAGAGGTCATGCGTCAGTTTGAACGTATGCTTGAACGTGATCATGCCAAAACAAAAATCACCCAAGTTTCAGAGTTAGGCTTGGTTGAAATGACACGTAAACGTACACGTGAGTCTTTAGAACATTTATTATGTGAGTCATGCCCAACTTGTCAGGGACGTGGATATGTAAAGACAGCAGAGACAGTATGTTACGAGATATTTCGAGAAATTTTGCGTTATGCCCGTGCATTTGATTCCAAGAGTGGCTTTACTGTCGTTGCACATCCAGCAGTGATTGATCGTTTATTAACGGCAGAAGCCCCAGCAGTTGCAGATTTAGAGCATTTCATTAGCAGAGTGATTAAATTCCAAGTTGAAAATTTATATACGCAAGAGCAATACGATATCATTCTGAGCTAAAGTTGTAACAAAATTTCGCTTAATCCTTGTTACAACTGAAATTTTACTTTCTATCATGAATTTTAAATACTAGAACCATAGAATGAGCCATAGGTATCTTGAGTACCTTAGCAAATAATATGAGGTATATAATTATGAATGTGAGCGAAAGATTAGTGAATCATGGTTTTAAGCATGTTTTAGACAGTAATCCAGTCAATACATGTTATATGGTTGATAGCCAAGGTAAAGAAGTCCAAATTACTACGGCAATGATCCGTTTAGCCTGCCATCAACTATTACAGCGTTGTCGTACAATTAAAAAATAAGGGGCGATTTAAAGCCCCTTAATTTTTTCTGTGAATTTAATTCGCAACTTTCTGTTCAGGCAAATCCTGAATGGCCTGTTCAAAACGCTGAATTTCGTCCTCTAAATGCGTAAGAAGTGTCTGCATTTTAGGTACTGTATTACGACATGCAATCAAACCTACTTCTAACTTATCTAAATAACTTGTCATTGTAATATTTAGTGCTTGGCCATCCATGACGATTGAAGCAGGGTAGAGCGCATCCAATTTTGCGCCATTCCAATATAATGGTTCACGTGGACCTGGTACATTCGAAATCACTAGATTAAATGCCTGACGTTTCGGTAACATTCCTGAAGCGATGTTTAAACCTGCTGGTCCATAGACTAATGCACTATAGTTCAGGATTTCATTTGCAGTCATGCGGTTAAAACGCTGTTTTGAATTCTGTACGCTACGGCGAATAATTTCTAAACGTTCAATTGGGTCTGCAATATGAGTGGCTAGGTTTGCCAAAATCATGGTAATACGATTGCTGAAATCAGAATCATCGGTACGCAATGAAGCAGGAACCATCGCAATCAAAGGTTTTTTGGGCAAACTATTTTGATTAATCAAATATTCACGTAATGCACCAGAGCAAACTGCTAGTACTACGTCATTGAGTGTTACACCAAGTGTTTTAGCGATAAGGCGGAAACGTTCCAACTCAAAAGATTGTGCAGCAAAACGGCGAGAAGAACTCACACGTTGGTTTAAGATCGATGGTGGTGCTTGAAATGTTGAGACATAATCAGGATTTTTCCCGATTTCCTTAAATAAGGTTTGTGAAAGTTCGTGCATCACTTTAGGTGCAACTTCACACTGTGATTTAATCGTATCCAAGACTCCTCTGATTTTACTTGCAGTAGGGGCCTTAGGTGCCTTTAAGCGTTTAGTTCGCTTCCCTTCGACACACCATAATGGTACGACATGCTTTTCATTTGGGTCTTTGGAGAGTGATTTTTCGATCAATCGCATTCCTGCAACACCATCCACCATCGCATGGTGAATTTTGAAATACATTGCAAAACGATTGCCTTCAATGCCTTCAATAATGTCGCATGTCCATAGTGGTTTAGCACGGTCAATCAAGGAACTGTGTTGCTGTGAAATATAGACCAATAGTTCACGAATACGCCCTGGATTTGGTAACGCAATATGACGGAAATGATGATCGATATCGAATTCAGGATCTTCACCCCAGAATAATCCTGTCAGTTGATTGTTAAATGGAGGAACCGGAATACTCTTCGATTGACGGATATCTTGAACAAGATCATGCACGAATGTCGGAGATGCATTTTCTGGGATTTCAAATAAAAATAATCCCCCTACATGCATAGGTTGCTGTCTTTTCTCTAGTGAAAGAAAAATAAAATCAATAGGGTGTAATGGGCGCATAGCAGATATAGCCTCTCATTGCATTTTTTATAAGATACTCTTTGAGCTCTTATTAGAATTATTGAACCGTTGTGTAAAGTATATACGGTTTGGTCTGGTTAAAATATGACTTTGTACTGAAGAGTTAGAAAAAATAAAACCACTGATGAATCAGTGGTTTTTATATACCAAATCTGCTAGGAATTATTTTTTCAGATTACCCGAGTGTAATCCGCACTCTTTGTGAGTTGCTTCTTCCCACCACCAACGACCTTCACGTTCATGTTGGTTTGGTAATACAGCACGAGTACATGGTTCACAACCAATTGAAATAAAACCACGTTCGTGCAGCGGGTTATATGGAATTTCCATCATTCGAATATAACTCCATACATCTGCACTGCTCCAATTTGCAAGCGGATTATATTTAATCAATTGCTTGCCTTCACCTGAAAATCCAACATCCGCTTGAACCACGGGAATCTCATTACGTGTGCCTGGACTTTGATCTTTACGTTGACCTGTAATCCAACCATCCAAAGTCGCTAATTTTTTACGTAAAGGTTGTACTTTACGAACGCCACAGCATTCCTGATGACCATCTTCAAAAAAGCTAAACAACCCCTTTTCATTTACCAACTGCTGTACAGCAGCGGATTCAGGGAAGCAAATTTCGATCTTAATATTGTAATGTTTACGCACAGTTTCAATAAATTGATAGGTTTCTGCATGTAAACGCCCTGTATCTAAACTAAATACACGGAATGGTTTACCAAGACGCGAAGCAATATCAATTAATACAACATCTTCAGCACCAGAAAATGAAATTGCAATTTCGCCTTCTTGGCTTAAAGCAAGCTCTAAAATTTCTCGTGGTGATTTATCTGAATATTCAGCAGCGAGCGCATCTACAAGGTCAATAGTCGGAATAACAGTCATAGGTGTTCCTGGCGAAAGGCTTGGGTACAATTGTAAATCATTCTAAGCAAAGCCATTTGCTTGTCTTCGATTTTAATCTTGCAGAATAAAATCGTTTTATTTAACAACAGCGCAAAAAATGAAAATCTTAATGGTATGATACAGCAATTTTTAATCAACATTGGATGCATTCATGGAAATCGTATGCCTAGACCTTGAAGGGGTACTTGTACCAGAAATCTGGATTAACTTTGCCAAGAAAACAGGAATTAAAGAATTAGAAGCGACGACGCGCGATATTCCAGATTATGATGTTTTAATGACTCAACGTTTAAACATTTTAAAAGAGCATGGTTTGGGTTTAAATGATATTCAAGCTGTGATTGCTGATATGGGACCATTTGAAGGTGCCAAAGAGTTTGTAGAATGGGTGCGTACTCATTTTCAACTGATTATTTTATCTGATACATTCTATGAGTTTGCCCATCCATTGATGAAGCAGTTAGGCTGGCCAACAATTTTCTGTCATAAACTTGAGACCGATGAAAATGGCATGATTACTGCCTATAAACTGCGTCAACCAGATCAAAAGCGTCAAGCGGTTAAAGCCTTACACGGTTTAAACTTTCGGGTAATTGCCGCAGGGGATTCGTATAACGATACTACGATGTTGGGTGAAGCGGATCATGGTTTCTTGTTTGATGCACCTGCAAACGTGATTGCTGAATTTCCACAGTTCCCACCGTTACATGGCTATGAAGCGTTGAAACAGGCGATTCGTTCGGTATCGCAACGTAATATTCCTGAATAGATCTCTTGCAAAACCCCCTATAGTTCCCCCTTGAGAAGGGGGAAAACAAAGGGGTTGTAAATATTTTTACAAGAGGTCTAATAATTTTAAATTTTTGAGCACTAAAAAAGGCGAGTCATAAATGACTCGCCTTTTTTATAGATTGGGGTTGGCTTAGAAGCGGTAGCCCAATTTTAAACCATAAGCGATAGCGTTGTTGTCTTCAAATTCAGCAACATAGTTTGGAGTGTCAAATTGAGAAGCAGCTTGAGCTTTGGCATCACCTAACCAGAAGTATTTTACGCCACCAGCAATAAAGGTCGCAGGGGTAGGGCTGTATTGAACACCAACACCTAAGTTCCAGTAACCTTCGGTAGGACCTAAGGTTGATACAGGGTTACCTGCACCAGAGTCCCAACCTACAGAGACATTACCTGCCCATTTGTCAGTCACTTTGCGACCAACACCAGCGTTTACAGACCATTGGTCATCAGTATATGCAACAAGAGCAAATTCAGGTTTACCTGTTGATGCTTGTACAGCAGGATTTTTGCTTGCTGTAGTAAATTTATCAGGCTGGATTGAGAAATCCTTCCAATTTACCCAGCGAATGTTAGCAAAGGCAACTGTGTCCGCCATAATACCGCTTTGCAAGTCAAGATTAACCGACTGTGGGGTTGTAATAGTGGTTTCTTTAGATGGAACTGCATTTAATCCAGCAAAAAGGCTTGGTGCATTGAAGGTTTCATTCAAATGAGTTGAGTGGTCAATTTCAGAACGATAGGTTACAGATGCTTTAAGCGCAATATCAGGGATTTGATATGCGGCACCTGCTAACCAACCTAAATCACCAATTTCTTTAATGTCTGCATTATAAGAACCAAAAGTTGCAGAACCACCATATGCCGCACCACGTAATTGAACATTACCTTTAATTGTTTGATAAACAGGACCAGCATAAAAGTTTAAATTTTTATTTGGTTGAAAACCAAGAATCATAGAAAGGTTCTGAGTTTCAACTTCTACAGAAGTTCCTTGAGTGCCATTATGAAATGCACCTTGTCCTTGAAGTGCAGCAGCGGCACCAGGAAGCGCAGCAGGTAATTTTGCTGTATCAGTTGAATAGGTTGCTTTTGCTCCAAATGGTTGATCATAAATCAAACCAAATGAAAGTTGGTCAGCAAGTTGTAATTTTAGTGCTGCATGAGCAAACTGATAAGAATCAGCCATTTCACCAACACTAGTATTGGAGAGTAATGGTAGCGCAGCATTCGGGTAATTGGCTTTAGTTGTTCCTGAAACATCTGCATCTAGAACCGAAAGACCAGCTTCGAAGTAGTTACCTGGTTGTAAAAAAGCAGACATTGATTGACCTGAGCGATCTAATGCTGCTGCAAATACTCCAGTTGCAGGTAGCGTCGCTAAAATCATGGCAGTGCTAAGATGTTTTAATTTCATTTTAAATCTTTCCTTGAACTTCAAGATTTTTTAGGTAGAGAAGCTATCATTGATAAGCCAAATCATTTACGACACATGATTTGCTATAACTCCATGTAACAAAAATACCATAATTAAAATAAGAGTAAATGTTCTAAATGAACTACTCAGTACGATTGATTACATGAAAATGCACAAAAAAATGCTATTTAAATTTGTATGCATTTGTGTTTTGTTGGTAATATATTGATAAATATAAAGTATTACTAATAATTCAAGGTATTTTGTTTTTGCATTTCTTTTTAATTTTTTTTAATAAGGTCAAAGATTTTTTGTAAAAATTAAGAAATTTTTCTCCATAATTTTTTTTAAAGCATTCTTTGGCATTACAGAGAAGAGTTTAGGAATAATTTTACGCAAAATTTACGTCTACTGGTTTTTTCAATATAGAGAATTTACGCTCTCAATTTCCATACTAAAGCTGACCTATTTTAAATGGCATTTGCTATGTGGGAATTTATTACTGTATTTTTCTTTTCATTGTTGTTGGCTTATCCGCTCGGACACTATCTTGCGGATGTAATGCAAGCCAAACCAATGAAAAGTGACGCTTTGTTTAAATGGATTGAGCAACCGATTTATGCGCTACTCGGCGTCAAGCGCAGCGGGATGAACTGGCGACAATATTTGGGTGCTTTTGTTCTGAGCAATATTTTATTGCTTGGGGCAAGTGTCGCTATTTTAATGACTCAAGCTTGGTTACCCTTGAACCCAGATCATATTCCTAATATGAATTGGGACTTGGCTTTACACACCACAATTTCTTTCCTGACCAATACCAACCAACAGCATTATTCAGGGCAAGCGCAACTGTCTTATCTATCGCAAATGACGGTGATTGTAGGATTGCAATATTTGTCGCCGATTATGGGGCTTGCCTTATTGGTGGCTATGTTAAGAGCATTATTTTTACAATCCGCCCAAGCAGAAGACTCAGAACAAAACAAATGGAATCGCATTAATCTGGGCAATTATTGGATGGATATCATCCGCCCCTTATTTCGATTCTTCATTCCTCTAGGATTTATTTTTTCTTTGCTGCTCACTTTCCAAGGTGTTCCATCAACGCTGTCTGCGGGCCCTACAGCGCAAGTTTTAGAGCAAAGCACAGAAGTCAAAACTCAGCATATCCCATTGGGTCCCGTTGCACCGATGGTGGCGATTAAACAACTTGGTAGTAATGGTGGTGGGTGGTATGGACCAAACAGTACTGTGCCTTTAGAAAATCCAACACCATTGTCGAATGTGATTGAGATGATAGCAATTTTACTGATTCCACTTTCTGCGGTGTTTATGGTTGGGCGTTTTATTCAACGCAAAAAACTGATGTGGATGATTTTTGGCAGCATGTTGTTGATGTCACTGTCTTCAACAGTATTCACTCTGTGGACAGAAAAATCCTCATTAATTCCCAATATGGCATGGATGGAAGGCAAGGAAACCCGTTTTGGTGCTGAGGCATCCGCACTGTGGGGAAGCTTGACTACACAAGTCAATAACGGCTCAGTCAATATGATGCATGACTCGGCTTCACCACTCACGGGATTGGTTGAACTGTGCAATATGCTGATTAATGCCATTTGGGGCGGGATTGGTTGTGGGCTATTACAGTTCTTTATTTACCTGTTTCTTGCCGTATTTATCGCAGGTTTGATGACAGGGCGTACTCCTGAACTATTTGGTCGAAAAATTGAAGTCACTGAAATTAAGTTATTAGCGTTGGTGATTCTATTACAGCCTGTAGTGATTCTGAGTTTGACGGCCATCGCGATTGCCTTTCCATCCATGACAGGGAGTTCAAATCCAGCTTTTCATGGCATTAGCCAAGTGTTTTATGAGTATGTTTCTGCCTATGCCAATAATGGTTCGGGCTTTGAAGGTTTAGGTGATAGCACGCTTTGGTGGAACCTAAGTGCCAGTGTGGCGTTATTGGCAGGGCGTTATAGCGTATTGATTATTCCTGTTTTGATTGCAGTGAGTTTAGCAACCAAACCGCAAGCAGCCGAAAGCAAAGGTTCTTTACAGATCGAATCTCCAACCTTTGCCCTGACTTTAATCGGGATCGTGTTGATTCTGACCTTGTTGCAATTCATGCCAGTGTTGGTGATTGGGCCAATTGCTGACTATTTGTCGATAAAAGTTTAAGCGTGGAGCAAGCACAATGAAACATTCAAATGCGACACAACAGATGGATATCTTGAATAAAGAAATTATTCAGCAAACTTTCCATAAATTGCTGCCTCAACACGCGTTTAAAAATCCAGTGATGGCATGTGTGTGGGTAGGAACAGTTTTAACCCTTGTTGCCACTTTGATGGGTAATGCCAGTTTTGGTTTTGGCTTAGTCCTAAGTTTGATTTTATTGGTCACGGTCTTATTTGCTAATTATGCCGAGGCGGTTGCAGAAGCCAAGGGACGTGGACAAGCTGCATCTTTACGTCAGGCGCGTGAAAACTTAACCGCAAATCGAATTCTCTATTTAAATGCTGTGCCGACTGTGATTTCCGCAAACCTACTCAAAAAAGATGATCTTGTCGTTGTCAAGGCAGGTGAAATTATTCCTGCGGATGGTGAGATTATTCAGGGTTTTGCCACGATCAATGAATCAGCCGTTACAGGTGAATCTGCACCCGTACTGCGTGAAGCCAATACTGACCGTTCAGGGGTGATTGGCGGAACTAAGGTTTTGTCCGATAAAATTATTATTCGAGTCAGTAATGAAGCAGGGCATAGCTTCTTAGACCGTATGATTGCCTTGGTGGAAGGTGCCAACCGTCAAAAGACACCAAATGAGATCGCATTGAGTATATTACTCAATATTATGACCATCACCTTTATTGTGGTGGTGCTGACTTTACCTGTTATTGGATCTATGGTCGGGATCAAAATCAGTATCGTCTTACTGATTGCACTGTTGGTCTGTTTGATTCCAACTACGATTGGCGGCTTGCTCCCAGCAATCGGGATTGCGGGAATGAATCGTGCTTTAAAAGCCAATGTCTTAGCAAAATCAGGGAAAGCGGTTGAAGTTGCAGGTGATATTGATGTGTTGCTGTTGGATAAAACAGGCACGATCACCTATGGAGATCGCCAAGCGACCGCCTTTTATCCATTGGCAGGTGTAACGCCAAGTGAATTGCGCCAAGCAGCCATGCTGACCTCTTTTGCTGACCCAACGCCTGAAGGTAAGTCGGTCATCAGCCTTGGCAAAGAGTTAGGCGAATGTATTCAAGAGCCGAAAGATGCTGAGTTCATCCAGTTTAGTGCCTCAACACGTTTATCTGGGGTGGACTTGGTCACAGGACAAACGATTCGTAAAGGTGCAGTCGATGCTATTCTTAACTTTACCAACCAAGAAATCAAAGACAATATTGAGCTTAAAACCCGTGTGGAACAAGTCGCTTCTAAAGGTGCGACACCGCTTGTGGTTGCTTCGAATCATAATATTTTAGGCGTGATTGAACTTTCAGATGTGATTAAACAAGGGATTAAAGAGCGCTTTGCATTGTTACGAGAGATGGGGATTAAAACCATCATGGTAACAGGGGATAATCCTTTGACCGCAGCTGCAATTGCCGCTGAAGCAGGTGTAGATGATTATATTGCAGAAGCGAGACCTGAGGACAAATTAGCGTGCATTCGTAATGAGCAAGCAGCAGGAAAATTAGTCGCAATGGTGGGTGATGGTACCAATGATGCACCAGCCTTGGCGCAAGCTGATATTGGTTTAGCCATGAATTCGGGTACTCAGGCTGCCAAAGAAGCAGGCAATATGGTGGACTTGGATTCCGATCCGACCAAATTGCTAGATGTGGTTGAAATTGGTAAACAGCAATTGATTACTCGTGGAGCATTAACCACTTTTTCGTTAGCAAATGACGTATCTAAGTATTTTGTGATTTTACCTGCATTGTTTGCCGTGGCGATTCCACAACTTGGGGTACTTAATATTTTACAGCTTAGTAGTCCAAGCAGTGCCGTGATTTCCGCTTTGATCTTTAATGCTTTGATTATTCCAATGCTGATTCCATTGGCACTCAAAGGCGTTCAATTCAAACCTGCCAGTGCGCTGCAATTGTTACGCCGTAATATGCTGATCTATGGTGTAGGTGGTGTGATCTTTCCGTTTATTGTGATCAAGCTGATTGACCTTGTTGTGTCATTGTGGATTTAGGAGTTGGAAATGAATACTTTATTGAGTCATGAGCAATTGAATCAACAGGACTTGGCATTATCTAATCAAGGACATTCAGTCCTACGCCCGAGTATTGGTTTGATCTTGGTTGGCTTTTTGATTGCAGGTGTGTTGTATAGTGCGATAAGTGTTTCCATTGCGCAGTTGATCTTTCCCAAACAAGCCAATGGTAGTGTCATTGAACTGGATGGTAAAATTATTGGTTCAAGCTTGGTAGGGCAAAACTTTGTTAGTGAACAATATTTCCATGGACGACCAAGTGCGGTAAGTTACAATGTCGATGGCATGGCAGGCAGTAATTTGGCAATCTCTAATCCTGATTTACAAGCACAAATTAAAGAGCGAACAGTGCGATTTGCCCAGAATAATCATATTACTGAGCAACACGTGCCGAACGATATGGTGACAGCATCAGGTAGTGGGATTGATCCTGATATTTCACCTGAAAGTGCTTTTTTACAAGTGAAACGAGTGGCACAGCAACGTCATTTACCTGAGCAACAAGTTCGTGATTTGGTACAACAACAAATTCAGCCTGCACAGTTCGGCGTATATGGGCAAGCGCGAGTGAATGTGTTGCAGTTAAATTTAGCCTTAGAGCAATTGTCATCGACCATACGTTGATAGAGCAGACCTTATGCAGATCGACCGAAACAATAAAGCAGATGCATGGTTGGCACATAGTCAACGTGAACAATCTGGACGTTTAACCATTTTCTTGGGTGCAGCACCTGGGGTTGGGAAAACCTATGCCATGCTGACCCGAGCGCATGAACTGATGCAACAAGGGCAGCATGTGATGGTTGGGGTCGTAGAAACCCACGGTCGATCTGATACCGAACGTTTGATTCAAGGGTTGAATGTTATTCCAAGAAAGTCTGTGGAATATCAGGGGCGAATGTTGGAAGAGATGGATCTCGACCAAATTCTTAAATTAAAGCCTCAAATTGTGCTTGTTGATGAATTGGCCCATCGCAATATACCCAATAGTCGGCATGAATATCGTTGGCAAGATGTCAATGAGTTGTTGGATGCAGGCATTGATGTGTATAGCACCTTAAATATTCAGCATTTGGAAAGTCTGAATGATGTGGTTTTTCAAATTACGGGGATTCGGGTCACTGAAACTGTCCCCGATGCATTACTGAAACGTTTGAAAGATATTCGACTGGTTGATTTACCTGTTCCTGAATTATTAGAACGAATGAATCATGGCAAGATTTATTTCGCCGATGTTGCACCCCATGCATTACAAGGTTTTTTTAAAGCTGCGAATTTGACAGCGTTACGTGATCTGGCAATTCAAACTGTTGCAGGGCAAGTCGATATTGATTATCGAGAAAAATTTGTTGCGCAAGGGCAGATCATCCCGATTCAAAATCACGTCATGTTGGCAATTGGTGGTTCTGAATTCTCTGAAGATTTGGTACGCCGTGCGCATCGAATTGCAGAAAGGCGCAATGCAACGTGGAGCGTCATTTCAATTCAAAGAAGTAAGGTTGAAACGCCTCAAGCCTTTGCAGTGACGAAGGCTTTTAATCTAGCGCATAAGCTCGGTGCCGATACCTATTTACTGTATAGCAATCATATTGCATCGACCATTTTACAGGCGGCTTATGATTATGGTGCATCTAATATTTTACTCGGCAAAAGCCCTCAAAAATCGTTATGGCAGCGCCTATTTTCAGATCATATTGCCGATCAACTGTTAGAGAAACAGCATCCTTTTGAAATCACCTTTGTTCAGCCTTTAAAAGCTCAAAATAGTGAAAAGCGTTTGCAGAAAGATGTGGCGCATTCATCTTGGCTGGAACAAGGCTTGGCGTTTAATCAACGTGAAGTGTTTGAAAGTATCATCATTGTATTGCTAGGACTGATTGTGGCGGCAATCAGTGATCATTTTATTGGGTATAGCGACTTAGCTTTGATTTTTATTGTGACTGTATTATTGGTTGCGATACGTGCCCGTATGTTGATTACAATTATCAGCGTATTCATCTGTTTTTTACTCTATAACTACTTTTTTATTGAACCACGATTTACCTTTCGAATCAGCGCTGAACGCGGCGTGATTACCATTATCACGTTCATTATTTCAGCCTTACTGGTCGGGCGTTTAGCCAATCAATTACGTGCTCAGGTGCTGAGTTTACGCGCAGCAAATTCAGTCTCGTTACAATTACAAGAATTAGATCGCAAGCTATCGACCTGTGTAGATATTGAACAGGTGTTAAATGTCGCCAAACAACATTTGGAAACTTCATTAAATGCTACGGTCTGGTTAAAAGTTGAAAATCAGTCTTTAGGCGATGTCACTGCTTTAAATGAAAAAGATCAGATTGCCGCAGATTGGACACAAAAGAATGCGAAACCCTGTGGACGTTTTACCAATACACTGACCAATTCTAATTGGTGGTTTATTCCGTTAAATTTGGTGAAAGAATATGGGGTGATTGCAATTCGGTTTAATCAAAACGCTCAAAGTATTAGTTTTGAATTGCAACGTTTAACTGAGTTGATGATTGAAGACATTGCGCAAACTGTTGCTCGGGTTCAGCTCTCTTTACAGTTAGAAAACTCTAGAGTGGTGGCTGAAACGGAAAAGTTACGCTCAGCCTTACTTTCTTCGGTATCGCATGATTTACGTTCACCCTTAGCCGCGATGATTGGTTCAGCAGATACGCTTAAATATTATGGTGAACAGATGCCTGAAAGCGATCGGCATGAATTATTAGATACTATTCACATTGAGGGTGAAAGACTGGATCGTTATATTCAAAACCTGTTGGATATGACGCGATTAGGTCATCAAGGGTTGACTTTGAGTCGTGCTTGGATCGGTGTGGATGAGCTAATTGGCTCGGCAACGCAACGACTGAAACGCTATCAGCCTGAGGTGAAAATCGAGGTTGCTTTGGCGGAAGAACTTCCGCAATTGTATGTGCATCCTGCTTTGATTGAACAAGCCATTTTTAATGTCTTGGAAAATGCCGCCAAGTTCTCACCATTGAATGTTCCGATTGAAATAAAGATTCAGCAAGAGCAACAATTTCTGCAAATTGACATTATCGATCAGGGGATCGGCATTCCTGAACATGAACGTGAACAAATTTTTGATATGTTCTATACCATGCAGCGTGGCGATCGAGGGAAAACAGGAACAGGGCTAGGTCTTTCGATCGTAAAAGCCATCATTGGTGCGCACATGGGCAGTATTGAAGCTTTTAGTGGGAAACATGGTCAAGGCACTTTAATTAGAATACGATTACCTTTACATCAGGATTAAAATGATTTCATGCCTCATACATTAAATACTCAAGCTTCAATTCTTATTATTGATGATGAGCCACAAATTCGAAAATTTTTAGACATTGCTTTACGTGCGCAAGGTTATCAGGTGCATGTTGCTGAAAATGGCATGAAAGGCTTAGAAATTTTGGCAACCCGTGGTGCGGATTTACTGATTTTAGATTTGGGTTTGCCAGATATGGAAGGACAGCAGGTGTTGACTGAGATGAGGCAATGGTCAGATATTCCTGTGATTGTGCTATCTGCCCGTCCTGATGAAAATCAAAAAATTAAATTGCTCGATGCAGGTGCGAATGATTATGTGACCAAACCGTTTAGCATTCAGGAATTATGTGCCCGTATTCGAGTGATGTTTCGTAATAAACCACAACAGTCTGAACAGAACATTGTATTTGATGATGGTCAATTATCTGTGGATGTGGCTGAGCATGTGGTGACGTTTGCCCAGGAAGAAATTGTTCTCACCAAAAAAGAATTTCAACTGTTAGCACTATTGATTCGCCATCAGGGGAAGATTGTTACGCAAAAACAAATTATGACCGAGCTATGGGGTATTAGCCATGAAGAAGATACCCATTATCTTCGAATCTTGGTGAAAAAACTCCGCAGCAAAATTGGAGATTCTGCGGTCACTCCAAAATATATTTTTACCATTGCAGGCGTGGGGTTACGTTTCCAAGGACAATCCTAAATTGAAAAATAAAAAGAGAGTTTGCAAAACTCTCTTTCTGACGAATAAACCGTTTATTTTAAGTTTGGATCGCCTTTTTTCAAGAAGAAACTTAATGCCAGTTTTTGTACCCAAGTGCCATAAGGTGGATAGAATAATTGCGTTGGGAAGAAGCGATGGCGAGCAAAAACCGTTTTCGCATGTGAAAGCTCACGGAAACCTTCTTCACCGTGATAAGTCCCCATACCCGAGTTACCAATACCACCAAATGGTGCATCATGGTTGACCACATGCCAGCCCCAATCATTAATCGTGACACCGCCTGAATGAGTTTGTTTTAAGATGTAGTCACGTTCGGTTGAATCATGGGTGAAACAATAGAGTGCTAAAGGTCGTTCACCTGCTTTGATATAGGCAATTGCATCATCAAGGCTATCGTAAGCCACTACGGGCAATACTGGGCCAAACAGCTCTTCTTTTAGAATACGCATATCGGGTGTGCAATTCAGTACAATATGTACAGGCATACGACGCGCATCTTTGTCACGATCATATTCGGCACAGGCAATAATTTGAGCGCCTTTGGCTTTGGCATCGTCTAGGATTTCTAATAGGCGTTTGAAATGGCGATCATTGACGATAGAGGTATAGTTAGAATTATTGCTGATGTTACTGCCATACATCGCCGTAAAATTCTTTTTACATTCTTCTGCAAACTGATTCACTTGTTCTTTGGGTACAAGTGCATAGTCAGGTGCAACACAGATTTGCCCACAATTGGTTGCCTTACCATGCAATACCCGTTTAGCTGCATCGGCTAATGGATAATGACGGCTGACAAGCGCAGGGGATTTACCGCCTAATTCTAATGTGACAGGCGTTAGGTTTTCTGCTGCTGCACGCATTACCACTCGACCAATTGCAGGTGAACCAGTAAATACAATATGGTTAAAAGGGAGTGATGTGAATTGTGCAGGATTAAGAATTTCTTCACCGAAAATACAAACTTCATCTTCAGAAAAAACTTCAGCCAGCATACGTCTCAGCACTGCATTAGTTGCAGGTGTAATTTCGGGCAGTTTAATCATGACTCGATTGCCCGCAGCGATTGCCGCAACCAATGGACCAAGCGCCAAATAAACGGGGAAGTTCCACGGCACAATCACACCGACCACACCTTTCGGTTGATATTGGACAGCCAGACGGTTTGATAAAAACAGTAATTCAGTACTTCGTTTACTCGGTCGCATCCATTTACGTAAATGTCGAATGGCATGTTCTGCTTCCAAAACAGAGCCTAATAAATCCAATAGCTTTGATTCATCTACCGATCGAGAACTAAAATCGCTATTGATAGCAGTTGCAATGACGTCTTGATAACGAATAATTTGTTTTTTAAGTTTGAATAATTTTGTACGTCGAGCATCGAGATCAGGATAAGGATTCGCATCAAAAGCAGCACGTTGTTGGGCGAATACCAAGTGCATATGTTTAGTTGCCGAGTCGCTAAATTCCTGCGAATGAGAAAGTGTCATTGTTGCTCCTTCCATGCTTATTGGTAGAAATAGACTTTATGATTGATTGAATTTTTAGTCGATGTTAAATTGAGACAACAAAAAGTAATTTAGTGCCATTATCTACTGATCGAATGGATAAAGTAAAAATGCCTAAACAGAATATTGAGCAAAATATTTATATTGAAGCTCGTTATGATCATACGCTATTCGGTCAAGGCACGCCTATACTTGGTTTAAGCAGTTTGTTTGATGAAATGCAAAAACAAGGATATTCCATCGCTCAGATATTAGATGGTACGGGTATTACGCATGATGCGTTAACAAGTGCGACCACAACAATATCTCAATATCAAAAGTTGAAGTTATTTCAAAATATCCAATCTTTGTCTAAAGATCCATTGATCGGGCTTAGGGCAGGCCAAAAACAAAAATTATCAGATTTCGGGGTGTACGGTTATGCACTGTACTCTTCCCGTAATTTTCAACAAGCCGTCGAACTTGGTATTCGACATATCAAACTAGCCAGTCCTGTACTGCAAAAATCATTTTATATACAAAATGATACTGCAATTTTTGAAGCTAAAGAAATTATTGCTTTAGGGCATTTATTACCATTAATTTGCGAGTTTTGGTTTAGTTCAATGCAGACCTTAATTCAGTGTGTACTCGAAGCGCCATTTCAAGCTAAAAGGTTATTACTGCCTTATCCTGCCCCTGAATATGCAGATGAATATCAAAAGGTATTTGGTTGTGTTGTAGAGTTTGATGCAGAGGTGATGCAATGGCATTTCGATTTAGCATGGTTAGATGCACCTTGTCCAAATGCAAATCCGATTACTGCGGATATGTGTCAGTCTTTTTGTGAACGGATGTTGGGTGATGAAAATGATGAGGAATCTGAACTGATCAAAACGATTCGTCTTATTTTCTTGGACAGTGTTGGGAATTTTCCAACTGCTCAACAGATGGCAGATCAATTACATCTATCTAAAAGAACCTTATATCGCCGTTTAGCCGATTTGAATGTGAGTTATCAAGAAATATTGGATAGTACGCGAACACGTCTTGCCGATGAATATCTAGCGGCGACAACACTGAGTATGGATGAAATTGCTGAAAGGCTTGGTTTTTCAGATACTTCAAACTTTAGGAAAGCGTATTGTCATTGGACGGGAATTTCACCTAATCAATATCGTAAAAAGTTTGCTTAGTGAAATGCAAGAGCTAGAGATTATTTAAAATTAATTTTGATAGAGATTTAATCATTCTTTCATGATTCGCTTATATATTGCGATGAGCGAATCTAAAAAGATAAATATGCAATGATATTTGAAAGCTTAAACATTTACTTGTTTGATTGCATAAACTCATTTGCGACTCAGAATGCGATTGTGGATAGAGTTGCCATATTTACAGCTCATGATTTAAATACAGTTTTTATATGTTTTCTCTTATTTTTATTGATTTACAAATGGAAGATCTATAACTATTTATTCGCTAAGACACTTTTAATTGTGTTACTTTCTTTAATCCTGAGTGATTTGGCTGAAGTTTTCTACCATCATCCACGTCCGTTTGAAATAGGACTAGGTCATCAACTTATTGGACATGGTCCAAGTTCATCATTTCCCAGTCAGCATACCTTAACCATTGCAATCATTGCTTTTTCATATTGGTTAGCAGGCTTTAAGAAGATTGGTATATTCGGTATTTTTGCCGGTATTGTCGTTGGTTTATCAAGGATTTATGTTGGGGTTCATTTTCCATTTGATATCATTGGATCTTTTATGATTGGTTTGATGTTGGTTGTATCTGTCAATTATATCGAGAATGAATTGACTGTTAGAATTCGTAAAATTACATCGACCAGTGCTTATGATGTCTAACAAAATGCTAAATGGTTATTTGAATTTTACGATAAATTTATACTGAGCTGAGATAAGTTTATATTATCTTAACGTTACATATTTATAAGCATAAATTATTCTATTCATAACAATATGAACTTGGTTTAATTTATGAATGCTGTCTTTGTAGAATTGAATCAGCTATTAAATTCTAATAATGTGATTAATCAATCAAATGAGAAAAAATCTGAAAGTATTCTGTTCGATAAGGGATTGTTTTTAGAGGAAGTAGATCATTATTTAGAAAAGTATCCGAATACACAACATATTGATATTTATTTGTATGATTTGAATGGACATCTACGAGGTAAAAGAATTGATGTCAAATGCTTAACACAATTGGTGAAAGCATGTTATTTACCTATTTCTATTTATGCGATGAGTCTAAATGGAAATGTGATAGAAGAAACAGGATTGGGTAAATTTATTGGTGAACCAGATCATTTGTGTCAGCCTATCCTAGGTTCATTGCAACCTTGCGCCATTGAGCCTGAAACTAATGCTCAATTGTTATTGACGATGAAAGATGATCGCCATCAAGAATGTTTAATTGAACCTCGTAATATTTTAAAAAGAATACTCAAACAATTACATGAAAAAAATTTTCACCCTTGTATTGCTGCAGAAATAGAATTTTATTTTCAGCCGTTGAATGGGGAACAGGAAGTTCAAGAATTAATAACTCAATGTTTTGATATTCATCTCTCTGATACACATCAACAAATTTTAGATGAGATTGAAGCTATCGCTAAACTACAGAATATTATAATTACAGGAATTATTTCTGAAGCATCTTTAGGGCAATATGAGCTTAATCTGCAACACACATGTGATCTTTTAAAGTTATGTGATCAGATTATGTTGTTAAAACGAACCATTAAACAAATTGCACATAAACACGGATTTCGTGCAAATTTTCTAGCAAAGCCAGATTTGTTAAAAGCGGGCAGTGGCATGCATTTTCATATGAGTTTGCTTGATCACGATCAAAACAATATTTTTAGTCCTCGGAAAGATGAGTTATCTCAAGATCTCTTAAAAGTCATCAGTGGTTTGTTATGGTTAATGCCAAGTTCGATGGCAATTTTGGCACCCAATTTAAACTCTTTTAGACGCTTTAAAACAGGTCATCATGTTCCCTTAGAGGCGAGTTGGGGGCTGAATAACCGTAATGTCGCTATTCGAATACCGTGCTCTGATCAAGAAAATCAAAGATTGGAATACCGTGTGGCAGGAGCAGATTGTAATCCTTATCTTAGCATTGCCATGATTTTGATTGGCACACTCTATGGTTTAACACACCAGTTAGAAGTACCGAAACAAATCAATCAACTTACGTTTAAATCTAAACATTATTTATTGCCAATTGAGCAAATGGAAGCTTTAAAATTGTTTAAAAATAACAAGATACTTGCAGAATATTTAGGTGAAGAATTTATGGAACTATGGTGCACAGTAAAACAAGCAGAACATCAAAGCGTTCACAGTCAAATCACATTAATTGAAAAGTCTTGGGATATTTAGGTAGATCTATTGATTTATCTAGCCTTGATTTAGCAAATAACTGCTTTAAGGTCACAAAATATCTTTATAGGACAAATTGAGAAAATACATGAAAAACAAATTGACAGCATGAATAGTAGATTATAATTCAATCATAGTTCTAATTTGGAACTATGATTGAATTTATATCTAAGCTTGTTCAATGGATGATGTAGCTCTTGTCGGTTTGCTGTTGAATATATGATTTCTTGGTAGTCTTGTTAATGTAGTTCAAGCTGTTTGCGTTTTAGTTTTAGGGGAAGGAAAGCCATAATGTTACATAATACAATTACGGTGCGCCAAACGCAGTTTAAACCTGAGAAAATTAAAGCGCACTATACTGAATCTACGCTAATGTCACATTTTCTCACAGCACTATCGATGAGCTTTCCACAGTGGGATTTATAACTAGTACGATTGTGATGACCAGTCATCTTGCCTAACAAGACCGCAAAAATACCTTGTACTCCACAGCACGACTTTTAAAAAATGCTCAAACGCTTTTAGGGCTGACTCAAATGACATGGCGTTTACTGCCTGATGATTTAGCATTCTATAAAGCTAGTTTTCATCCGTCTGAGATAGACCAGCAAGATTTACTCACCGAAGTGAAAGGATTATTAGCTAATTAAATAGTTAAATTTATTTTTAAAAATTAATTATTTATCGATTTTTACTTTATTCAAGGATGCGAGTGTTTATATCTCAATTATCTAAATGGTGCGCTCAGCGGGACTCGAACCCACGTCGGTCGCTTAGGAGGCAACTGCTCTATCCAGTTAAGCTATAAGCGCATAATTTTATGATTATAAACAAAAAAGTGATTGCCTAAGCAATCACTTTTTGATGAATTTGATCAGATATTTAGTCTTTCGCTTTAAGATTTAAAGCTTTATATAGCACAAACATCAATACAATCCAGATTGGGATCATCAGCACAGATTCTTTGAAACCTTGTTGCCACATGATGTACAGTACGACTGCAATGAAAACTAAGACTAAGTAGTTACTGATTGGTGACCATAACGCAGGGAAACTCGTTTTTAAATTCTTTTCCTTGACCATCGCTTTGAATTTTAAATGAGTTAAGCTGATCATCGCCCAGTTAAGCACTAGAGCGCCAACCACCACATACATCAAATGACCTAAGGCATCTTCTGGAACAAAATAGTTCAACAGTACGCAACCAAAAATCAATAAAGCAGATAATAAAACAGCAGGAATCGGTACACCTTGTTTATTTACTTTAGCGAAAACTTTAGGCGCATTCCCTTGTTGTGCTAAACCGAAAAGCATACGGCTATTGGCAAACATACCGCTGTTATATACAGATAAAGCTGCTGTTAAGATAATGAAGTTAAGTAAATGAGCCGCCCAACTAATTCCCATTTGACTAAAAATCATCACAAATGGACTTTTGTCTAAACCACCTAAATCCAGTTGGTTCCAAGGCACAAGTGAAAGGAGAATCGCTAATGAGCCAACATAGAAAACCAAAATACGCACAACAACTTGATTAATTGCTTTTGGAATGGTTTTCTTTGGATCATTCGCTTCTGCCGCAGCCATACCAATCAGTTCGATTCCACCGAAAGCAAACATAATAAAGGCAAGCATGTAAAACAAACCATCAAAACCGTTTGGAAAAAATCCACCATGTGACCAAAGGTTACTAAATGAGGCTGTTGAATTCGCATCTGCTGTGAAAAGTAAAAACAAACCAAATAAAATCATAGCGACAACAGCTGTGACTTTAATGATAGCTAACCAAAACTCTGATTCACCATATAATTTAACGTTAGTTAAATTAATTGCCGTAATAATGACAAAGAAAAATAACACTGATTGCCAAGCCGCAATATGAGGCCACCAGTAGTTAATGTATTTTGCAACCGCAGTCAGTTCACTCATCGCAACAAGGATATATAGTACCCAATAATTCCAACCTGATAAGAATCCTGGAAACTTCCCCCAATATTGATAAGCAAAATGACTAAATGAACCAGCGACAGGTTCTTCGACAATCATTTCACCTAATTGGCGCATGATGAGAAATGCAATTAAACCACCGATTGCATAACCCAAAATAATTGATGGTCCAGCAGACTGGATGACTTGCGCAGAACCTAAAAATAAGCCCGTACCAATAGCTCCACCCATAGCAATGAGCTGGATATGGCGGTTTTTTAGTCCACGCTGAAGTTGAGAAGAATCGTTGTTCAAAGGACTGAGCTCGACGAGGAATAAGTGGAATATTCTAATAGATTGCAAAGTTTTAGCCTAGTAAAAGTACAACTTGGCTATGACTGGAAAGTAGTTTTTAAAAGTTATTTAAAATCATATATTTGAACGAATGGTAAACTAAGTTGTGGTGGTATTTTAGACATTTAAATCAAAATTTTGTTTTTTAAACAGCAGTTGTTTATTTTCGTGCCATTGTTGAGTTATTCAACTTTACTCAATATATACGATGTGCTTTATCTATTCCGTTTTGCTTTAATCGTATAGTCGTATGGCATTTCAGATGACTCTACGATAATTTAAGCTCACATTCACTTGCACCAAGAACATGATAAAAGGATGAAATTGACATGAGTTCAGTACCACAAATTAAAGTCCCTGCAACCTACATGCGTGGTGGCACGAGTAAAGGTGTCTTTTTCAATCTCAATGATTTACCTGAAGCCGCACAAGTTGCAGGAAAGGCACGTGACTTGCTCTTGCTACGAGTTATAGGAAGTCCAGATCCGTATGGTAAACAGATTGATGGTATGGGCGGTGCAACTTCAAGTACCAGTAAAACTGTGATCTTGGCAAAAAGTGCCGAGCCAGAGCACGATGTCGACTATTTATTTGGACAAGTTTCAATTGATCAAGCTTTTGTAGATTGGAGTGGTAACTGTGGCAACTTGACAGCAGCAGTCGGTTCATTTGCGATTTCTAATGGTTTGGTCGATGCAGATCGTATTCCTGAAAATGGGATTTGTACGGTACGCATTTGGCAAAAGAATATTCAAAAAACCATTATTGCACATGTCCCAGTAACCAATGGTCAGGTTCAGGAAACAGGTGATTTTGAATTAGATGGAGTGACTTTCCCTGCAGCAGAGGTGCAAATTGAATTTTTAGACCCTGCTGATGATGGTGAAGAGGGTGGGGATATGTTCCCTACAGGAAATGTTGTTGATCAATTGGTTGTGCCTGATGTTGGAACATTCCAAGCGACATTTATTAACGCAGGTATTCCAACTATTTTCTTGAATGCTGAAGATATTGGCTATCAAGGAACAGAATTACAAGATCATATTAATGGGGATGCCGCAGCCTTAGCACGTTTTGAAAAAATTCGCACATATGGTGCAGTTCAGATGGGCTTGATCAAAGATATTTCAGAAGCAGCAGCACGTCAGCATACACCTAAAATCGCTTTTGTTTCAGAACCTAAAAGCTATACTTCTTCAAGTGGCAAAACTGTTGAAGTATCAGATGTTGATTTATTGGTACGTGCATTGTCTATGGGTAAGCTACATCATGCCATGATGGGGACAGCAGCCGTGGCGATTGGAACGGCAGCCGCAATTCCGGGCACTTTAGTGAATTTAGTAGCAGGTGGTGGCGAGCGTGAAGCAGTTCGTTTTGGTCATCCATCAGGCACTTTACGTGTCGGTGCTCAAGCCGAGTTAATTGATGGGAAGTGGGCTGTCAAAAAAGCGATTATGAGTCGTAGTGCACGTGTATTGATGGAAGGTTGGGTACGTGTGCCGGGTGATACTTTCTAAATGCTGATTTGATTTTATGAATAAAGCCTTCGTTTGAAGGCTTTATTATTTTAAAGTTATTAAAAACACAAAAACAATTTCTCTAAATAAATAATGTTATGATGTTGTCATTCTGGCAAGTTTTTGTCGGTTGATCCTTTCATTAAAATTTCCCGAGGCAATCGTGTCATCTATTTCTCAAGTTAATGCGGATGTTTTACAACAATCTCAACAACGTATTCAACAAGATTTATTGACAGCATTGGCTGCATTTTCTATTCCTGAACCTTTAAAGTCAGCCGTTCATCATGCAGTAATGTTGGGCGGCAAGCGTGTTCGTCCTGCATTATGTTATGCAACAGCAGCTTTATTGCCAAATCATAATTTTGCAGCGGCCCGTCGTGCTGCCGTTGCGATTGAGTTAATACATTGTTATTCCTTAGCACATGATGATTTGCCGTGTATGGATAATGATTTGTTACGTCGAGGTCAACCAACTTGCCATGTGGCATTTGGTGAAGATACTGCACTATTGGCAGGTGATATTTTACAGTCCATGGCATTTGAGATATTGGGCAGCCGTTTGTTTGATGAACAAGGTCAAGGTACAGATGCAGCCATTGTCTTAAAACAAATGCAGATTTTGGCGACAGCAAGCTCTAAAATGGTTTGCGGACAGGTGCTTGATTTACAAGCTGAAGGTAAACAAGTTGATCAAACTGAATTAGAAAATATTCACCGTAATAAAACGGGTGCATTGATTCAAGCTGCGATCATGATGGGTGCAGTGACTATCTTTACTGGGACAGATCAAGCAATTCCTAAACTACGCCAATTTGGGCAAAGCATTGGTTTAGCTTTTCAAGTACAAGATGACATTTTGGATATTACCGCGAGTACTGAAATTTTAGGTAAAACTGCGGGCAAAGATGAGCAAGTGCAAAAATCTACTTATCCTGCATTGATGGGATTGGCTCAAGCTCAGGCTTATGCTCAAACTTTACATGATCAAGCTTTTGAAGCATTAGCATATTTCGGGGATGATGCTAAAGAACTTGTTGAAATTTCTCAATTCTTGTTAGCACGCCAAAATTGATCTAAGCCAAGACCATAAACGATAAGAAATAAAATAGGATACGGTTTTATGAAGGACGATCAATTACAACAACTTGCACTCGAGTATGGACAAGAACTTGCTTTTTCAATCCAGTCCCAACCCTTTGGACCAGATTGTGAGGTGTTTAAAATTTTTGACAAGATGTTTATGTTGATTGGTGCATATTCAGGGAAGTTACTTGTAACCATAAAATGCAAGCCTGAGAAAAGCTTGGAATATCAAGAGCTATATCCTTCAATTTCGGCAGGTTACCATATGAATAAGAAACACTGGATATCAATTGCCAGCGGTGATGAAATTACAGCAGATTTGCTGCAAGACTTGATTAAAGATTCTTATGATTTGGTGGCAGGAAAATTGCCAGTTAAGACCCGTAAATTAATTAATCAATAAATTTTTTAAATCATGAGTTTAAGTACAGTTATACTCAACTCTTTATTCTTTCTTTTGATTTCTTTTAAAATTGATAACCCAAAAAATGAATTGGAAGATAAATAAGGTACATAAAACTTTGATCGCAATTGGATGGAAAAAATAATTTAATAGCCAACAGATTATTAAAAATATAATTTGGAAAAAGGGAATAGCTGGAAAAATGGTAACAAATGCATTTGGTTTGTCACCATTTTTCATATGAAAAGTATTACGAGACTGTATTTCTGAGGATAAAAGTTGCCCACAATAAATGAAACTTAGGATTAAACCTATAATATAAATCATGAGCTTAAAATTCTCATGTGATCAAATGTGCTACTACAAACAGTAACACATTTGAGTTATTAAAATTAATGTTTCCCCATAATTCCACGGATAGCATTAAGTACATCCGATGGGAGTACCACAGTTTTTGCATTGCTTGATTTAGATAGATCCTGCATTGCTTTCACATATTGCTCACCCAATAAATAAGCAACAGGAATTTCTTTATCACCTACAGCAGTGGTGATCATTTCAATTGCGCGTTGTGAAGATTCTGCAAGGACTACCTGAGCTTCTGCATCACGACGGGAAGCTTCTAAACGACCATCTGCCTCTAAAATCGCAGCTTGTTTTTCACCATCTGCTTTCGTCACCGTTGCACGACGTTGACGTTCAGCCGCTGCTTGTGCTTCCATCGCAGCTTGCATGGTATGTGATGGTTGAATATCTTGAATTTCAACTGTTTTAAGGGTGATGCCCCAATCTGAAATGTCATCAGAAATGGCAGCTTTTAATTTTGCCTTAATGTGATCACGAGATGATAAAGCATCATCTAAATCCATTTCGCCGACAATCGAACGTAATGAAGTTTGCACTAGGTTTTGAATCGCCCACGTATAATTTTCAATTCCATACACGGCTTTTTCTGGAGTTGTTAGATTGATATAAGCGACTGCATTCATCACCAAAACAGCATTGTCTCGAGTAATCACTTCTTGTGATGGAATATCTAACACAATATCTTTAGTTGTAATTTTATATGCCACTTCATCGATATAGGGAATAACAAAGTTCAGACCCGGGTTTAGGGTGGTATGGTATTTACCTAGACGTTGTACAATCCATTTATACCCTTGAGGAACAATACGCACCCCTTTAAAAATAGTTATGCCAATAAAAGCTAAAAGTGCTAAGACAACAATATTACCGACAGACATTGGAAACCCTCTTTATGTTTATGAGTTGCTGTGTGGTTGAACGACTAAATCATTACCTAAAATGTCAATTACTCGGACACGATCACCAACTTGTACTGGAGCTGTAGAACGGCAATTCCATTCATCAGAACCTAAAAGGGGCATGGGAAAGCGTACGACGATTTGTCCATGATCAAGTCCAGTTTTAATCACCATACCCACTTGACCTATTGTTGATTCACGTGCTAGACCTGCTTTAGTTTTATCAATTGAAAGTGGTTTGATAAACTTAAACCAAAGAATCGTACATAAAATGGATAAAATTCCCCATGTGACCACTTGGGTGGTAAAGCCCATCATTGGGAAAAGCCATAGTAAAATGCAGACCATAATTGCGGCTACGCCAAACCATAACGCAGCAAAAGCGGTCAAAATCAACTCTGAAAGGATCAGCAAAATTCCTAATACAAACCAGTGCCAAGGTTCAACTACAAACTCCATAGATTTGCTCGCATCATTAAACTGAGTTAGGTGAAAAAACATTCACTTTGGCACTGTAGCAGATCATTATGTTTATGAATATAAAAAGATTGTTTTTTTAGATATTGGGGCTGATGATTATTATAAAATAGCAGCAGCCCCTGAAGATAATGATTAGAATTTAGCTTTTGGTGCAGGTTTAAATGCAGCAGGAGATTTCTTAAATGTTGCAATTGCATTTTGGATTGATGTAATTTTCGCTTGAGCCGATTTTTCACCTTCTAAAATTGCTTGATTACTCGATTTCAGATCAAGTACACCCAAATGACCGACTTTCGGTTGAATTACAACATTTGCTTGGCTCAATTCTTCATTAATACTTTGTTGTCCCATAATATTAATTGTTTGATCCAATAAACCCCACATACTTAATGGTTTATCACCTGTTGGACGCGCAGATATATCGACTGCAATCACAATATCAGCACCCATATCTTTCGCAGTTTTCACAGGAATAGGACTGACTAAACCACCATCTACATATTTGGTATTACCAATCACAGATGGAACAAAGACGTTAGGAATACTGCAAGAGGCTCGTACGGCTTGACCTGCATTTCCTTTAATAAACTCAGCTTTTTTACCATTGTCTAAACGAGTGGCAACCGCCGCAAAGCGAATTGGAAATTTTTCAATTGGTTTGTTACCAACTTGCGTATTGACATAGTTTTGCAGTTTTTGCCCAAGGATAATGCCTTGGCTATTGATGGTAAGATCACGCAAATCAGATTCTTGAAGTTTTAATGCGAGATTTTGCATTTGATAAGGGGTTTGCCCACTTGCATAAATACTTCCAACAAAGCTACCTGCACTTGTTCCAGTGACAATCTTAGCTTTAATACCATGAGATTCTAAAACTTTAATGACGCCAATATGCGCAAAACCTTTTGCACCACCTCCACCTAAAGCCAAAGCGATAACAGGTTCACGAGCTTTAATCGAAGTCGTAGGGGGAGCATTTTTTACAGTTTGATCACAACCAAATAAAGCTAAGCTGAATAAAGCCAAGCAAGACAGTCGAGCAATTTTCATATGAAGTGGAGATAAAATAGACAAAAAGATGGGCACATCAGAGCAGATTTACCCCTAATTTTCTAGTCCTTTTTCACTAGTTTTTGTAATGGTTCTGCCAGCCAAGCAGGATTCTTTGGAGAAAAATGACCAACATAACGCTGCATAATCTGTTCAAGGTCATTTTGATAGTGACCTGTTGGTGTAAATGCTCCTAAGCTGTAAATGGTTTTGCGATCGTAGTCGAAAGCAAACATCACTATGGGTATTCCTGCTGCATGAGCTATATGATAAAAGCCACTTTTTATTTTTTCAGCTTTTTTTCGTGTTCCCTCGGGCGCCATGCCAACCCAAATTTTGTCATATTTGTGAATAGTCGCAACCACTTGCTCAGTGAGGCCATTGGTGCTGTCACGATGAACAGGAATGAGTCCTGCCCAATCTAAAATTGACTTAAAAGGTGGTTTAAATAAAGTATCTTTTCCCAAAACTGTAATTTTTAAACCGAGCCCTCCAATTGCCAAGAAACCATACCAACCATCAATATTTGAAGTGTGTGGAGAAATAATCGCAACTGCTTTGGGTAAGTTTGGAATTTCTCCAACCACAGTCCAACCTTGTCCTAAAAACAGTTTTCTACACAAAGTACGACTGAAAGCCGTTCCACGTTGCGGCACTAACGGAGGTAAGTCAGGAAAATATTGTGGCATAAATCTGTAAATACGATGATAACTACAATTTATGTTAAACGCTCATGAATGGTCTAGCATTGGCAAAAACTAAGATTTTATTGCCAGATCAATGAAAGGATTGGATACTTGAGTTCTCTCTTTTGTTACTCTGGAAAACTGTAAATGCTTAATCTTCGACAGATTTACATTTTATTGTTTTCTTTATATTGGGCACAGGGATTACCTGTAGGTTTCATGACCCATGCCTTACCCGTAATTTTAAGGGCACAAGGTGTCTCTTTAGCACATATCGGTGGTTTTGGTTTACTGATGCTGCCTTGGTCGATCAAAATCTTTTGGGCGACGTATGTTGATCGTTTTGCACTTTCTCGTTTAGGGCATTACCGTAGCTGGATTATTCCGACGCAATTATCCAGTGTTTTTATTTTGGTTATTTTGTCATTTTTCCCTATTCAAGCACTTGATCAACCGAGTTATTTATTTATTTTCTTTGTCTTACTTTTTTTGATGAATTTTACTGGTGCGACACAAGATATTGCCACAGATGCTTTAGCTGTCAATTTACTCAAACAGGATCAACAGCATTGGGGTAATACTTTTCAAGTGATTGGTTCACGCTTAGGATTTATTGTTGGTGGTGGAGCAGTGCTTTGGTGTTTAGATTGGTTAAATTGGCAAAAGACATTTCTTATTTTAGCCATGTTGGTCTTTTTGAATACCCTACCTATTTTGTTTTATCGAGAGCCTAGGCATCATTTCACAAATAGCACGCAGACAACTTCTTCGATTTCATTTAGCCGATCAATTAAAAAATATCTTACGTATTTTACATCTTCTCAAGAGTTAAAAACGTGGTTGATGGTCTTATTGAGTTTTAAAGTTGCTGATGGTTTGGCAGGACCAGTATTAAAACCTTTGATGGTAGATATGGGCCTAAATTACACCCAAATAGGTGTTTTTATCACCATATTTGGTGCTATGGCAGCGCTGGTGGGAGCAGGTGTTGCAGGGCTTTTATTGAAACATTTTTCCAGAATACAATGCTTAATTACTTTCTCAATCCTGAAGATCATCAGTTTAGTTGCTTATACGGGCATTGCTTATGGCTATGAAACTAATCAGCAGATTACGCCATTTTGGTTATATATCGTCAATGCATTTGAAGATGCATGTTCAGCAATGTTATTGGTGGTCATCTTAACTTTGATTATGCAGTACAGTCGCAAAGCATTTGCAGGTACAGATTTTACTTTTCAGGTATCGATTATGGCTACGATGAGTGGTTTACTCTATTTAGGAAGTGGAATTTTGGCTGATGCAATTGGGTATTATCGTTACTTATGCTTGATTTGTATGGTTGCTATTTTGTGTCTATTCCCGATGTTCTATTGGAAAGAAAATACAAGATGAAAACAAATTTTTATTACAAATTTCTTTTAATATTTCTTAATTTTGAAATATAAAGGATAATTTTTATATTGCTTCATTCGCAAAGCTTATTGTTTTAACTCAAAGTCTCGTGATTGCGTATAAGTATTTTTCATGGAATAGTGTTTTTAATAATATTATTTAATTCATTGAAATTTATTAATAAAAAACAATTTTTTATAAAATTCATAAAATGTAATTGATGTGTGTAAAAATTAAACTTTAGTCGAAAATAGAATAAATAAATAATATTTTAATCGTTTTGTCATATAAAGTTAATGTGTAGGATTTGTTACAAATTTAGCTAGGACGTAAACAATGAAAATCAAAATTGTAACAGCAGCAGTGCTTGGTTTACTCGCAACTTCAACATTCGCAGCACCAACAATCTATGGTGAGATTGATGCCAGTGTTGATTATTTACCAGAAAAAAATGCAACGATTGGAAATAAAGATGTTTGGGAAATTAGCTCAAATAATTCGTTCATTGGGATTAAAGGCGATGAAAAACTCACTGATCGTTTAAGCGCTGTATATGCTGCAGAATGGGGTTTAAGTGCTGATGGCGACACCACTGATTGGAGCCAACGTAACCGTTTTGTTGGCTTAAAAGACAGCAAGTTGGGTACAGTTAAAATTGGTAAACATGACACACCAGTCAAGCAACTCTCAAGTGTTGTAGATACCTTCAACAACTATGTTGCTAACAAAGCAGATGTAACAGGGATTTTTACTGGCGAAAACCGTATTGATAATGTAGTGATCTATGAGTCACCTGCAGTCAAAGTTCTTGATGGTGCATTTAAATTTAATGCTTTACTGGCAACAGGTGAGGCGACTGGAATTAAGCAAAGCAGTGGTGGTGCCAAAGTTGAAGGTCAGGGCTTAGGTGATGCTTGGTCAGCTTCGGTAACTTATGAAAACCCACTTTTTGTTGCGGGTCTCGGTTATGACAAAGCGATCCCAAGTACGTTCTTAGGTAAAGGTATTTTAAATGCATCTGATCCTGAAATTGCAGGCGGATCAGTGTTTGCTGCGGCAAATACAGTTCGTGCGATTGGCCGATTAAATCCAATTGAAGGTTTAGCGCTTAAAGCACTTTATCAAAGTTCAGAAGTTGAAGAAACTTCTTATGCTGATGCGGGTGATGCAACTAAATGGGCTGCAAAAGCTAAAAATATTGATGATGCACAAGGTTGGTTAGTCGGTGCTGAATATAACATTCCACAGTCTAAAAACTGGACAGTGAAAGCTCAATACAGCCAAAACGATACCAGTTTCAAAGACAACAGTGCAGACTTCAAAGCTAAACAAGTCATCGCAGGTGCGGATTATGCATTTAGTAAGCAAGTAAAAACCTATGGTTATGCTGGCTATTTAACGCTTGAGCAAGCGGATAAAAAAGACAAGCAACCTGTAGGTGGCCTAGGATTAGAATTCAAATTCTAATCTTATCTTTCCCAAAGCACTCAAAAGTTATTTGTTTTGAGTGCTTTTTTATTATTTGAATGAATTATTAAGATTTAAATAATATATGAATATTGAAAATGATTATTGTTAACTCAATTATTGTTTTAAATTTTTTGAAAAAAATAATAATATAGATAAAATTTATTAAAATTGGTTGCTGAAAAATTAATCATTTAAGTCATTTTTAAGTTTCAGCTCCTATTTTAATGTCACCCAAAATTATCATTTCTATCTATTGTGACGATGACTATGCTGCTGAAAAAACTAAGGGCAAAGCCTATTTCGCTACTCACGTTTAACCTATTGCTTTCAATTTGGTTAGGACTTTTCTTAAATTTTGCCTTTTATGAAAAGCTTCAGTCGCTTACACCTTATACAGGTATTAAAGCAGGGTTATTCGTAGCCGCTTCAGCTGTAGTCGTTATCTCAGCATATTTCTTTCTTTTTCAATTTTTGAACTGGAAATGGACAGCGAAGCCTGTTGCAATCGCCATGGTATTTATTGGTGGATTTGCTTCATATGCTGTCAGCACATTAGGGGTGTTAATCACTTCAGATCAGATTCAGAATTTGATGCAAACAGATATCGCTGAAGCAAGAGATACGTGGTCGATACATTTGGTCACTTGGACACTGGGCATGACCGTATTACCGATTATTGCTATATTGATCGTAAAACTGAAATCTGAACCGATCTTGAAGCAGTTGTTGAAAAAGGTCATGGCGACGATTGTATCACTAGCGATGGTGGGTGGGTTATTGTTCGTGTTTTACGTGGATTTTGCGGCAATCTTCCGTGAAAACCGTGATTTAAAAGGAATGATCTCTCCACAAAATATGATTGCTTCTTTTGTGTCTTATTATAAAAAGAAAGCGCCTAAAGAAAATTTACCATTGGTCACTTATGGGACTGATGCAAAACTTGTAAAAGAAAATTCTGCTCGTCCGAAATTGATGGTTTTGGTGGTAGGTGAGACAGCTCGTGCTGAAAACTTTTCTTTAAATGGTTATGCGAAAAATACTAACCCGAAATTATCAAAGCAAGACATTATTAACTTCTCTCAAGTAAGTTCATGTGGTACAGCAACGGCTGTTTCATTGCCATGTATGTTCTCTGGTATGCCTCGTAAAGATTATGATGAAGGGCTTGCAAGCCATCGTGAAGGTCTACTCGATATTGCAAAACGTGCAGGTTATCAAGTGACATGGATTGATAATAATTCTGGTTGTAAGGGAACTTGTGATCGAGTTGAACAATTTAAGATTCCAGAGCCAATTCAAAAGAAATGGTGTAAAGATGAAGAGTGTTTTGATGATATTTTAATTGATAGCCTGAAAGCTTATCTTGCAACAATTCCTAAAGATGATACGCGTCCACGCTTAGTGGTACTACATCAAATGGGTAGTCATGGTCCAGCCTATTACAAACGTATTCCAGCAGAATTTAAAGTTTTTAAACCAACCTGTGATACCAATGCGATTCAAGGTTGTAGTCAAGATGCACTGATTAATAGTTATGATAATACCTTGCTTTATACGGATTATGTTTTGGACTCATTGATTGAAACGTTAAAAGGTCAAACACAGCACGAAGCAGGCTTGTGGTATTTATCGGATCACGGTGAATCAACAGGTGAAAGTGGCATGTATTTACATGGAGCGCCATATGCAATTGCCCCGACTCAACAAACCCATGTTCCAATGTTGATGTGGTTCTCTGATCTTTGGAAAAAACAAGCTCCAGAACAAATGAAATGTTTAGCGAAGCAAAATAAGAGTGAATTGAGTCAAGACAATTTGTTTCCAACGATGTTAAGTTTACTTGATGTCAAAACTAAGGTGATTGACCCTAAAAATGACATGTTAGCGACATGTTCTAACCCATAAGGTGAGATAAAGTCATGACCAAAATCTTGATGATCGAAGATGACTTTATGATCGCAGAGTCAACCTTGACTCTATTGCGTTATCATCAGTTTGAAGTGGAGTGGGTCAATAATGGTGTGGATGGTTTAACGATGTTGACCAAACAACCATTTGACTTAGTACTGCTAGATCTAGGATTGCCTCTGATGGATGGGATGCAAATCTTAAGACAGATTCGTCAGCGATCTTCTATACCTGTTTTAATTATCTCAGCGCGTGATCAACTCCAAAATCGAGTGGATGGACTGAATCAAGGTGCTGACGATTATTTGATTAAACCTTATGAGTTCGACGAATTACTCGCACGTATTCATGCTTTGTTACGACGTGGCGGTACTGAGAATGCACAATATAAACAACAAACCCAATTGCTCAAAAGTGGTGATTTGGTTCTTGATGTCGAGCAGCATTTAGCGACCTTCAAAGGACAACAGATTGAGTTATCAAACCGTGAATGGGCAATTTTAATTCCGCTTGTAAGCCATCCAAATAAAATCTTCTCCAAAGCAAATCTTGAAGATAAGCTTTATGATTTTGATAGTGAGGTGACCAGTAATACCATAGAGGTTTATGTACATCACTTACGTGCAAAACTAGGTAAAGATTTTATTCGAACTATCCGTGGTTTGGGTTACCGACTAGGACAATCATAAATATTTATGAAAATATCTAAGCAATACTCACTGAAAAAAAGACTGATTTGGGGAACCTCGGTCTTTAGTTTGCTGCTTGGATGTTTATTAATTTTTACAGCTTATAAAACAGCTTTACATGAAGTTGATGAGATTCTTGATACACAAATGCAATATATGGCTGAGCGTTCGACTGCTCAGCCATTAACAACTGTTGTGAGTAAAGTTGAATTGCATCGCACATATCACGAAGAAGATTTGCTGGTTGATATTTGGGCTTATAAAGATCAAAGTCATTTATGGCATCAAACACACTTACTCATTCCGCCTGTAAAACAAGCGGGTTTTTATAGCCAAGAAACGCCACAAGGCAAATGGCGTGTCTATGTCATTCCTTTAAAAGACTATCAAATACAAGTTAGTCAGCAGGAAGATGTTCGCCAATCATTTGCTTGGGAATTGGCAGGGAGTATGTTTGTTCCCTATATTATTTTATTGCCTTTTGCGATTTTGGTTTTAGCTTTTATCATTCGTTTGAGTTTAAAACCTCTCGACGATTTCAAAACAGAATTAAGGCGACGTGATTCAGATGGTTTAGCGCCCATTGATGGCAATGATTATCCTCAAGAGTTGATCCCAACTATTGAGGAGATGAATCATTTATTTGAACGAATTCAACATGCTCAAACCGAACAAAAGCAGTTTATAGCAGATGCTGCACATGAATTACGAACACCCGTCACTGCACTCAATTTACAGACCAAGATTCTGATTAGTCAATTTCCTGAACATGAAGCATTGCAAAATTTGAGTAAAGGCTTGGCGCGTATTCAGCATTTGGTGACGCAGCTTTTAGCTTTAGCAAAACAAGATGTTGGATTAAGTTTAATCGAACCAAATACTCACTTTCGTTTGAATGATGTCGCACTCAATTGTGTTGAACAGCTTGTTAATCTTGCAATGCAAAAAGAAATTGACTTAGGTTTTGAACGTAACGATTTGATTGAAATGCAAAGTCTTGAATCAACTGTTCATTCAATTATTTTTAATCTGATTGATAACGCGATTAAGTACACGCCAGATCAAGGTATTATTAATATTTCGGTTTACAGTGACAGTGACGATTTTGCTTGTATTCAAATCGAAGATAGCGGTATCGGTATTGATGCTGAACAATACGATAAAGTTCTAAAACGTTTTTATCGAGTGCACCATCATTTAGAAGTGGGCAGTGGTCTAGGACTTTCAATTGTCGATAAAGCCACACAGCGGTTAGGTGGAAGCCTAGTTTTATCTCGAAGTCTTGATTTAGGTGGTTTATCGGTTTTGGTTCGTTTACCTAAAAAGCTCTAAGTTTAGCTATCGTTGATTTGATTGATTGAATTATCAAATGAGTTAAGTGATTTTTTCAGAATGCTCTTTTAAGAAACGTAAAAACAAAACACATTTCTGAATCCGTTTGCCATCATTACCCACTTTGCTAATATTAAAATTCAGAACCCATTTTAAGCGTTTCCCAACTTTGCATATATCACTATAAACTTGCGGTTCAGCAAGTAGGGCTTGATAAAGAATTTGACTAGCATCGGATAATTGTTCAAATTCGAAATGATAGGCTGTAGAAAAAATAAATAGCAACCAGTCACGAACAAAACAATCATGTAGACTCAGGATTTCATGCGGGTCAGTTTCAAAATCAATAAAACTAAATCGGTTATTTTGATCAACAAGAATGTTGCGAGCGAATGCTTCGCTTAAATAGCCTTGTTTAGAATGAATATACTGAATAGCTTGAATGGCTTGGCTAAATAATAATGATTTTGAGTGAATATCTTTTTGACAAGCCAATGCTTGATCTAGTTGTGAGACGCTACTTTGATGTTGTGATCCGATGTCTTCAAGCAAAATTCCTTTTTTTGAAACTGCAAGGACATTCGATGTAGAAACACCTAAAGATTTGAGTGTTTGAATCCGATGGTATTCACATTGAATTGCACCAGAACCACCTTGATTAGGAACAGGAGTAATTGCACCTAAATTAAATATTTTTGCTAACCACTTCAATGGGGTGTAAAGCCATAAACCGTGACGTTCAGATGCTTTCTTTAACCATACTTTTTGAGAACCTAGATCGTAGGCTTGAATGGAAGATTGTTGCTTAGTTAAAGTAGTTTCTAAGAAATTTTGAAAGTCATCCATCAGCAGCAAACAGTACCTAAGTGAATATCATGATCATGCATGAAGCCATGCGAGTAGGGCATCACTTTATCATATCAGGACTCATTTGCGTTACAGAATTAGCCGCTGCATGAGCTAAATGACGTTTATAGGTGATCATATAAATCACAATATTGATAGCAAAGCAGATCCACGCTGTCCATAAATTATGGCTGAGAAAATGAGCACCACGCATCATCTGTGCCCATCCCATCGCAAAACCAAGTAGGATACCTGCAAATAGATAAAACCATGCTCGCTTTTGTTCATCGAGTCGATAGACAAAATAACCTGTCACCAGTGCAAAGCCTGTACTAGCATGTCCACCAGGAAAACAATGTCCAGCGGTTGCTGAAAAATCCCAAATAAAACCTGTGACAGTCTTATGGGTCATATCCCATGGGCAAGCATGAGCAGCTTGTGCTTTCATTAGACCAATAATGCATGTACATAACATACTGACCCAAAACATATAGCCATACTGCCAACGTTTCGCTTTGAATTTTTCTATTTTAAAGGAAGCGATCCACAGTAGGAAAAAGCTTACATAGACAATAGTTAAAACTTTTTTGACATAAGTATGATTGAGCTTTGCAAGATACCAATCGCCTTTCAAAGCAAAATCGCCAAAAGTTCCTACCCATGGTTGAATCAAATATAGATCTATTGCTCCGCCGACTGGAAACACGAATAAGAGGATAAAAAAACTCACAAATAATAAGAAACTTGCGATTAAGAAAAAACGTGTTTTTAAAATCATAGAGCATGCAATTCGGCAGAATGATAGTTTTGTTATTTAATAATTTGAAACTTAATTGTCTCTTAAAATGTTCATAAAAAAAGCGGCTGAATAGCCGCTTTAAAAAATTCTTTTTAAAACATTGATTCTTCTGAATTTGCTGAAATTTTATGAATTGAAAGATCCGCACCACGATATTCATCTTCTTGAGAAAGGCGAATCCCCATTGTAACTTTCAATATGCCATAAACGGTGAAACCACCAGCAAGCGCAATCACAATGCCTAAAACTGTTCCAATGATTTGAGAAATAATCGAGACACCTCCTAAACCACCTAATGCTTGTAGACCAAATATGCCTGCCGCAATCCCACCAAATGCACCACATACACCATGTAAAGGCCATACACCCAAAACATCATCTACTTTAAGTTTATTTTGTGTATAAGTGAATAAATACACAAACAAAGCACCCGCAGCACCACCAATTACAAGTGCACCAATTGGGTGCACAATATCAGAGCCTGCACAGATTGCGACCAAACCTGCGAGAGGGCCATTATGTAAGAAACCAGGGTCACCTTTACCCATGAAGTTTGCTGACAATGTACCACCAACCATTGCCATAAGAGAGTTAATCGCAACTAATCCTGAAATAGCATCAACGCGTTGTGCGCTCATGACATTAAAGCCAAACCAACCAACAATTAAAATCCAAGAGCCTAAAGCAAGGAATGGAATCGATGAAGGTGGATGTGCACTCACACGACCATCATGCTTATAACGACCATGACGCGCGCCAAGTAAAATCACTGCGGCTAATGCAATCCAACCACCCATTGCATGTACGACAACTGAACCTGCAAAGTCATGGAAGCTTGCACCAAAAGAGCTTTCTAACCATTTTTGAAAGCCGTAGTTGCCATTCCAAATTATGCCTTCGAAGAAAGGATAGATTAAAGCCACTAGAATTAAAGTGGCGATTGCTTGTGAACGCATTTTGGCGCGTTCTGCGATGCCGCCAGAAATAATTGCTGGAATCGCTGCTGCGAAGGTGAGTAAGAAAAAGCAACGCATTAAGTTAAACCCATGGTCAGCCGCTAAAGTGCTTCCTGCATGGAAAAAGTTTTGTCCGTATGCAATCCAGTAACCGACAAAGAAATAAGCGATTGCTGAAATCGCAAAATCGGTCAGAATTTTACTGAGCGCATTAACTTGGTTTTTATGGCGGACTGTACCAAGCTCAAGAAATGCAAAACCTGCATGCATTGCCAATACGAGTACTGCACCAAGCAGTAAGAAAAATAGATCTACGTTTTGCATAGTGGTGCTCAAAAAAAGTGCTAAATTTAATTTCGATGCAAACATTTGATTCGTTTTTTGCACCAAAATAGATTTAGTAAATCTAAAAACTTAAGCTGTCGTTGAACAACTCAATTTGATAAAAAATATAAAGCAAAAAACGCACCAATTTAGAAAGTAAATTGTAATTTTGGTGAAAAGTGGTGCATTTTTCTTAAAAATAGCACCATTTATTATACTTTGAGAACTAAATTTTTAACTATGAATGCGCTATTGCAACCGAAAATTACAGCTTAAGCTTGAGTAATAGAACTTGAGTCTATTTTCATCGGATTTAGTATTTTTCCAAGTACATTCGTTACTTTGACTTAATAATTCATAAAAGATCTTTGATATATTGCTGAGTTTAAAAAGTGATTTGCTATTAGGATGCAAATGAATATATTTCGCATAGATTCCTTTCGTAATCGACTACTGGTCCTGTTCGCAGGGATGTCTTTTATGTTTGGATTATGTATTACTTTATATATTGGTAAGACTGCTTCGGCGCAAATGAGTCAAACCAGCGGTCAGACCTTATATATTGCAGCGAAAAGTATCAGTAATACCTTGGCAAACTCGCTTACAGAACGTGAGCGAGAAATGGTGTTATTAAGCCAATCTCCATTTTTTGCTGAAGCTGATTTTCATAACCCGCGAGTACAACAACAACTTGAGCAAGTCAAAAAGTCTTATAAATATTATGCTTGGTTAGGAATCGCTAATACTCAGGGGCAAGTCGTTGTTGCAGCTAATCATTTACTAGAAGGGGCAGATGTTTCAGAACGCCCGTGGTTTATTCATGGTGTAAATCAAGTTTATCTAGGCGATGTACATAAAGCTGTTTTACTGGCCAAGAAAATTAAAGCGATTAATCCTAATGAACCATTACGTTTTATTGATTTCGCTACGCCAATTTATGATCCATCGACACAGAAAATTAAAGGCGTTTTGGCTGCACATGCAGATTGGAGTTGGGCGAGTCATGTATTAAGCAGTTCATTATCGGAAAATGCTGCACAACGAGGTATTGAGGTATTTATTGTCAATCAGCATGGTGAAATTCTATATCCATTTAAAAGCATTGGACAAGTCCAGCCTCCTGCATTTCAGGCAAATCGTGGACATCATTTTTTGCATAATTGGAATGAAAAACAACAGTATTTAACTACAGATGTCCCTGTGCTTTCGCAAACTAAGAGCAATTTAGGTTGGCACGTGATTATTCGTCAGCCTATTTCGATTGCTTTAGCAGAAGTAAAATCACTGCAACATAAAATATTAGCTCTGGGCTTTATTTTGTCATTATTGCTGTTGCTACTTACTTATAAATTGGCGAATAAGTTTAGCCGTCCGATTGAATTATTAGCAGATTCAGCGCATGCCGTGGAAAAAGGGCAAGAAGATATTCAATTTGAAGCTCAAACCAGTATTCGTGAGATTCGGGGCTTATCTCAGTCGTTGCAAAGCATGACCGATACCCTGCTTACTCAGAAACATCAACTTCAAGATGCCAATGCCACACTTGAGCAAAAAGTTGCAGAACGTACGCACGAACTACAAGTTGCCAATGTCGAGTTAGCTCATATTGCGCGTTATGATGCACTTACAGGCTTACATAATCGCCGTGCTTTCAATGATTATTTATCCTATCTATTTACTCAAATGTCGCGTACACAACAGACTTATGCAGTGCTATTAATGGATATCGATTTCTTTAAAAAGGTGAATGATACCTTTGGACATGAAACAGGTGATCAGGTATTGCAGCGTGTTGCAGAAATTCTTCCAACTGCTTTACGGATTACTGATTTCGTTGCACGCTTAGGTGGCGAAGAGTTTATTGCCTTGTTGCCTGCTACTTCATTGGATGGAGCTGCGATATTGGCAGAGAAAATCCGATCTACGATTGAGCAAGAACAAATTATTGTAAATCACGCCATCAGTTTAAGTATTGGTGTAAGTGTAGTCCTGTTAGATGATACTGATATGAATGATGCGATTCGTCGTGCAGATAAAAATTTGTATATGGCGAAGCAGCAAGGACGTAATCGAGTGATTTCTTGATTGCTATAGTGGATTCAAAGTTCATGTAAATAGCTTTGGGAACGCACTACTTTTAATATTTGATAATTGCTAGGGTTTTTAAAATTTTTAGGTGAATGAGCATGTCCTTTGATCTCAAAGTTAGTTTACAACAAAGGGCTGAGCCGTCTGCGCAGCAGAAAAAGCTGAACCGCCTGATTGATAAAATTGAACAGCAAAAAATTAGCCTTGCCACTTGGCAGAATGCCCAAGCCGAGATTCAACAACACACACGGAAAAAATTAATGCCTGTGTATAGTGAGCTGCATGATGTTTTATTTCAGCAGTTGGATCAACTTTGGATGCTGTTACAGCAACATGAGTTTTCCAAAGCCGAGATGCAGCAATTGGATGAAAAAATTGCTCAGCTTGCACAGTTGTTAAAGCGTTCCAAAATGTTGAATGATGAACAGTTAACGCTAGTCAAGCAGATCGAAACTTTTTATCAGCAACATGTCCAGCAATCGATTAAAAAGAATAAAAAAGTACAGTCAGTTAAGTTCGAATTTAATGAAAACTTTGATCAAAATATAGAATTAGAACAAGATGACTTTGAGCAGTATGCTGTCGAACAACAGCAAGCACGGGAACAAGCCAAGCAACTTAGACAACAGCAGAAACGTGAACAAGCTGAGCAGATGGCAGCCCAATCGCTGAAAACCGTGTATTTAAAAATTGCTGCGATGATTCATCCTGACCGTGAGCAAGATGAAAGCAAAAAAGCAGAAAAAACCGAGTTATTCCAACAGGCAAGTCAGGCCTATGAACAACATGATTTGTTTTATTTGCTCAAACTTCAATTACAGCTTGAACAGAATAAGGGTGTAGAGTCGAAAGAGTTATCGGCAGAGCAAGTGAAGTTTTATAAACTGGCTTTGGATGCACAGAGTCAGCAGCTTGAAAGTCAAATTGAAGAAATTTTAGATTCTTTTCAGTTGGCGAAAAAAGTCAAAGCAGAGCATCTGCATATTGGTGATGTGTATAAAGCCATAGATGCGGATTATGCTGAGTTAAAGCAGCAGTTGAAGTGGGAAAAAGAGCGTTTAAAGCATATGAAAAAAGTGAGTGGGGTAGAGATGTTATTGGGGCATGGGGCACTGTAACCTCTTCCTAACCCTTTCCTGAAAGGAGAAGAAGTTTCCTCTCCCTTTGGTTTGTGTTGGGGTGAGGCTTAGTCATTTAAATCGTCATCTTTGCCATTAGTTCTATTTTCTATACCTTTCTTTAACATATCTATTAATTCTTTTTCTTCATCTGAGAGTGAAGATAAACTAGATGTATTGATAATATTTAAAATGCGTGGAATATCTAAAAAGCTTTCTACAGTATCAGCTTTAATCTGTTTTGAAACATTTGATATTGTATAAAAATCATTTGATGATCGAGTAACTTGAATCATGGTGCGTAGTATTTTTAAGACTCCATTTATATCTTGAGTTTGTGCTTCAAACCAAATTAGTACATCAGAAGAATTCCCCCATTTTTTCCAACGATACATTAATGAAAGGAATGATTTATTCTTAATAATTTTTTCAGGATTTAAATTAGCTGATTGATTTAGGGTTTGTTGAGAATTACCGAGAGTTAATTAAACTAGCGCACAATTGAATCATGGCTTCAAAACTCGTATCTGTTTTACAACTACGCATCGCTATACGTTTAAATTCTTTTAACTTACAGAAATAGTTTTCAATGAGATGACGCCATTTATACATAATCGTATCAAATGCTCTCATTACTTTTCGATTAGATTTGGGTGGGATCACCACTTTCACTTTACGTTCATTTAGTTCTTGAATCAGCCAATCTGCATCAAATGCTTTATCCGCTAGTAATGCTTGAAAATCAACATCTTCAATTAAAGGTTTGGTTTCTACTAAATCGTGATATTGACCAGGCATTAATCGAAACTTAATGAGGTTGCCTAGACTATCCACTAAGGCAAGAATTTTACAGGTCATTCCACCTCGAGATTTACCTATAGACTGTTTGAAAGTCCCCCTTTTGCACCTTGCCCATGTCGATGAACTTTAACAATCGTTCCATCAATCATGGCGTATTCCAAATCAACATCTTCATTTACAGATGCAAAAATAGTTTCAAATACACCAGCTTTCACCCAGTCACGGTATCTTTTAAAGACGGTATTCCATTTACCAAAATGAGGAGGTAGATCACGCCATGGACTGCCTGTACGGGCAATCCAGAGGACTGCTTCTAAGAATAATCGATTATCTTTTCCACTACGACCTCGATCGGTCACTTTACCTAGGCAAAAAGGTTCCATTTTTGCCCATTGGGCATCAGTAAGTATGTATCTATCCATAGTACTATTATAAATTAATCAGTTGCCTTTGTTAATTCTCAACAAGCCCTAATTTGTTAATAAAATTATTTTTGAGTTGTTCAAAATCAGAATCATCTAATAAAGTTTCACGATTTTTTTCTCTATTCTGATGTTCTGCAATCAGAATATCATCAATAATTGAAAAGTTTGAATTTTGATTAATGTAATCACTCAAAATTTTAGTTCGTGACTTTATATCTTGAATGTCTTCTAAACACCAAGAGGATAATCTGAACAAATACGTTTGTGCCGAAAAACCTAAAAATTTATTAGATTCGCTGTTGACTTCATCACCAGCATCTAACATTGCATAGAGATATGAATTAAAGTTTTCTTGAGGGACTTGTTTACTATAAGCTTCAAATTTAGATAAAAAATCTTCTAATACATTTCTTGCATCTAGGGCTAGTAATTTCTCTTTTAGTTGTTCTCTATCATTAGTTAGTTGGAGGAAATTTATAAAGTCAGAAGTTGAAAAGTCTTCACTATCAAAACTAAGTTTAAAATATTTATCAAAGTGATCTTTATGACAAATTCTCAGTTGTGTGAACCATTCTTGATATGAATTGTGATTATGATAGTAGTTACTTATGATCCATTGAACAGTAGGGAAGAGTAACGTTAAAATTTCTTTAACAGATTCTCTATTTTTTTCAGATGCACTATTGATTACATCTTCAATGACTCTTGAATATTTTATTTTTTCTGATTGATTGTCACCATAGTTAGAATTTAAAGTTGTGAAAGCTTTCTTAGATTGCGAAAGTTTCGCATAGACAGTTGGCTCAAATACTCTTAAGCATTCAATAGCAATCAAGTCTATTGGATCTGCTTCAAAAATATCATTATTTTTAAAGAGATTAAAATTAAAAGAAAGAGCCGAGTTGAATCTATATACATTTCTTAAATTACTAAAATAATTTTTAAAACCATTATGATATATCTCAGCCCATCTTTTTTGATCAAATTTTTTGTCTGCGTCAGTGTGACTGTTTATCACATTATTTAGTAGTTTAAATAAGACTTTATGGACTTGTTTCAATTGGATTTGGGGAATTGTAAAAGGAATTTGGATGATTTTTTCCAGATAGTTTTCCCCAGACTGGGTACTATCAGTAAGCTTTTTTTCTACAATATCTTTTTGAAATAAGAGCAGAAATATTACATTCGGGAAATCGGTATTTGCTTTAATTAATTGGAAAATCATCCTTAACTCTGTAGTTGTAAGACGATCTAGATCATCCATAACAATCAAAAGAGGAGTCTGCCTTTTACCTAAGGCTTCTATAAGCTCATCACGAATTTCCGTTAAGTTTTTTTCATTTAACTTTGCTTGCTTTTCATAATTTTCCGAAAGTTTACCTAAAAATTCACTTCCTTTTTCTGTAGCAGGTAAAATTAAGGCGATAAAAGAAGTGATGGTGGCAATGAGTATGGGTAATTGTGTATTTTCAGTAAAGTAACTACTAATTACGCCTGTACTCAATATAGCGGTTACAATTAGTGGTAAAGCAAGATTAGCACCTTTGAGAAAAGTATGTGCGGTGGATAAGTGATTGCCATATCTAGAGAATATATTTGCTAAATTTTGATCTTCTTGAGATGAATTTCTTCTTCCTACAGATTTTGATATTTATCAAAAAAAGCTTGAACAATCTTATCTTGAGCTGACCATTCCCAAGGTGAAAATTCTATAATTGTTGGTGAGTTTTTTTGTTTTTTAGAATGTGATAAAGCCATATTTTTTATGGATGATTTACCAGCACCCCAATCTCCATGTAGAGCGATAACTAGGCTATCATCACCTTTCCATTGTGAAATAGCATCGCTTAAATTTTTAGAAAAATCGGCTCTATCTAATAAATCATCTTCGAGATTTTTAATTGGTCTGTCAGCAGAAAATCCATATTTATCTGTAGTAGTCATGTCTAAGCGTTAGTTAAAATTTTAGTCTAATTATACTATAAAATATCATTATGATTTTTAATAAAAAATCCCCTCAGTTGAGGGGATTTTTTTATATCAAATCACAGCATCAAAGCGCTGCAATCTGATCCATATTCGCTTTAATCTTCGCTAACTGATCAGCAAACTCAGCTAATTTCGCTTTTTCACCCTCAACGACAGCCGCAGGTGCTTTCGCCACAAAACCTTCATTACCAAGCTTAGTCGCAATCAGGTCATGCTGCTTTTGCACTTTGTCTAAGTCTTTTTGTAGGCGACCTAATTCCGCTTTCGGGTCAATTAAACCCTTCATTGGAACGAATACAGACACGTGACCCACGACAGAAGAGGAGGACAACGGTGGTTGCTCAGCATCTGCAAGGAAAGTGATGCTTTCCACTTTCGCTAAAGCTTTAAACAACGCTTCAATACGCGTGATCTGTGCTTTTTCAGCTTCAGTGGTATTTTGAAGTAGAACTGGTAATAAACGTGCATTACCTAATCCCATTTCACCACGGATGTTACGCACCGCACCAATCAAACCTTGTAACCACTGCATGTCCGCTTCAGCTTGCTCATTGATTTTCTCTTGAGCAGGCACAGGGTATGCCGCAGTCATAATGGTTTCGCCTTGAATGCCGAGCATTGGCGCAAGCGTTTGCCAAATTTCTTCAGTCAAGTACGGCATAATTGGGTGGGCTAAACGTAAAGATGCTTCCATCACAGCTAATAATACACGACGAACTTCGGCTTTACGCTCTTCAGACACTTCCGCATCGTTCAATACTGGCTTGGTCAATTCGACATACCAGTCGCAGTATTCATTCCAAATGAAGTCGTAGATCGCTTGTGCAGCTAAATCTAAACGATAGGTTGCGAAAGCTTGTTGAACCGCAGCTTCCGCTTTTTGCAGACGGCTGATAATCCACTGTTCAGGTAACTCCCAAAGATCAGGGCGAGCAGTTTGACCAACGGTTTGACCTTCAACATTCATCAGAACGAAACGAGTTGCGTTCCAAATCTTGTTACAGAAGTTACGGTAGCCCTCGACACGCTTTAAGTCGAACTTGATGTCACGACCTGTGTTTGCAAGCGCACAGAAGGTAAAACGTACTGCATCCGTACCATAAGCATTGATGCCTTCTGGGAATTCTTTGCGCGTTGATTTCTCAATCTTCGCAGCATCTTTTGGATTCATTAAGCCAGTGGTACGTTTCGCAACGAGGCTTTCTAAATCAATACCGTCGATCAAATCTAATGGATCAAGGACGTTACCCTTAGACTTCGACATTTTCTGACCTTCACCATCACGTACTAAGCCGTGAACGTAAACCGTCTTGAATGGAACTTGTGATGAACCATCTTCATTCTTCATGAAGTGCATGGTCATCATGATCATACGTGCAACCCAGAAGAAGATAATGTCAAAACCAGTCACCAACACATCTGTTGGATGGAAGGTTTTAAGGAAATCATTTGCTGCATCTTTTTGTGCGTCGCCAGTCCAACCTAAAGTTGAGAATGTCCACAGCGCAGATGAGAACCATGTGTCCAAAACGTCTTCGTCTTGTTTCAATTCTACATCAGCAGCGATGTTGTTCTTGCTACGAACTTCTTCTTCGTTGCGACCCACGTAAATGTTGCCTTCTGCATCGTACCAAGCAGGGATACGGTGACCCCACCAGAGTTGGCGAGAGATACACCAATCTTGAATATCACGCATCCAAGACATATACATGTTGGTGTATTGCTCAGGAACAAATTTGATACGACCATCTTGAACTGCTTCAATTGCAGGCTCAGCAAGTGGTGCAATTTTCACATACCATTGGTCTGTCAATAATGGTTCAACGATCACACCTGAACGGTCACCGCGTGGTGCTTTCAAGTCATAAGGTTGAATTTGATCTAACCAGCCTTCAGCCTCAGCTTGTTCAACCAATTTCTTACGTGCTGCAAAACGCTCTAAACCGATATAGTCAGCAGGCGCAGGAAGTAGTTGTGAAATTTGCTCACCCGCTCTAGCGATGTATTCAAACTCAGCCAAAACTTCTGCATTTTTGTTGAAGATATTGATAATCGCTAGACCACAACGTTTACCTACCTCATAGTCATTAAAGTCATGCGCAGGCGTGATTTTTACACAGCCTGTACCGAAGTCTTTTTCAACGTATTCATCTGCAACAACTGGGACTAAACGACCTGTGATCGGTAGAACAATGTTTTTACCGATAAGGTGTGCATAGCGTTCATCTTCAGGATGTACTGCAACGGCTGTATCGCCCAATAATGTTTCAGGACGCGTCGTTGCAACCACAAGATAGTCATTACCATCTTTGGTTTTAAGCGATTTGTCTTCAAAGAAATATTTAAAGTGCCACAATGAGCCTTTTTCTTCTTTGCTTTCAACTTCAAGATCAGAAAGGGCAGTTTGTAGTTTTGGATCCCAATTCACCAAACGCTTACCACGATAGATCAAACCATCTTCGTGAAGTTTAACAAACACTTCTTTTACAGCATTGGATAAACCTTCATCCATCGTGAAGCGTTCTCGTGACCAATCGACTGATGAGCCTAAACGACGGATTTGACGTGTAATTGTTCCGCCTGATTGTTCTTTCCATTCCCAAACTTTGTCGATGAACTTTTCACGACCTAAGTCATGGCGGTTAATCCCTTGTAGACCAAGTTGACGTTCTACCACCATTTGTGTTGCAATTCCCGCATGGTCAGTACCCGGTTGCCATAAGGTATTTTTACCCATCATACGGTTATAACGAGTCAGTGCATCCATGATGGCATTGTTAAAGCCATGACCCATGTGCAAGCTACCCGTAACGTTTGGTGGTGGAATCATGATACAGAATGATTCACCTTGACCTGATGGTTTGAAATAACCGTTTTGTTCCCAGATTTGATACCACTTCTTTTCGATCTCGGTTGGATCGTAAGTTGTTGCGATATTTTGAGCAGATTGAGCGTCAGTCATAGTACAGAAGATTAAAATTGAATAAAAAATTAGATCTATTGTAGCAAAAAAATGATGAATATTTTCATCAAAAAAAGTCGATGAAAACAGTTGGTTTTTTTCTTGAAAAAGTTAGATTTATGTATGTTACATCACACAATTAAAAATGTTTAAGCATAAAACAACGATATAAAAATATTAAAACTTAAAAAAGGACGGTTACGATGAGTTATTCAATTCTATTAAAAATTAATGAAGCAACACACGGTCAACCATTTTTGGCATTTATGCATGTTGATCGTGAATAGAATGTGGTAAATTCAGCATTTGAAAAGCCAAAAATGAAAGAAAAACAGAATCTAAGGATGAATAAGGGCTTATTGAATAAGCCCTTATTTTATGGAATCTAGAATAGGGTGATTAGAATGAACACTGCCGTTTTTTTAAATATTCATGCCGATACATACGCGCGATTTGCTCACATCCGTACGCAGCTCTTACAGGGTAGTAAAGAAAGCCAAGCAAATGCTTTGGGGGCAGTTTTATCTGAAATTGCATGTGAAGTGATAGAACAAGTTTTTATGGTGCTATTGCAAGACAATCAACATCATTCACTCACAGGTGAATCTGAAAAAGTGATTCAGCAGATTTTAGAAGCAATCCGAAAATATATGCCATGGTCAGTGTCATTCTTTGGGAATGATCGTCTAGTTCCATTGATTGAACATTTATCTAAAACAATTCGAGTTGAAGATGAGTCGGTATATATGACTTATCCGATTGAGCAACAGTTGACTCAACAGGTTAAAGCTTCGAGTCAAAAATTAGCTGAAGGGGAAAGTCGGGAAATTGCCAATTCACTGAAGTTGCTCACAGAAGTGATTGATGTAGGTGTCACTCATTTAATTCGTGAGCCGAAAAAGAGCCTAAAATTTAATTTTGTAGTCGATAAAACCTTAAATGGCGTCATTAATATGACGACACATTTAGGGTATAAGCGTTTAGAAAAATTAGGTACTCAACTTGATCAACAAGCTGCGGCAACTTATGTAGATCACTTTCTTAAATTTATGCGTCACCCTGCATAAATAAAGGAGATATATGACATGGCGAAACTTAAAAGTCTTGAAAATAAAGTCGTATGGATTACAGGTGCTTCATCAGGTCTAGGTAAAGCTTTGGCACGAGAGTGCGCTTTACAAGGTGCTCAAGTTGTACTGACTTCACGTTGTTATGATGAGTTGGAATCGGTTCGAGTGGGTTTACTTAAGCCTGAACAGCATCTTTCAATCGCTGCTGATATTACCGATGAAGCTCAAGTCCGCCATGCACATGAACGAGTTCTCGCAACCAAAGGACGTATTGATTGGCTGATTAATAATGCAGGCTTGAGTCAGCGTGCGTTGATTGAAGAAACGAGTATGCACACTGGACGTGCCATCATGGAAGTGGATTATTTCTCCCAAGTGTTCTTTACCAAAACCGTATTACCCACTTTGCGCAAACAAAAATCAGGTCGGGTGGTATTTATTTCGAGTGTGGCGGGTCTTTTAGGAACCCAATATCGCGCGACTTATTCTGCGGCTAAGGCTGCAATTCACATGTGGGCCAATAGCTTACGTGCGGAAGTCGCCAAAGAGGGAATAGCAGTTTCAGTGGTTTTTCCTGGTTTTGTTAAAACCAATGTTTCATTTAATGCTTTAAATGGTGAGGGCAAACCACAAGGGCATCAAGATGAAGCCATTGAAAATGGTTTGGATGCCGATGTATTCGCCCAGCGAGTTGTTGAAGCTTTGATGGCAGGTGAGGAATATGTGGTTGTCGGTGGGAAAAAAGAACAATTGGGTGTATTGGTGTCCCGTTTGTCGCCAAGCCTGTTGTATAAAATGATTCGTAAAACCAAAGTGAAGTAAAAGGAGTTTTTGCTCCCTTTTACTCATTTAAAATAGCCGTACCATAAGCAAATACTTCAACCATACCACCTTGCATACCTAATTCTGTGGTGCTGAGACGAACCCCCATAATATGGTTTGCGCCTATTCGATCTGCTTCTTGCTTGAGGCGAAGCATGGCTTCACGACGTGCACGTTCAACCACACTTTCATAACTGGTCAGGCGACCGCCGAAAAAGTTTTGAATATTGGCAAGTACGTATTTAAAGTAATCATGTGAGATGACAACATTGCTACTCACCAATTGCCCCTTTGCTGATGTTTCAATAAATCGATTGGTATCAATTCGAATATGGGCAAATTTTTTTTCTTTTTCATCTAGTTCACGTAAATGTTTTTGTTCGATATGACGACCAAATCCCCATCCGACTGAAAACAGAATCAAGAAAAGAATAACCTGAAAAATTAATCCACTCATAGACATACCTAAGCACTAAATGGATCAGGAAGTTTTGGTGTGATCGGCTGGACGACGACAGCTGTTCCATAGACAAAGAGTTCAGATGCACCTTGAGCGATATTTGAGGTCGAGAAGCGGATTCCGACAACAGCATTCGCACCCAAACTTCGCGCTTTATCAATCATACGTTGAGTTGCTTCTTGACGAGATTCTTCAAGTAATTCTGTATAACCTGTCAGTTCACCACCCACGATGTTTTTCAAACCAGCCATTAGGTCACGACCAACGTGTTTACTACGAACGGTGCTGCCATAAACAACATCTAACTGACGTAAAATAGTGTGCCCAGGCATAGATTCTAAACTGCTTAATAACATAGTATTTGTCTAAATCATGGATCTTCTATCTTTGAAGATAAGAAAAATTTGCATGTGTTGCAATAAAAAAGCTCACCGAAGTGAGCTTTTAAACCGAAAATAATCAAAATTATTGAGCAGCGTGAATTTGTGCGCTAGACGGTTGTGGATTTACAGTTTCACTTGTATTGGCTTTTAAACCACCACCAAGCGTTTTATAGAGTTCCACTTGGTTATTTAAGTTCGCTTGTTGTAACAACAATAAACCTTGCTCAGCCGAATATGCTGAACGTTGCGCATCTAATACAGTTAAATAACTATCAATACCTGCACGGAAGCGAGCATTAGAAAGTTTATAAGTCGTATTTGTCGCTTCAACTAAACGACGTTGAGCTGTTAAACGATCACCAATATTGGCACGCGTTGCAAGTGCATCATTCACTTCACGGAAAGCCGACTGTACTGACTTTTCATAGTTAGCAAGTGCAATTTTTTGATCCGTTTCAGAAATCTTCACATTCGCTTTGCGTGTACCCCAATCGAAGATTGGCATGTTAATACTTGGTCCAATAGACCATAACGCATTTCCAGACTTGAATAAATCACTCAAGTCAGTTGATGCATAACCTGCCGAACCAGTCAAACTAATGGTTGGGAATAATTGTGCTTTTGCTGCACCAATATTTGCACCAGCAGCACTCAGTTGATATTCGGCAGCTTTCACGTCTGGACGGTTATTTAACAAATCACTTGGTAAGCCTGCACTTAACGCATTTTGCTGGGTAATGCGAGTTACTTGTTGTTGAGGCAGCAAGTTCTGAGGAACAGGCTGACCAACAAGCAAGTTTAACAAGTTCTGCGCTTGAGCAATTTGTGTTTTGTAGTTAGCAACGTCATTACGTGCAGTTTCAACTGAAATTTGCGCTTGACGCACAGGAATTTCACTATCAATTCCGACATCGAAACGCTTTTTGTTCAAGTTAAATGACTCTTGCTGTGCTTTGAGTGTTTGCTCTGCAAGTTTGAGTTGTGCACTAGCAAATGAATAATTCAACCAAGCTTGAGTGACTTGGCTGATTAAACTGATTTGCGTTGCATCACGTGAACTTTGAGTTGCTAGATAACTGTCTAATGCAGCATCTTTTAAGCTGCGTACGCGCCCCCAGAAATCAAGCTCATAAGAGGTGAGACCTAAACCAACTTGATAAGTTGAATAAGGATTATTCGGATCACGAGAAGGGCTGACTTGGCGCACAGCACTACCGCTTGCTCCGATTGTTGGCAATTGATTGTTTTCTGAGATTTGATATTGCTGTTGAGCTTTTTGGATATTCAATGCAGCAGTACGTAAATCGCGGTTATTAGCAAGAGCCAAATCAATGACCTGTAATAAACGTTGGTCAGCAAAAAAGTCTTTATAACCTTGTTCAGCAATCGATTTTCCAGAAGCATTACCATAAGACGCGTAGCTTTCAGGAGTATTTGTGCTCACAACAGGCTCTGGCCCGCGCATACTTTGGCAGGCAGCCAAAGAGAGCGCGAGTGCAGAGATTGCAATGCCACGACTGGAAATAGACCAAACAGTTTGCATCACGATCAATGCTCCTGAGTATTTAAAGTTTTAGGTTTGTACTTAAAGATACTACGAATCCACACGAAGAATACAGGGATGAAGAAGATACCTAAAAGTGTTGAAGAAATTACACCACCAAGTACACCATAACCGACTGAGTGCTGACTACCAGCACCTGCACCGCTTGCTAGGGCTAATGGTAAAACACCAAAACCAAAAGCAAGTGTAGTCATGATAATTGGACGTAAACGCATTTTTGCAGCATGTAAGGTTGCATCAAATAAATCTTCACCTTGCTCCTGCAATTCTTTAGCAAATTCTACAATTAAAATTGCATTTTTGGCAGAAAGACCTATGACTGCTACGATCGCGACTTGGAAGTAAATATTAAAGGACAGGTTTGGATCGCCTTTAATGACCATACCCAACCATGTCAATGTAAAGGCACCGATAATACCTAAAGGTACAACCAATAATACAGAAATCGGAATTGCCCAACTTTCATATAATGCCGATAGACATAGGAATACAATTAATAACGAAAGAATCAGTAAAGGCAGGGTCTGATTACCAGAATCACGTTCTTCTAAAGATAATCCAGTCCATTCATAGTCGAAGCCTTGTAAGCCCATAGACGGTAACTTACCAATGATTTCTTCCATTGCCAACATCGCATCACCAGAGCTAACACCCGGTGCAGGAGTACCTTGAATGTTGACAGATGATACGCCGTTATAACGTTCTAAACGTGGTGAACCATACGTCCATTCGCCTTTAGCAAATGCTGAGAATGGAACCATTTGACCTTTGTTATTGCGTACATACCATTTGTTGAGGTCTTCTGGCATCATGCGAGTATCCGCTTCACCTTGGACATAAACTTTTTTGACACGACCACGGTCAACGAAATCATTGATATAAGAGCCACCCCAAGCCATGCTCATGGTGCTGTTAATATCACTAATACTGACACCCATTGCACCAGCTTGCGCTTGATCAACAGTGATTTTGTATTGAGGTGTATCTTCTTGACCGTTCGGACGAACACCTGCGAGACGTTTGTCTTGTGATGCCATACCTAAAATTGCATTTCTTGCCGCAATCAGTTTTTCATGGCCTTGACCACTGACATCTTTCAGCTGGATATTAAATCCTGATGATACGCCTAATTCTGGCATAGCAGGCAATTGTAATGGCATGATGTAAGAAGCATCTTTTACAATCATATTCAGTGCCATACCACGCTGAATAATCGCACCAATTTGTGATTCAGGTGTTGTACGTTCGCCCCAGTCTTTCAATTTAATGAAGGCGAGACCCGCATTTTGACCGACTCCAGTGAATGAGAAACCAGAAACGGTAAAGATCGAATCAACATGATCTTTTTCCTTATGCAGGAAGTAATCGGTCATTGTGGTAATAACTTTATCAGTACGTTCTAAGCTAGCGCTTGGCGGCAACTGAACTAAAGTCATAACTACGCCTTGGTCTTCTTCTGGTAAGAAAGAAGATGGCAACACTTTGTATAGACCAACCAAACCAGCAATCACTACGATATAAATGATCCCAGAGAAAATCTTATGATGGGTCATACGATTGACACCACCTTGATATTTTACTGATAGTTTATCGAAGCCACGGTTAAACCAACTGAAGAAGCGTGCAAAAATATTGTTGCTTTCTTGCTTGTTCGGATCATGTTGCTTTAACAAAGTCGCACATAGGGCAGGGGTAAACGTTAGTGCAACGATTAAAGATAAAATCATTGCAGTGACTAAAGTGATTGAGAACTGGCGATAAATAACCCCAGTTGTACCACCAAAAAATGCCATTGGTACGAATACCGCTGTTAATACACTGGTAATACCAATTAAAGCACCAGAAATTTGACTCATTGACTTTTCAGTCGCTGCTACAGGCTCCAAGTGCTCTTCTTGCATCACACGTTCGACGTTTTCTACTACAACGATCGCATCATCGACCAACAGACCAATCGCTAGTACCATTGCGAACATCGTCAGCGTATTGATCGAAAAGCCAAAGATATTAATAACAGCAAATGTTCCCAATACAACCACGGGTACAGCAAGTGTTGGAATAATGGTTGCGCGCCAGTTCTGTAAGAACAGGAACATCACAATAAATACCAATACCACAGCTTCAATCAGTGTGTGTACTACACTTTCAATCGAAAGCTTAATGAATGGTGTCGTATCGTAAGCAAGTTTATCTTTTAAACCACTTGGATAGTTAACACGTAATTCTGATAAACGTTTTTCAACTGCAGCAGCTGTATCTAGCGCATTTGCACCCGTCGCAAGTTTAATCGCGACACCACCTGCAGGATTACCATTGAACTTAGAGTCAAACTGATAGTTGTCTGAACCTAACTCAACACGTGCAACATCACTTAAACGCACTTGTGCGCCATTAGCAGCATTTTTTAGGAAAATGTTTTTAAACTGCTCTGGAGTCTGCAACATACTTTGTGCATTAACTGTCGCATTTAAAACTTGTCCCTGAACTGCTGGGGCACCACCTAATTGACCTACCGCAACTTGAGCATTTTGTGAACGTATAGCTGCTGCAACATCTGAAGGTGTGAGATTAAAACTAGTAAGTTTTGCTGGATCTAACCAGATACGCATTGCATATGAACCACCAAATACTTGGAGTTCACCTACACCTGCCACACGACTCAGTGGCTCAGAAATATTTGAGTTCACATAATCTTTAATGTCAGAAGCAGAAAGGCTGTTATCTGGCGAGTAAAATGCAATAACTTGCAAGAAGCTTGCACCAGACTTCGTCACTTTTACACCTTGACGTTGTACGTCAGCAGGTAACAGTGCTGTTGCTGATTGCAGTTTGTTTTGAACCTGAACTTGAGCGATATCAGGATCAATGCCTTGTTCGAAGTTTAAGTTGATCGATGCTTGACCATTACCCGCACTGTTTGAAGAGATATAACGCAAACCATCCAAACCATTCATTTGCTGTTCAATGATTTGAGTAACCGTATTCTCAACAGTCTGAGCTGAAGCACCTGGATATGTTGCAGAAATTGTCACCGTGGGCGGTGCAATTGTTGGGTATTGCGCAACTGGCATTTTGGTGAGGGTGAGAATACCCGCCAGCATAATTACCAGTGCTATCACCCATGCAAAAATTGGGCGATGGATAAAAAATTGAGCCATGCAATCTACCCCTTAAGCTTGTGAAGTAGCTTTTTGTTCAGCTTTTGCTGAATCGGCTTGCTTTTGTTGTTCAGCGGCGGCTGGTGGTGTAGCATTTTGACCTTGTGGTGCTTTTGCCTGTGGTTGATAAGGCTTAGCAGAAACTTCTTGCCCTTCTTTGACCTTAGCAACGCCATCGACTACAACTTTATCACCAACTTTTAAGCCTTCAGTCACAATCCAATCTTGGCCTTTTACGCCGACTGTTGTGATAGGGCGAGTTTCAATTGCACCTTTCGCATTTACGATCAGTGCGATTGCTTGACCTGTTGGTAAACGTGTTACAGCCGCTTGAGGAATCAAGTAAGCATTCGGTAGAACTGCTTGAGAAATTTTTGCAGTTGCATACATACCTGGTAATAACAGATGATTTGGGTTTGGGAATACCGCACGTAAAGTCACTGTACCAGTTTCTGGATTAACGCTAGCGCCAGAGAATGCAAGTTGTCCTTCTAATGGATAATCTGAACCATCTTCAAGTGTAATTTTGACCCGAGTATTGTTGCTATTGTCTAAACTACCTTTGCTGAGTTGCTGACGCAGACGTAATAGTTCAGCACTTGACTGATTGATATCAACATAGATTGGGTCAAGTTGTTGAATTGTCACTAATGGATCTGCTTGATTTGCTGTAACTAAAGCACCAGAGGTAACTGATGAACGACTCGATTGTCCTGAAATAGGTGCTCGAACAGTTGAGTAACCTAAATTAATTTCAGCATTTTTAAGCGCTGCTTGTGATGCTGCGACATCTGCTTCAGCGAGTTGAACTTGAGCATTGATATCATCATATTCTTGTTTAGAAACAGCATTAGTTCCAACCAATTGACGATAACGACCTTCTTTCACACGCAGCGCATTTAAATTTGCTTGCTGACGCAATAAGGTTGCACGAGCACTATCAGCAGTTGCACGATTTGTATTCGCATCAATTTCATAGAGTGCTTGACCTGCTTGTACATAACTGCCTTCAGCAAATAAACGCTTTAAAATGACGCCGCCTGTTTGTGGACGAACTTCTGAAATTTGATATGCAGACGTTCGACCCGAAAGTTCTACGTTTTGTTCAACGCTTTGTGGTTGTGCAACGATGATACCGACTTCTGGAGGTGGCATTTTTTGTGCAGCAGCGGTTTGCTGTGCATTTTTAGGATCTTTGCTACAACCAACAAGCGCAATGCTTGTTGCTAATGCGCAAGCAGTCAGGGCAGGTGCCCAAAGCTTAGCCGACATCATTATTCCACCTCAATTTAGATTTGTTATCTAAAAACAAATTGTTGCTGAAATTGCTTTGATACAGCCAAAACCAAAGCAACGAAGTCAAAATCAACCCAATACCCCAACCAGCCAATACATCAGTTGGAAAGTGAACCCCTGCATAAACTCTAGATATCCCCATGAAAATAAACCATAACGTAGATACTAAAATGACACTAATGCGATATTTATGTTGCTGAAGCAATAACATCATTAAACTCGCAAGGGTTGCTGCATAAAGGCTATGGGCACTTGGGAATGATGCGCCATAGCTTTGAACTAAGTGATAAAACTCCAAGGGTCTTGGTCGATCAATACTCCATTTCAGAAGCCAACCAATCCCAATACTTCCACCCACACTTAAAGTGATAAAAATCACATTCTTATAGTTTTTAATCCAAGTTTGATAAAGACACAAAAAAGTGGTTAAAAATAATAAAAATGGCATCCCACCCAACAGAGAAAGTAGAATTGTCACACGGTTAAGCGTCAATGAACGGTGTTCAAAAAAAGCTTGAACACTAAAAAGGTCTAAATTTGATGTGTTTGGAAAAATGAACCCAATCACGCCCAATCCTAAAAAAAAGCAACCAATACAAAGCAATAGGTACGGCATGCGAACCTCATTTTTTGCTTAACCATTGTTCAGGGTTATCGAATGTTTTGAAGTGTACTAGCGAGTACACTTTTGGTCAAGTCTTGAAATTTTATGATAATTTCATTTTTATATTTGTACAAGCTTCATTAAAAAAACATAACAAAATTCGATTAATGTCTCACTTTTTGCTCAGTTTTATTTTGTTCTTCTAACTGTACAGGTTGACTCGGGGGCCAAAAAAAGTCACTTGGTCGGGTTAAGAAATGAGTCATCACTAATTTTGCGAGTGGTTTCCATTGAGCGAAGCGGACGCGTCGGGCACGAAGTGCAACAATAATTGTCAAGGTAAAGCTGACAAATAAGTTAGTCAGGCCGATGAGCATAACCCCTAAAAAAGACACGATGATTAAACCAATATCAGGGCTACCGATGGTCATAAGACCTTGAATAAAATTGGCAGAGGCAAAGGCAATATGTCGAATATCTAAAGGTAAACCAAGAATAAAACCAATGGTTCCCATACTGCCAAGCATGATGCCAAAAAGAAAATTACCAGCCAAAGCCCCAAGATTCGTTTCAATATAATTGGCAAATTTATCTAAACGCTGTTGTCCCATCCAGCGTTTCAAACGATGGTGTTGTTTTAAACGAGGACCAACTTTTCGGTAGATGGCCAAATTATCGAAGTAGCCTGCAAGTAGTCCTGAGAAAAATAAGCATATTCCAGCAATTGCAGCATGGGGTACAGCTAACGAAGTAAATGGATTTAGATCATGTAAGGTTTTGGTTGCTTTTGTTGATGAAAGCAAAGGTTCATGTAGATTGTATTGCCATAAAAAAGTAATTAAAGCTGCTACTGGTATAGCAATCGAAATGTTACCGAGGATTGCAATAAATTGAGTTCGAATAATGTTGATAATCAGAGCAGCCAATTCAGCAATTTGAGCTGTTTTACTGCCTTTTTGGTGTTGTACTGTTGCGGCAAGTGCTGCCGCTGTCATCGCGGGTTGTTTGGTCGCAACGGTAAAGTGTAAGACATGGATAAGCATGAAGCCTAATGCATAATTCATACTATATAAAAAAGCATGTGTAAAAGGTGCGAGCACTAAACGAGCAGTTAAAATCTTTAAAGTGGCCATCGTTGCGATAATTGCACCAGCACCTGCTGCTGCTTTATACATACCCAAAAAACCAGCTCTATCAGTGCTTACATAATGTTCACCTGTTTTACTCGCATTTTCAGTGACCTGTAATGCAACCAGTTCGCTGGTTGAACTGAGTAAATGACGAACACTTTTTTCATCATAATGTGCCTTGGTGAAGTCAGTAAGTAATTCACCTAATGCAAGATAGCGTATCTCATTTTTACTTGCCAATAAGCTCAATAAAAGTTCAATACGATCAATTGCTTGCTCAAGTAGAGATAATAAATAGGTTAAGCTAACACTCACACCAATACGTTTAGTTGCACGGCGAATTTTGAGTACGACTTCACGGCATTGATCTAGCATTACAAATGCCTGAGAAGCATCAGGTGGTGGCATTACAACAACTGCATCTTGATCATCAATTTGTTTTTTATATTTCTCGATGAATTCAACAATTTCTCGATTTTGAACTAAGAAGGGAGATTCATATTCAATAATATCTGGCTGAGCATTAATAAATTCAGGATATAAACCTATACCACTGATTCGATAAGACAAAACGGTAATCGCCTTGATGAGCTCATTTTTAGAAATTTGTTTTTCAACCGTATTACTTTGGCTTTCGGCTAACAGATTAAATAAAGTGATCCAGTCTTGATTCTCAATCAGATCAAGCCATTGGCTATCTGTTTCTTGGTAAAATACTTTTCCAATAAGAGTCTTTAACTGCTGACCGTCTTCAACCAATGGAAGAAAGTGCGCACCAAGGCGTTGACTCAGTTGATTCCAAAAACCATCTAATGAAAGAATACCACTATCAGCATATAAGCTAATCTGTTTGTATTGGCTAATCAGTTTGAGTAAGAAATTTTGTAATAGGAGCGCAGACGCCGGCGTCAATAATAATATTTTGATGAAGCCCTGAATCTGTTGTTTAACTTCGTCCGCGTCCTTTGGATTTTTTGGCCGTAAGCGGTTAATTAATTCGATGATAATATTTTCATCTAAAACAGCTTGGTTTTGATCAAGCTGTTCCTGCATTTTTAAAAATAAATCAGATAAAGTTAAATGCATAGGCACTCATAAAATTATTGAAGTCGATGTAAGGCCATTAAGGTCAAATTAATCAGTGCTTGGCGATATTCATTATCTGGTAGCGCTTTAAGCGCTTCTAAAGCTGCATCCGTTTCTTGTTTGGCACGTTTTTGACAGTAGTCTAAGCCGCCTGAGTTGTGAACAATTTCAATGACTTTGTCCAAATGCTCGATACCACCTGTCGCGATACTGCGACGAATAATCGCATGATCATCTCCAGTTGAATGAGCTAATGCTGAAATTAACGGTAAAGTCGGTTTACCTTCCATTAAATCATCACCAATATTTTTACCTAATGTGTCGGCATCAGAGGTGTAGTCCAAAATATCATCAATAATCTGAAAGGCATTGCCAAAATGGCCAGCAAAACGGCGTAGTGGCTCACGATATTCTTCTCTGCCCGCCAGAATTGCCGCGCCTTCAGTTGCCAGTTCAAACAGGCGTGAGGTTTTACCATGAATAATTCTGAGATAGGTTTCTTCAGTGGTGTCTGGCTGGTGCTGGGCCTGAAGCTGTAAAACCTCGCCTTCCGCAATCTCACAGGTTCCTGTTGAGAAGTCCTTGAGTAAAGTGATGTTGTTTAAATCCACCAGCAAATCAAAGGCCCGTGCTATCAGGAAGTCACCCACCAGAACGGCGGTCTGATTGTTCCATGTTGCATTTGCGGTTGGACGACCACGGCGTAAGTTGGATTCATCAACGACATCATCATGCACCAATGTTGCAGTGTGTAGCATTTCGATAATTGCCGCTAAATGTTGGGCATGTTGCATGTTTGCGACGCCGCAAGCACGAGCAGCAAGTAAACACATGATTGGGCGCATACGTTTACCGCCAGCTTCAACAACATGTTTACTCACCGACATAACAAGACCAACTTTAGAACTTATACCTTCATTGATCAGGTGATCCATCGCAGCAAAATCTGTCGCAACAGGGGAGAGAATGTCTTGCTTGAAATCGATAACCATATGAAGGAAAACCTCGTATAGGTGGATAATGTTGCCAAGTGTATCAATTAATTTATTGCTAAACAGTTATACAAGTCATGTAATCTGTGATTTACAACAAGACGGTGAGTTTTTTGGTCTTAATTTAGTCAAATAAAGGCAATCCTCTATAAACCGATATCACTCTACTTATGACTTGATAAAAACACAGTTTGTTATTGTCGCAATTTGTTTTTAAAAATGTATTTCAAATTTTGATCAGAATCAATCAAAACAAGCCGACATCAATCTAATTGATTTCATTAAAAAATCCAAGCAACTTATCAATATCTCTGCATTTGTGCAAAATGACTTGTTGTTTGATCAATTTTCACTTAAAATTTGTCCCCTTGTATAACCCCAGTGGCGTTCGTTTTAAGCTCGGTATATCCCTTTATCGACACGACGACACGGGCATGTTGGAGTACATTATGTACGCAGTAATCCAAAGCGGTGGTAAACAGCACCGTGTTGTTGAGGGTGAAACCCTTAAAGTAGAATTGTTGAAAGCAGAAACTGGTTCAACTATTACGTTTGATGACGTATTAATGGTTGTTAACGGTGACAGCATTCAAATCGGTGCTCCAGTAGTAGCTGGCGCAAAAGTAACTGCAGAAGTAGTTGGCCATGGTCGTCACGACAAAATCCGCATCATCAAAATGCGTCGTCGTAAACACTACCGTAAGCAACAAGGTCACCGTCAATGGTTTACCGAGTTGAAAATTACTGGTATCGCAGGCTAACTCAGGAGTAAATAGACATGGCAACTAAAAAAGCCGGTGGATCGACGAAGAACGGTCGTGATTCGAATCCTAAGATGTTAGGTGTTAAAGTTTACGGTGGTCAAACTGTAACTGCTGGTAACATCATCGTTCGTCAACGTGGTACAGAATTCCACGCTGGTGCAAATGTTGGTATGGGTCGTGACCATACTTTATTTGCTACTGCTGACGGCGTAGTAAAATTTGAAGTGAAAGGTCAATTTGGCCGTCGCTATGTAACTGTTGAAGCTTAAGCTTTAATGGTTCAAAAAAACCCGCTTTTAGCGGGTTTTTTTATATTTACAATTTCTACATAAAGGCTGTAACTTCATACATAATGCAGACCTTTGCGACACGAATTACACAAAACCAATGCTTTTCTTCATTTTTTAAATGATCAAAAACAGTAAGATGTCGTCATAACAGTAAAAATCTGATAGAAGGTTCATTTTATGAATTTCGTAAAAAAAATCGCTTATGCAACAACTTTAAGTGTAGCTACACTTGCTCCTGTTGTGAGTAGTCAGGTATTTGCTGCACCTGTGGCTGCATCGACTCAGCAGGCGACGAATAGTTTGGTTCAACAACTCTCTGGCTTACAAAGATTCACAGCAGATTTTGAACAAAGTACCAAAGTAGCTGCGAGTAATAAAGCAGTTCAGAAAAAAGGTTTAACTGCACAACATATGAACCAGACTTTTAAAGGTTCAATGAAAGTTGAACGACCTGGAAAGTTTTATTGGGAAACCACAAGTCCTGCTAAACAAACGATTGTGACTACAGGTAAAGTCGTCTGGATTTATGATCCTGATCTTCAACAAGCAGTACGTCAAAGCTTGGATGATCAAATTGCCAATACCCCAGCGCTTTTACTGTCAGGGAATACCAATCAGATTATGCAATCTTACAGAGTAACGCAGCCTAATCGTAGTAAGCTTTATTATACTTTGTATCCAAAACAAGAGGATGGAGCATTTCAAAGTTTAACGATTAGTTTTGGTGCAAATAAGGCACCTAACTTGATGGTCTTACAAGATTCTTTAGGTCAAACAACGAATGTTCGCTTTACTAATGTAAAAGTTAATCCAACTATTCCTGCATCAGTATTTAATTTCACGCCACCGAAAGGTACGGATATTATTGATCAGTAATATTCTAAATACTCAAAGAGCTGCAATTACTGTGGCTCTTTGAGCTGAAATGTAGATACATTTCTTAATTTCATCTATAGGCAAGGCTTTGTATAGTGAAGAAAAACATCAGAGACTTACATGATGATGAACTTTACACAATTATCAAAAATTATTCCGCTTCTTCCTAGCCTGACAGTTATTGCATTAACAGGTTGCCAACCTAAAAAAGATACAACTAATGGAAAGGACAAAGTGGATATTCCACTCATTCAAGCGAAAGTTATTGCAGTCAAAATACCCAAACAAAAAGTCTGTTTAGAAGATGGTTGTACCAATTATGATTTACAAAATGTTGAAACCAATCAAAAATGGATTGATGAATATTTTCTCAATCGTATGAAAAAAGCTGAGCCGAATGCATTTTCGAACTTAGCTGATCAAAAGGTAAAAGTCGCTGCTGGTGAACCATCACTCAGTGAAAGTAGTACCTATGTACGTTTTGTAGGGCAAAATTATAATTTGGCGACTTTCGCAATTCAGACTTATTCATACTCAGCTGGTGCTGCGCATGGTATGTCACATCAAGAATTTGTCAATTTTGACTTGTCCAATAAAAAACACATTACTGTAAGTGAATTAATTAAACCCGAAATGAATCAAAAACTTCGTGATGAGTTATATGCTGCTAATCAAAACTGGTTAGATGATCACCAAATTAAGAAAGATCAATTGCAAGTCAGTGATAATTTTTATTATGGAGTCAATGGGATCGTGTTCGTCTATCCATTGTATGAGTTGGCCTCTTATGCAGAAGGGATGAGCGAATTAACTTTACCGTATTATTCAGCCAAAAAATTTATCAAGTCTGAATATTTACCAAGCTTACCGAAAGAGCCAAATTAGTTGTTAGTCAGCATCTAAACATTGTTTATAGATGCTGATAGTTTATTGCCAATCGCTGTATTTTTTTAGGTTAAAGCCTTACACTATAGCCAGTTTTTTCTCTATTCATGATTGATTATGATCGACCCAAAATTACTCAGAAATAATATTGAAGCAGTGAATGCTGCTTTAGCAAAACGTGGTATTCAGCTTAATGTACAAGAATGGGCGGATTTAGAAGCACGCCGTAAAGAATTGCAGTCCAAAGCTGAAAACTTGCAGGCAGAGCGTAATGCGGGCGCAAAACAAGTTGGTCAAATCAAAAAGTCGGGCGGAGATGCGTCTGAAATCATGGCGCGTATGGCTGCCATTGGAGATGAAATCAAAGCGGCTGAAGTTGCGCTTGCTGAGTTGCAAACTGAACTAGAGCAAAAATCACTGGCGATTCCAAACTTACCTGATGAATCTGTTCCAGAAGGTAAAGATGAAAGCGATAATGTTGAAATCTTAAAGTGGGGCACACCACGCCAATTTGATTTTGAGATCAAAGATCATACCGATCTTGGTGAGTGGATGGGTGGACTTGAGTTTGAAACAGCAACCAAATTAACAGGTTCACGTTTTAGCGTACTCAAAGGTCCTTTGGCACGTCTACAACGCGCTTTGACGCAGTTTATGTTAGATACACATACCCTTAAAAATGGTTATACCGAAGCGTATGTACCCTATTTAGTCAATGCAGATAGTTTACGTGGTACAGGTCAGCTGCCTAAATTTGAAGAAGACTTATTCAAGTTGCAAGGTGAAAAAGAATATTACCTGATCCCGACCGCAGAAGTGCCAGTAACAAACTTTGTGCGTGATGAAATCTTAGATGCCGATCGTTTACCACTTAAATACGCAGCACATACACCATGTTTCCGTAGCGAAGCAGGTTCTTATGGTCGTGATACCCGTGGTTTGATTCGTCAACATCAGTTCGATAAGGTCGAAATGGTGCAAATTTCAAAACCAGAGCACTCAATGCAGGCGCTTGAAGAACTAACTGCACATGCAGAGGGCATTTTGCAGGCATTAGGCTTACCATATCGTAAAATTTTGCTCTGTGGTGGTGATATGGGTTTTGGTGCAACCAAAACTTATGACTTAGAAGTATGGGTGCCAAGCCAAAATACCTATCGTGAAATCTCAAGTTGCTCAAACATGGGCGATTTCCAAGCAAGACGTATGAAAGCACGCTACCGCGTAGATCAGAAGAAGATCGAATTGGTGCATACGTTGAATGGTTCAGGTTTAGCTGTAGGTCGTACTTTGCTTGCAGTGATGGAAAACTATCAACGTGCGGATGGTTCGATTGAGATTCCTGAAGTTTTACGTCCATATATGGGCGGTATTAGTTATATAGACTAAAATGCATCGAATTTGTGCATAGTTTTTGCTTTAGCTCAATCAGATCTAAAAAATATAGAGGCGTATCGTGGAAATTTTCCCAATCTCTTTAAAGTTGCAGCAGCAACGTTGCCTGATTGTGGGTGGTGGGCATATTGCCTACCGCAAAGCAAACTTGTTAGTCAAAGCTGGTGCAATTATTGATGTGATTGCACCAGAGATTGAGCCTGATTTGCAAGAATTAGTTGAGAAGTCACTGGGTCAATATATCCAGGCTCCTTTTTCAGTAAATATTTTAGCAACGCCTTATCGCCTAGTGATTGCAGCGACAGATCAGCCTGATGTGAATAAAGCTGTCTTTGAGCAATGTGAGATACGTAATCTTCTCGTCAATAGCGTGGATGATATTCCAAATTGTCGTTTTATGGTGCCTGCAATTATTGATCGGTCACCACTCGTTATTTCTGTGGCTTCAAATGGAGCTTCGCCTGTTTTATCACGTCAAATTCGTACACAGTTAGAAAGTTCTATTCCACATGGTATGGGTAAATTAGCTGAGTTTTCTGGTCAATGGCGTAAACAGGTGAAAGAAAAAATTACCAATCCAGATGAGCGTCGTATTTTTTGGGAAAACTTATACGCAAGCCCACTAAAAGAACAAGTCTTTAATGACAATCTTGAGGTGGCAAATAATTTAATTGAACAAGCCTTAACAGAATGGACTGCACCGAAAGGTGAAGTCTATTTAGTGGGTGCGGGTCCCGGTGATCCAGAGTTGCTGACTCTAAAAGCATTACGTTTGATGCAACAAGCTGATGTGGTGATTTATGATCGTTTGGTCTCTGCACCGATCTTAGAATTGTGCCGCCGTGATGCTGAAAAGATTTATGTAGGTAAAGCACGTTCTAATCATTCAGTCCCACAAGATGGTATTAATGCTTTGTTGGTTGAATATGCACAAAAGGGTAAGCGTGTTTGCCGCTTAAAAGGTGGTGATCCATTTATTTTTGGGCGTGGTGGCGAAGAGATTCAAGAATTAGTTGAAGCTGATGTTACATTTCAAGTTGTGCCGGGGATTACAGCGGCGTCAGGGTGTTCTGCTTATGCAGGTATTCCACTCACGCATCGTGATTACGCACAAAGCGTACGTTTTTTAACAGGACACCTTAAAGAGGGATCACCAGAACTTCCTTGGAATGAGCTAGTGTATGAAAACCAAACTTTGGTGTTATACATGGGCTTAGTCGGTTTAGAACGCATTTGTGAGCAACTGATTGCTCACGGTCAGCGTCCAAATATGCCAGTTGCGCTTATTTCCAAAGGTACTACGCCAGATCAAAATGTGGTGGTTGGAACTTTAGCGGATATAGCGACCAAAGTATCTGAGCATCATATCGTAGCACCGACTTTAACCATTATTGGTGAAGTAGTCAGTCTGCGTGAACAGTTAAAATGGCAATAAAATTTCCTTTATGGCGTTGTCGTCATTCCAGATCTATTGAATAAATAGATTTGGAGAATTTGAATAGTAGAGAAAATTTGTGATTCATGTTGTCCTATACGAACCAGAAATACCTGCAAACACAGGTAATATTATTCGTTTGTGTGCCAATACAGGTGCTCAATTGCATTTAGTGAGACCTTTAGGTTTCGAACTAGACGATAAGAAATTGAAGCGAGCAGGTTTGGATTACCACGAATGGGCAAGAATGCAAATTTGGGACAATATCGAACTCTGTCTTGCCGATTTAAAAACCAAAGGTGTTGAGCATGTTTTTCCACTGACCACTAAAGGTACAGCGACACCGCATACAGTGGATTTAAATCGTCCAGTTGCTTTGTTGATGGGGCCTGAAACTCGTGGTTTACCTGAACAAGTGCGTTTAATGTTCCCACAAGAGCAATGGATTCGTCTGCCAATGGCTGAAAATTCAAGAAGTTTAAACCTCTCTAACGCAACCGCCGTGATTGTCTATGAAGCGTGGAGACAACAGGGTTTTAAACAACTTTAATTTCTTGGGTTAGAGATCACCATAGGGGCTTGCAACAACTAAGATATAACCATTCAGATCTTTAAACCAAATCTCTCGATGGTGTGCGTTAGAGTTGTATTTTGGTCCTTCTAAAATTTCGATTTGATGAGTTTGTAATTTTTGAACAATCTCATCAAATCGCTTGCTTTCAAACCACAATAAAACCCCATTTCCAATCAGCCGTTTGGGGGCACCGATATGTGAGTGATCATGCACTTGCCATTGGTGCAGTTGTAACACCACATGCTGCTCAAACAACAATTGTTCATATTCTCTGCCACCATGTCCGCTTTCTAAACCAAGTATTGTTTGATACCACTGACTGGTTTTTTCGATATCAGCTACCGCAATTAAAGGCTGTGGATACATACATACCTCACTGAATGATTAGAATTACTATTCTTGTATTGCATCAAAACGTTGCTGTGCATAAATAACTTGTTCAATATTACTCTCTGCCCAGTCTTTCAATTGATATGCCATTTTTGCGACTTCTAAGCCGAGTGGGGTTAATGAGTAATCAACACGAATGGGTGCAGTATCTTGTACTTGTCTTGCAATAAATCCATCTCGTTCTAACATTTTTAATTTTTGTGAAAGTACTTTTGGGGAAATACCCTGAATACTCTTTTTGAGTAAATTAAAATGCTGAGTTTCTCTTGCAAGTATATTGATGATCAACAAAACCCATTTATCTGCAATTTTTTCAAAAAATAATCGGGCAGGGCAATGTTGTTGATAAATATTATATTTTAATGCCTGATTCATGTTTTTAACCCTTAATTTATTCATTTAGCACACCTAGTTACTGATTGGTAACTAATTGACACCTAGTTTCTAAAATATATGATTAAATTGAACTTTTTAAAAATTTTGGATCATCTCATGACAAAAATTGCAGTTGTATATTTCTCTGGTTATGGTCACACCAAAGTAATTGCACAAAATTTTGCACAACCGATTGATGCTACATTAATTGAAATTGATCAGAATGGTGAAATTACAGAACAAGATTGGCAAACGTTAAATGATGCCCAAGCGATTGTATTTGGTGCGCCAACATACATGGGAACAGCACCTTGGCAATTTAAGAAATTTGCTGATGCTTCCTCAAAGGTATGGTTCACACGTGGTTGGCAAGATAAAGTTTTTGCAAGATTTACAAACAGTGCAAGTTTAAATGGTGATAAACAAGTGACGTTGATTCAATTACAAACCTTAGCTTCTCAGCATGGTGGTATTTGGGTGAGTTTAGGTTTACTTCCAGCCAATACCAAAGCCGCAAAACGCGAAGATGTGAATAATTTAGGCGGTTCTGTTGGTTTACTGGTTCAATCACCTTCTGATGCGAGTGTAGATGAGATTCCAACAGGGGACTTAGAAACAGCGAAGCTGTATGCGGAACGTGTTAAATCAATTGTTGAAAAACTGCATAGCTAAGTTTTTGAGTTAATAAAAAGGCGCATTTAGCGCCTTTTTAGATTTAGATGATTTTATTCGTGTTCATTGTGTTGAGGTGCATTATATTTAAAGCCTTTGGTTTTATAGCCTAAATATAAAATACCAAACATTGCCCACCATAAACCGTATTTTAATGCTGTATCTTCAATTTCTAGCCACATAGCGAAGACACTCAGGAAGCCACAAAGAGGAATGATGACAAAGTTTAAAATATCTTTGAAATTCTTTGTACGGCCATCACGTAATGCATAGCGAGAAATCACTGAGAGATTTACAAAAGTAAATGCAATCAAAGCACCAAAGCTGATCATTGAAATCACAACATCCAAACTCATAAAACCAGCGCTTAATGCGACCAATCCTACAATGATAATATTATAAGATGGGGTATATGTTTTATGACTAATATGGCCGAAGATTTTCTTGTTAATCACACCGTCCCGACCCATCACATACATCAGACGTGATACGCCAGCATGAGCTGAAATACCAGATGCCATGACAGTCACAATTGCAAAGGCAAGCACATAGGACTGGAATAACGAACCACCCACCAGCAACAGGATGTCAGGCTGGGTTGCGGCGACGTCCTCAAAATAAGTTTTAGGATCATTCGGGAAGTAGATTTGCATAAAGTAGGTGCTGATAATAAAAATTACACCTGCGAATAATGCAGTCAAGAAAATCGCTTTTGGTAAGGTCTTTTCAGTATCTTTAGTTTCTTCTGCTAGAGAGCTTAGCGAGTCAAAACCTGTAAATGAAAAGCACAGTAAAGTCGCACCTGTAATTAACGCGCCAATAGAGGTTAGCTCATTCCAGAACGGTTGTAAGCTCCAAAGTTGATAGCGTGTTTCTGCAGTAATTGGACCTTCTGCGTTATACCCCATTTGTAGTTTGTTATAAACCAAATAGGTGAATACACCGATGACGATCAGTTGAACTAAAACAATCAAGCTATTAAAGTTTGCAACAAAACGAGCGCCACGCAAGTTGATGCCAGTCATAAAGGCAGTCAGGATAATCACCCAGACCCAATGGTTTACATTTGGAAATAAGGCATCCAGATAGATTCCCGCCAAGATGATATTGACCATCGGTGATAGTAAATAATCGAGCCAAGAAGACCACCCCACCATAAAGCCAACATTGGGATGGATGGATTTTTGAGCGTAAGTATAAGCCGATCCAGAAGATGGATAACGGCGAATCATGTGCCCATAGCTTAGCGATGTAAACAAAATCGCAATCAATGCCACAATGTAAGAGGTAGGAACGTGGTGATGACTTTCTTCTGATACCAGACCGAAAGTGTCAAACAAGGTCATCGGTTGAATATAAGCCAAACCAATAATGATAATGTGCCAGAGACCTAGCGTTTTTTGCAGTTTAGCTACCGATGGAGTCCCAGAAATATTTGTCAACGGCGTTATCCTCATAATCGTTGATCAAAGATCAGCTATGGTTTTAAGGGTCATTTGAGACAAAAATGACCCCTGCTACAAAAAAAAGAAGTGCGCCAATTTATCGTAATTTATTATAAATTGTCAGTACTTTTATGCTTCTTTTAGCAATTTTTTTGCCAATTCGCCAAAGAAATAGATGAATAAAGATTCATTTAAAATAGCAAAGCCCCGATAACGAGATTATATCGGGGCTTTGAAAGTTAAATTATTTATTTAACTTAATGAATTACCATGCTTTTTGCAAAATTGCGCGAAGATCTTCTAAATTCGCTTCTTTTGGGTTGTAAATGATGGAACCATCATTTAACGCTTTTTCAGCAACTTCGTCTAACTGCGCTTCTGTCACTTTACCCGTTTCACGTAAAGTGCGTGGAAGTTTAGTAAGCGTGAATAAACGATCACGCATGGTTAAAATAGTTGCAATGGCTTTTTCTGCTCGCAGATGAGCAGGTGTCTGTGCATAGATATCTGCACCTGCAAGTGGAAGCAATAATTCACCAATCTTAGCACCATTGACTTCTTTGTTGTATTCAAGCACATATGGCAAGAATAAGTTCATGCAAAGACCATGTGGTAGGTGAGCCACCGCACCTAAGGCGTGACCAAGTGAGTGTACTAAACCAACCATTGAATTAGAGAATGCGATTCCCGCCATAGTTGATGCTTGAGCAAGCTCTAAACGACCTTGTGCATCACTTGGATTGTCTAAAACTTTGAATAAGTTTTCACTAATTTTCTTGATGCCAGCACTTGCATAAGCATCGCTTAAAGGATTCGCTGCTAAGCATGTATAAGCTTCAACACAGTGAGTGAGTGCATCCATACCTGTCATTGCGGTTAGGTGTGGTGGCAATGTTTGTGTCATGCGCGGATCAAGAATCGCTGCATGTGGCATGAGATAGTAAGAAGCAAATGCAAGTTTGACATTTTTTTGCGTATCAGAAACGACAGCAACCATAGTTGCTTCAGAACCTGTACCAGACGTTGTCGGAATCACGAAGAATGGTTTTAATGGTTTTGGTAGGTTATGCGCACCTGAGTATTGCAATAAATCATCGCCACCTTCTGAAACTAAAATATTAGTTGCTTTCGATGTATCAATAACCGAACCACCACCAATCGCAATAATCGCATCACATTTTTTTTCACGATACAGTTGTGCTGCTGCACGTACTACTTCCAAACTTGAATCAGGTGGAACGTCATCAAAAATTGCACCAATTACAGCATCTGTTGTGCTAAAAGCAGCTTCAATTGGGCTGAGTAGACCATTTGCACGTACGCCTTTATCGGTAATGATCATAGGGCGTTTTGAACCAAGAGTCGCAAGTTCAAAAGGGATGTGCTCTAACGCAGCATTACCAGCAATTACCTTTACAGGACAAAAAAATTCGTAATAAGGCTTAGCCATGTTATACGCTCCGTTTGAAATATGATTGTGCGACTTTGAGGTAGATATTTTTTGCGCCAGTGAATTTTTCTTTGAATGTTAATTCAGCTGGATAACGTTTCACAGCAAGTGAGGCAATTAATTTAGGTAGAATTAACGCTTCCATTTTATTTAAACAACGCACTAAGCGAATGGCACTTGAAACATCACCATCAGCAATCATACGGTCATTGGCAAATGCTTGAGCAGTACTTTCTTGGAAAGAAAATACCAGAAAAGCATGAGTTAAATGTTTGAAGGTAATTGTTAAATCAGGTTTGCCTTTATAGTTGGATAAAAGCTCTAATTGTTTTTCTTCGGTCACTCGTGCAATAAATGCAGGACCATTTGGGAAAACATTCATTGAAAGTATAAAGCCAACTGGAAATTTAGAGACTTCCTGTTGTACTTCGTCATCCACTTGGCTTGCCATTACTAAACCACGACCGACGACATCCATCATGAGTTTTACGTAGGCAAATTGCAAAGTGGGCTTCACTGCTTTGGTCGAAATCACTCGCGTATCCCTTGTTAAAATTATGCAAAAGCAAATTTAGAGTAATTACTCTAATTTATTTCTTTGGAATTTAAAAGTAGTTTATTCAGATTTGACTACAAGGTCATAAAAGAAATTCGTATTTTGTAAATAGCGAATAAAATCATGACAAAGTTGCTCAAAGCTTGGGTAATCTTCAAGCAAGTCTTGCAAGCGTACCATTTCTAAGCCTGCGTATCCACAAGGATTAATGGTTTGAAAGCCTGTTAAATCACAATCAATATTTAAGGCTAAACCGTGGTAACTACGACCACGGCGAATTTTAAAACCTAAAGACCCGATTTTACGACCATCAACATAGACTCCTGGCGCATCGGGCTTAGCGTAAGCGTCAATATTGTATTGTTTCAGCAAGTCAATCATGGCTTGTTCAGCAAAGCTGACTAGAGTTCGAACATGCCATTTCAAACGGTTTAAATCTAATAGGAAATAAGCAACGAGTTGACCCTTACCATGCCAAGTGACCTGTCCCCCGCGATCAGTATGGACAACTGGAAGGCTGCTGTGCGTAAGGATATGTTCAGCTTTGCCTGCTTGCCCTTGAGTCAAAACATCTTGATGTTGTAATAACCAAACTTCATCGGGTGTGGTTTCATCACGATTGGTTGTGAAGTCTTTCATTGCTTCAAAACGAGCTGTGTAGTCTTGTAGATCATTGAAACAACGAATGATTAAAGTAGGTTTTACAGAGCTCATTACAATAAAATTTCCTTTGCAGCTTTAAAGAGATAAGTGGTTGAATTATGTAATTATTTAAGTTGGATAAATAGGGGTGATCTAAAAGTCGTACGTTATTTTTTATTAAAAAAAATCCAAAACACTTTCGTATTTTGGATTTCTTATTTAAAGCGCTGTCTTAATTAAAGGGCAGGCTGCAAGATCAGCATATAGCGCATGAACTTGTTCTAACTCTTCAAAGCGTAATTGTGCGGTTAAAGAGTGGTATTTACCTGTACGTGAAGGTTGTACTTTTACTGTACCACCATCGAATTCAGGGAAGTGCTTCTGCAAAATATCAACAACAGCCACTCGAAGTTCATCCCCTGCATTACCAATCAATTTGATTGGATAGTCCATCGGGAAAACCCAAAGATGTTCTTGTAATTCACGAGAAGGAGTGCGGTCTAACATGAGCAACCTCTTAATTTGAAACGCCCGCATCAGTGCAGGCGCTTATGATCTAATAACTAAATGGGGATGAAGTACTTAACTTCAAGTCATGAACGAGGGCTTTGACCATCGTTCAAACTTTCCCAATAATTAGTCATTTTCCAAGAATGAACGTAAATGTTCAGAGCGAGAAGGGTGGCGAAGTTTACGTAACGCTTTCGCTTCAATCTGACGGATACGTTCACGTGTTACGTCAAACTGTTTACCCACTTCTTCTAAAGTATGGTCGGTTGGCATATCGATACCAAAACGCATTTTTAAGACTTTAGCTTCACGTTCTGTTAAGTTTTCAAGCACTTCACGTGTCGCTTCTTTTAAACCTTCTGAGGTCGCAGCATCGACTGGAGATGTGATGTTTGAGTCCTCAATGAAGTCACCAAGATGCGAATCTTCATCATCACCGATCGGTGTTTCCATCGAAATCGGTTCTTTTGCGATTTTAAGTACTTTACGAACTTTAACCTCGTCCATTTCAAGACGCTCACCTAATTCTTCAGGTGTCGGTTCACGTCCCATTTCTTGAAGGAGTTGACGTGATACACGATTGATCTTGTTAATCGTTTCAATCATGTGGACTGGGATACGAATAGTACGCGCTTGATCGGCAATTGAACGAGTAATCGCCTGACGAATCCACCAAGTTGCATAAGTCGAGAATTTATAACCACGACGATATTCAAACTTGTCTACAGCCTTCATCAAACCGATGTTACCTTCTTGAATCAAATCAAGGAACTGTAAGCCACGGTTGGTGTATTTCTTCGCAATCGAAATAACCAAACGTAAGTTTGCTTCAACCATTTCTTTCTTGGCACGACGTGCTTTTGCTTCACCAACTGCCATACGTTTAGAGATATCTTTGATATCTTTTACGTTCAAACCAAGGTCTTTCTCAATATCGGCAATTTTCTGTTGGAATGCCAATACGTCAGGGCGCACTTTTTCTAAATGTGCTTTGGTTTCAGCAGGGGCTTTCGCGATTTGTTCATCTAACCAAGCTGGATTTGACTCTTGTTCAGGGAAGGTTGTACGGAATTGATTACGATCCATACGACCACGACGCACTGCATAACGCATGATTTCACGTTCGTTGGTACGAATTTGTTCATGTGTGCCGCGAATCATTTCTGAAATGATGTCAAATAAACGTGGTGTGAATTTGAACATCATAAAGACTGCAGCTAAAGCTTCTAGTGCAGCTTTTGCTTCGTCACTATTACGACCATGTTTTGCTACAATTGCTTTTGTATCATTCCAAGCAGCTTCTAGTTCAGAAAAACGAACTTTGGCGATTTCAGGATCAGGTCCAGATTCACCTTCAGAATCATCATCACCTTCAGATTCTTCGTCTTCGTCATCATCATCAAGTTTTACATCTTTTGTCGCAGGTGAAGCGCTTTCAGCTTCTTCAAGTTCTGCTTCTTCTTCCAGTACTTCTGGAATGTCATCATCAGTTTCTGGGTCTAAATAGCCAGAAAGAATATCGGCAAGACGACGCTCACCTGTTAAAAAGTCATTATATTCTTGTAAAACGACTTCAACAGCATTTGGCCAATAAGCAATTGAATGTAAAACGTCACGAATACCTTCTTCGATACGTTTTGCAATGCTAATTTCGCCTTCACGCGTTAAAAGTTCAACTGTCCCCATTTCACGCATGTACATACGTACAGGGTCAGTGGTACGACCAGGCTCGCTTTCAACCGATGCGAGTACGGCAGCAGCTTCTTCTTCAGCGACTTCGTCCGCAGCTTCAGTAGATTCACCAAACATGGTGTCATCAGTTTCTGGCGCACGTTCATGAACTGGAATACCAACGTCTTGAAGCATCTGGATGATGTCTTCAATCTGCTCACTTTCCGTAATTGAGTCTGGTAGATGATCGTTAACCTCAGCGTAAGTTAAGTAACCTTGTTCTTTGCCTCGGCTAATCAGAGCCGCTACTTGCGAAGTAGGGGAATTCATATCGCTCATCTTTGCTTACTCTTTTGTTGAATCTGTGGCGGTGAAAAACCGTGCATGATAGCACAATTCACGAGGAATGTTTTGGATTTGATCCGCTAGCTTTAAATAAAAAATAGGTTGGATTGAACTGTAGTTTCTTAGATATTGGGATGTGTCATAATTTTTCAAGCAGAGAATTCCTATTCAAGAATTTTTTCATTTGTACAATTGTTAGAATATAAATACACAAAAAAAACGATGAAAAAAAGTAAAAAACACTATTTTATAGTAAAAAAATCAAATAAAACTTGACAAGGTTTGATAAGACCGATAAATAGCGGCTAGACCCATTTATATTTTTTCATTTAGAGGTGCTGTTAGTGTCTTCTACAGATTTCGAATTAGATGATGATAACTACGGTGAGGATGATGTTGGTTTTGATGAGTCATCAGGCAAAATCAGTGCCAAAGAATCATTAGAAAAGCGCCGTTTGATTGATGATCTACTCGCTCAACGCCGTTTAGAACGAGAATTAAAAGATTTCGATTATGATTTCGACGACGATGATTTGGATGACTAAAGTGAAGCAAAATTGCTAAGACTTTATGTTTGAAAATGTTATGCTGTTGCCGTGTATTTAAAATTTGGATCATAAAATGAGCACATTAGATTTAGACTTATTGAGTAATTTTCTTGACGGTGATCAAAATGAGCACGGTTTAGATTTTGCAGCGACTCATGGCTTTTTGTGTGCTATTGCGGTTGGTCCAAAATTTGATCGTTGGTTGGATGAGCTTTTTGAGAGTAATCAAAAGAAAGTTCCTAGTGAAATCATTGAACAAATCAAAGCTTGGTTAGAGTCTATTCGCCAAGATTTAGCCAATGAAAACGGAATTGAATTCCCTTTTGAAATTGAAGAAGCAGATGTTGATTCAAGTTTAGGTGATTGGAGCGTTGGTTTTGTTGATGCAATGTTCTTAAATGAAGAGGCATGGTTTGCTCCAGAGTTTGAAGAACAATTGGTTGATTTAACTTTACCAATTATGGTGTTTAGTGGCATTGATGAAGAAGATCCACAAATGGAATCTTTCCGCCGCAATGGTCAATTGATGGATGAATTAGCAGAAGAAATTCCTGATAATTTGAACGAAATTTATCTTATGTATCACACGCCAGCGTGATGCTACATCTTATGCAGTTACAAAAGTAATGCATAATTTGACACCAAATTAAATATTAAACGTCCTTTAGAGGACGTTTTTTATATCTCGTTTGGGAGTTAAGGTTTTTGTGATTGAGGAAGCATCAAGTGGAGATCACTATTCAATGCTTTTATATTTCTCTTCGCTATTTAATCTATTTGTGGTGATTTGCCCAGAGACCAAACATTTTCATAGGCGATTACTTTACCCTTAAGATTCTCTGTTATTGTTTCCAATAATTTAATTTGATAATGCGTTGCATAGTGCTCAGTTAATTCATGTTCAGAAACGGAGAATGGTGGTCCTTTAAGTGAGTTTTGATCATATTCAAGGCTAATTAATAGCTGAGGTGCTTGTTTTGTAATGTCTAACAAATGTTGTGTGTATTGGCTTCGCATTTGCGGTGGAAGAGCGATTAGGGCAGCTCGATCATAAACAGCATCTACATCACCAAGTTGTTGTGCTGTTAACTGGAAAAAATCACCAACGAATAATTCAATTTGAGGATGTTGATAGTGAGTCAATTCACCTGATTATGCCTCTTTAAAGCTCAATCCTAAATTTGAAATAAGATCTTGGATTGCAATAGGGCTAAGATCAATACCAACTATTTGATAACCCTGATTGATTAGCCAGCTTATATCTAAACTTTTACCACAAAGTGGAACAAAAATACGAGCATGAGGCTTTAAATCTAATGATCTAAAATATTGGGTGAGTAGGGCGTGAGGTTGGTCTTGATGAAAACCAATATTATTGTTTTGCCATTTGTCATGCCAAAAATCATGTTGCATTATTTGAACCTCAGTATCCATTTAAATAGAGTTGAAAATGTCATCTACTATTTTTTTGATAAATAGAATTTTTTGATTAAGAACCAAAGTACGTATGCTATTGCAATAGCTAAAATAATAGTGCCAATACGCTGTGTAATAGCACTCATCAATGCTGGATTTTCACTAAAATGATAACCAACATAGGCAAGAAGAGTGGTCCAAAGAATTGTACCTGCAGCACTGTAAGCCATGAACTTACTAAAAGGCATTTTGCTCATACCTGCTGGGATACTAATTAAAGAGCGAACTGCAGGTACCATACGACCAAAAAAAACGATCCTATGCCCATATTTTTCAAACCAAGCCAATGATTTTTCAAGATCAGCAACACTAATACGTAGGTATTTTCCGTAGCGTTCGACAAGAGTAAAAAGGTGGTGTTGCGGGATCTTTCTACCAATCCAATACAGTAATGCCGCGGCTAGAAGTGAGCCGATACTACCAGCAATAATCACTCCGATTAAAGTCAGTTCACCTTTTGCCGCAGTATAGCCTGCGGATGGCATAATGATTTCGGATGGAATTGGTGGGAAAATATTATCAAGAAACATTAAAAATGCGATACCCAAGTATCCTAGTTTCTCCATGATGGATAATACCCAGCCTTCCAGTCCCATAGCGCCTAAATGTGATTTGTGAGTTAGGGGTTAGAATAATGCTTGTCTAGATAACTCTCAATGATGTATTGGTTAATAATTTTGATGATTAAAATAAAAAAAAAGCCTTAGTTTGAGCTAAGGCTTTTGATTAAATCTTTATACTTATTTATAGGCGTTTGCGTTTTGCCGCTGCAATTTGTGACTGACGCATACGGAAGCCAGCTTTTTGTTTATCCGTAGTTTTATCAATACAGTAAACACAAGACACACCGTGTTCATAGCTTGGTAATTCAGCTTCAACCTTAGTAAGTGGCCATCCACAAGCGTGACACTTAATATTTTCACCTTCTGCAACGCCGTGAGTCACCGCAGTACGACCATCAAATACAAAGCATTCACCTTCCCACATACTTTCTTCGGCAGGGGTTTCTTCTAGATATTTTAAAATACCGCCTTTGAGATGATAAACTTCATTAAAGCCTTCTTGAAGAAGGAGAGAAGTTGATTTCTCGCAACGAATACCGCCCGTACAGAACATCGCAATTTTTTTGTCTTTATGTTGTTCAAGGTTTTGTTTTACATATTCCGGAAATTCACGGAAACTTTCAGTTTTCGGATCAATCGCACCTTTAAATGTACCCGCTTTGTATTCATAGTCATTACGAGTGTCGATCAGGATCACGTCATCACGACTAATCAGATCATTCCACTCTTTAGGATCAAGATAGTGGCCAACTAAATCACGTGGCTTAACGTCGACACCTAAAGTGACAATTTCATTTTTAAGTTTAATTTTCATTTTACGGAATGGTTTTTCAGAGCTTTCAGACTCTTTATATTCCATTGCATTGAAACCTTCGTTTAAAAGGAATTGATGAACGGTATCAATCGCGGCACGGTCGCCAGCAACAGTTCCATTAATTCCTTCAGACGCTACAATCAGAGTTCCACATAAATTGATGCTCTTCACTAAGTTCAAAAGACGTTGTTGCAGGTCTGCTGCATCTGAAACTTCTTTAAATTGATATAGCGCCGCAACAACCCAATTATTGGTCGCTTGCTGTTCTACAGGTGCAAGCTGTTCTACAGTAGCGTTCATGGATAACTCCAAATGTATTAAGATAGAAAAATAAGGCGCACATTTTAGCGTGAAATCTGAAAATAAGCGAGAAAGCCATAAAACAAATATGGTTTTAAAGGAGTTGGTTTTGAGTAACGATCGTCGAATTCCATCATTGACCCCCTGTGCAGGACGTTGCTCAACGGTATTTGGTGATCTGGTTTGTCGTGGTTGTCGACGTTTTAATCATGAAGTGATTCAGTGGAACACCTACACGTCTGAGCAAAGACTCATGGTTTGGAGGCGATTGGATGCACAATTGAATCAAATATTAGTACCTTTGCTACCTCATGCGAATCTTCAACATATTGAAGGTTTTATTCACAGTAAACATATTCGTGTCTTAGAGACAGCAACGACAGGGCGGAAGTTGTATCATGCTTTGAAAATTTGCGAGAAGAATAAGCATTTGGCACATGATAGTGGGCTTGGTATTACAGAGTCACAGGTTAAACCCATTTGGGATGAGTTTGAGCGACGTGTGCTGGCTTTGGCGAAGGCGAGTTATGAATTGGCATGGTTACGTGCAGATGGTATCAGTGCAACCTTGTTACGTGCCTTAGAAGAAGATGAGATCTAAAAAGATTTTTTACGAAAAGTTAGCCAATAAATAACCATTTCAGCAATTAATACATTGATCGTCCAGCCCAGCCATGCTTCAAGCTGATAAATGTGGATTGGTGTAAGCCAATCCCAATAGGGTTGAATTTGGTAAAGTGCAAGTTTCCATGTTCTTAAGCTTAATGCAGATAATGCTAAAGCAAAACTTCGAATCATCCAGTTACGATGTGCAATCCATTTTTTTTCAAAAGCATAATAAAGTGCAAATAGGGTACTTGTTCCCCATAATAATCCAAGAATGACAAAGCAGATTTGAGTACTTAGACCTCCATTTGCTGAGATTGCAAGAATGAAGCCGCTAGGCAAGGCGGCTCCAAGTGTTGCAATAATATAAAGCCAGCCCGCATAGCGATGTAAACGTGGTGTGTTGTTACGAATTGAATTTGAGAATTGGGTAAAACCCGCCAATAATACCAAGCTGCTAGTGATAACATGAGTTTGAAATGCAAAGCGCCAAGGCTGAGAGTGTACGACATCTTGCTTAAGAACTAAAAAATTGGTGCTATCCGACCAAGGGAAATAATTCAGGCAGATTTTAAGCATTAACCAAGATAGATAGCCGAAAACTAATATGATGATCAATTGAGAGAATCGGTTGAGTATTTTCCACATAAATATTGATCACTGATATGCTGTGCAAGCAAAATAATTTAAATAGTCTTTTTAGATGAGAACATTAAAATGAATAAACCTAAACAATTATTAATTGCGATTGCTATTTTATCAAGCACTCCGCTGACTTTAGCACAGCCCGCTCAAATAGCACCTTCATGGACAGGGTTATATAACGATGAACAAAAAATTTCTTTGTTTATGCAGCAAAAAGGTAATGATGTTAATGGTTATAGTGTTTTGAATGGTAAGAAACTAAATTTTAAAGGGAAAATTAAGCAAACTGATTCAAATTATACATTAACCTTGAATGAGGTTGGGCAAGGTGTGGATGTTGGTCGATTCGTATTGAATTATAAAGGGAATACTTCACCGATTGAAGCGCAATGGTTGTCTGTAAGTCAAACGGTAAAACCTAAATTTTTTAGTTTAAATGCACAGCAATGTAAATATGCAAAAGGGCAAGGTGAATTTCCTGATGCTTCGGTGCGTTTGTTGAAAGATGCTGATTTACAAGTGCCTTTAGGGCAGTTGCAATATATGCGTAATGAAATTTATGCACGTCATGGTTATGCTTTTCAGAATAAAAATTGGGCAACTACATTTTCGCAATATGATTGGTATATGCCTTGCTATACCAATGTGGATACACGTCTAACTCAAATTGAAAAAGAAAATATCAGGCGGATTAAAATGGTCGAACCTTATGCAAAAGATATAGATTGGGGGCGTTAAGATATTTCTATTTTTTGTGCATAAAAAAGCTGCCATTTGGCAGCTTTTTTAACATTAATTTTAAAAATAAAATTAACGTTTGATGTCGCGTTGAGTCGAGCCTGTGTAAAGCTGACGTGGACGACCGATCTTGTAAGGACCGCTGTGCATTTCTAACCAGTGGCTGATCCAACCAACAGTACGTGCAAGAGCGAAAATTACAGTAAACATTTCTGTTGGGATACCAATCGCTTTTAAGATGATACCTGAGTAGAAGTCTACGTTCGGGTAAAGCTTACGCTCTACGAAGTACGGGTCGTTCAATGCAATACGCTCAAGTTCCATAGCAAGCTGCAATTGTGGATCGTTGATGCCTAAGGCTTCAAGAACTTCGTCACAAGTTTGCTTCATTACTTTAGCGCGAGGGTCAAAGTTTTTATAAACGCGGTGACCGAAGCCCATAAGCTTCACTTCTTTACGTTTTACTTTTTCCATGAATTCAGCAACGTTTTCAACGCTACCAATTTCATCTAACATTTTAAGTACAGCTTCGTTTGCACCACCGTGAGCAGGTCCCCAAAGTGCAGAGATACCAGCAGAGATACATGCATATGGGTTCGCACCAGTAGAACCAGCAAGGCGAACTGTAGACGTAGATGCATTTTGCTCGTGGTCAGCATGAAGCGTGAAGATACGATCCATTGCACGTGCAAGAACAGGATTTACTTTGTAGTCACGATCAGCAGGCGTAGCAAACATCATGTGCAAGAAGTTTTCTGCATAACCTAAGTCATTACGTGGGTAAATGAATGGTTGACCTACAGTGTACTTGTAGCTCCACGCTGCAAGCGTAGGGATTTTCGCGATTAAGCGAATTGCAGTAATTTCACGATGGTTAACATCTTCGATGTCTAAACCGTTGTGATAAAACGCAGATAACGCACCTACTACACCAACCATGATTGCCATAGGGTGAGCATCACGACGGAAACCATTGAAGAAACGGCTTACTTGGTCATGAACCATAGTGTGGTTGCGAACTTTAGCATCAAATTCTGCTTTCTGTTCAGCATTTGGAAGCTCGCCATTTAATAATAAGTAGCAAGTTTCTAAATAGTCTGCTTGAGTCGCTAATTGATCAATCGGATAGCCACGGTGTAATAACACACCTTTGTCACCATCAATGAATGTGATCTTAGATTCGCAAGCAGCTGTCGCCATAAAACCAGGATCGAAAGTAAAATGACCAGATGCTAATACATCTTTAACGTCAATTACATCTGGGCCCAATGTGCCGCTGTAAATTGGTAATTCAATTTCTTTGCCATCAAGCTGTAATACGGCTTTTTTGCCAGTTGCTGCAGACATTCAATAGATCTCCTGTCCTGGTGAATGATTATCTGACTCGAAATCCTAATCTTGTCATGTGCGAATCAGACGGTGTCAAAATTTGCTATAAGATTAGTGGCTACTAAAATTTTGTCAATTATACTTAGGGATAAAAAATAACGTTATTGCAGTCAACTAGTCATTTAGTATCAAAGAAAAAATTGAGTAAAATCACAGCATCGGTCGAGTATAATATGTCAAATCAGGTTTGAGGTGCATAAAAAAAATGAAGCACCAGTACAATTGTAAGTAAATTTTTATCCGAGTTATATTTTGGTGCTTAAAAAATAAATACTTACCACAATTCAAAAGCCTATATATCTCAGGGTTTAGAATTAACTATCCATTAAAAAATAGATTAAAAGTTTTATATATTGAGTCATAATTGATTCATTATGGTGCGATTAACTGTATAAAAAATAGCTTATTTTTTGTGGCTAATTGGTGTGAGGAAACAGATTATTGATCCCTGATATTTAATATATAAATGAGGGGTATTATTTTCGCCTATATTTAAGATTGTATTTTTTGATTAATTTTTAGACATTAAGTGGAGTGTTATTGAAATATATTAGAAATAATTTTGACAAAAAATTTAGTAAACTAAAAAATAATAACTTATATTTTATTTTTATATAACAGTAATATATTGGGTTTTATTGCTGTTTCCAACGCAGCTTAAACACGCATTAAATGTGAATGATTCTTATTTCATTGGATTTTCGACTAAAGCGAAAACTGATTGTTTGTATTTTGATATTTCACGTTTTATAATTCGTTGTCGTTATATAGGTTAGGCGTGCATTATGCTTGCCTGACTATGCCAGCTTTCCTTTGAATTAATTCAAACAAACTCCAGATGGAGTTTCTACCTACAGGATGCCCGCTGTGAAAAGCAACAGACCTGTCAATTTGTCCATGGGTCAGGTGTTAGCGGTAAATTTACGCTCACCCGTGGCTATTGCATCAATTCTACACCGTTTATCAGGTGTAATCGTTTTCTTATTAGTCGCTGTTCTTTTGTGGATTTTGGATAAATCTTTATCTTCACCAGAAGGATTTGACTACGTTAAAAATGTCGTTTTCGGAAATATCATTGTACGTTTCATCGTATGGGTATTTGTAGCTGGGTTAATTTTCCACTTTATTGCAGGAATCAAGCACTTGCTTGCTGACATGGGTTTTGCGGAAGAATTACAAAGCGGTCGTATCGCAGCTACTATTTCATTGATCTTGTCTGCGCTTGGAATTATCGCAGCTTTCGTATGGATTATGTTCTGATGAAAAGTGCTACAGGTTTAACAGGTTCAGGTTCTCGCGATTGGTATATCCAGCGTGTGAGTGCGGTTGTATTGGCTGCCTATACTGTTGTTCTGTTTGGCTGGATTCTCTGCAACAGCGGATTTGGCTATGAACAGTGGGCTGGCTTTATGTTGACTCTGCCAATGAAGATTTTCTCTTTGTTGGCCGTATTATCGCTCGTTGCACATGCCTGGATTGGGATGTGGCAAGTCTTTACTGATTATGTAACGACTCGTCAAATGGGTTCTTCGGCTTCAGGTTTACGCCTTGTACTCACTACAGCTGTCATTATTTCAGTGTTCGTGTACGCAATCTGGGGTATCCAGATTTTCTGGGCAAATTGATAGGAAGAGATCATGGGCGCAATTAACCCTAAAGAAGATTATTCAAATATTCAAAACCTCACTTTCGATGCAGTTATTGTTGGTGGTGGTGGTTCTGGTATGCGTGCTTCTTACCAACTTGCTCAAGCTGGTTTAAAAGTTGCAGTATTGACCAAAGTATTCCCGACACGTTCGCATACTGTTGCTGCTCAAGGCGGTATTGGTGCATCGTTAGGTAACATGCAAGAAGATAACTGGCATTATCACTTCTATGACACGGTTAAAGGTTCGGATTGGTTAGGCGATCAGGACGCAATCGAGTTCATGACACGTGAAGCGCCAAAAGTTGTTTATGAGCTTGAGCACTTAGGTATGCCGTTTGACCGTAACGAAGATGGTACGATCTATCAGCGTCCATTTGGTGGTCACTCTGCAAACTACGGTGAAAAAGCTGTACCGCGTGCGTGTGCTGCTGCTGACCGTACAGGTCATGCATTACTTCATACTTTGTATCAAAGTAACGTAAAAATGGGTACTCAGTTTTACGTTGAATGGATTGCATTAGACCTAATCCGTAACGAAGCAGGTGATGTTCTTGGTGTAACCGCAATTGACCAAGAAACAGGTAATATTGCAGTATTCCAAGCGAAAGCGACTTTATTTGCTACTGGTGGTGCTGGTCGTGTTTATCGTGCATCAACCAATGCTTATATCAACACTGGTGATGGTCTTGGTATGGCTGCTCGCGCAGGTATTCCATTACAAGATATGGAATTCTGGCAATTCCACCCAACGGGTGTTGCGGGTGCGGGCGTATTGTTAACTGAAGGTTGTCGTGGTGAAGGTGGTATCCTTCGTAACAAAGACGGCGAACCATTCATGGAACGTTATGCTCCAACTTTAAAAGACTTGGCGCCACGTGACTTCGTATCACGTTCAATGGACCAAGAAATTAAAGAAGGTCGTGGTTGTGGTCCTAAGGCGGATTATATCTTGTTAGATATGACGCATTTGGGTGCTGAAACGATTATGAAACGTCTACCATCTGTATTTGAGATTGGTAAGAAGTTCGCAAACGTTGACTGTACCAAAGAGCCAATTCCAGTTGTACCAACAATCCATTATCAAATGGGTGGTATTCCGACCAATATTCATGGTCAAGTGGTTGTACCACACGGTGTTGAAGAGGGTGAATTCTCTGCGCACTATGATAAAGATACTAAAGAGTATTCTTATAAAGGTACACGTGACTATGTGAAACCAGTAAAAGGTTTCTATGCGATCGGTGAATGTTCTTGCGTATCAGTACATGGTGCAAACCGTTTAGGTACAAACTCATTGCTTGACCTTGTGGTATTTGGTAAAGCAGCGGGTGAACACATCATTGACTACGTGACTAAACATCATGGTGATGACTATCAACCGCTTCCGACTGATGTGTTGGAAAATACATTAAAGCGTATTCGTAAGTTAGATGATTCAACGACGGGTGAAAACGCGCAAGAAGTTGCTGATGCAATCCGTGACATCGTACAAGATCACGCAGGTGTATTCCGTACTCAAGCATTGCTTGATAAAGGCGTAAAAGAAATTCTTGCGATTGAGCCACGTGTTCGTAACATTCATTTGAAAGACAAATCTAAAGTATTTAACACTGCACGTGTTGAAGCATTGGAAGTTGAAAACTTGTATGAAGTTGCGAAAGCGACTTTGATTTCTGCTGCTGCACGTAAAGAATGTCGTGGTGCGCATACAGTTGTTGACTATGAGTTAGCACCTGATCACCCAACTTATTCATACGGTCGCCGTGATGATGAGTGGATGAAGCATACTTTATGGTATTCATCAGACAACCGTCTTGAATATAAGCCGGTACGTTTCAGCCCATTAACGGTTGAAGCAATTGAACCTAAGCCACGTACATTCTAATCGGGAGAACAAAGATGAGTAGAGGTACTCGTACATTCGAAATCTACCGCTATGATCCTGATAAGGATAAAGCGCCGTACATGCAAACTTTCAAACTTGAGTTAACCGATAAGCACCGTATGTTGCTTGATGCGTTACTTGCGTTGAAAGTACAAGATGAGTCATTAACATTCCGTCGCTCTTGCCGTGAAGGTATTTGTGGTTCGGATGGTGTGAACATCAATGGTAAAAATGGTTTAGCGTGCTTGTGGAATTTGAACGATTTACCAGAGAAGATTGTGATCCGTCCTTTACCTGGTTTACCAGTGGTAAAAGATTTGGTTGTAGACATGAACCAGTTCTATGATCAATATGACAAGATCCAACCGTTCTTGATTAACAATCAGCCTGCACCAGCAAAAGAGCGTTTACAGTCTCAAGCAGATCGTGAACATCTTGATGGTTTGTATGAATGTATTCTATGTGCATGTTGTTCAACATCATGCCCATCATTCTGGTGGAACCCTGATAAATTCCTCGGACCATCTGCATTGCTAAATGCTTATCGCTTTATTATTGACTCTCGTGATACGGCAACACAAGAGCGTTTGGCTCGTTTAGACGACCCATTCTCTTTGTTCCGTTGTAAAGGGATCATGAACTGTGTATCAGTTTGTCCTAAAGGTTTAAACCCGACGAAGGCAATTGGTCACATTCGTAATATGTTGTTAGACCAAGCTGGTTAATACAGTTTTCTGACATGTGAAAAGGGAACTTTTTAAAAGTTCCCTTTTTTATTTTGTTTAAATCCTTTTTTGTGTTGGGAGGTGCAAGGCTTATTATCGAGTCCTTAAAAAATATTATTGAGTGTTGAAATTTATAAATTTTGAGCTTAATAAAAATGACTTGGATGAATAGGAAAAATGAATGATCTATTTTTAGGCGCTCTGCATAATGTTTGTGCAAGAATTGTAGAAAATCTTTAACTTTGGTCGATAAGGGTGCAACAATTATAAAAAGGGCGGTATATTAGAATATAATGAAGAATGTGTATTTCGCTGCTTTATAGATGGTATGTGTCAAAAAAATCAATTCGTACATGAGAACATGTTACGATTTCTGCCACGACCCGAAGCAAAAAATAAGCATATTCCTGATGTTATATCGCTCTAATGCTTACCAATTGTATGGGTATAGTTTGGGTTAAAGTCAATTTAGAAAAGTTAATATTTTTGTTAATTTTTCTAAAATGGTTTGCAAAAAATTGCTCGATTTTATCGAGTATAAGGATGAGTTATGTGCTTTGAATTGAAAGTGTATAGCTCATTTATTACATCAAAAGGAATACTCCTGATGTGTAGTGATAATGTCTCAAGGTTGGATGATCTTGAGTAGTAGTGTCATGTTACCAATTTGATACTATGAATCATGGGTGTGCTTAAAAGGCAACCTGTATTATTTTTTGCAATAGGAAATGGGTCCAAAAATGCAAGAAGTTGCTGACGCACTGCGTCTTGACACTGAACTTTCCGCTGATAGTGCAGCGTATATTGAAGAGCTTTACGAACAGTACCTAACTTCTCCAACCTCAGTGTCAGAGGATTGGCGTGAATATTTCGATAAATACCCTAAAGGTGATCAACCACACGGCAGTGTGCGCGAGCAATTCCTCCTTTTGGGTCGTAATTCAAACCGAGTTCAACCTGTTGTACAAAGCACTGTAAGTACAGAACATGAGCGTCGTCAAATTGGTGTATTACAACTGATTGCTGCTTATCGTAACCGTGGTCATCAAAAAGCCAAACTTGATCCATTAGGCCTTGCGAAACGCGAAGAAGTTCCAGATCTTGATTTATCTGCACACGGTTTAACCAAATCTGATTTAGATACTGTATTTAATACAGGTAACCTCGCAATTGGTAAAGCAGAAGCAACATTGTCTGAAATGGTTGAATCCATGGAAGCAATTTACTGCTCTTCAATCGGTGCGGAATATATGCATATCGTCGACACCAAAGAAAAGCGTTGGATTCAACAACGTTTGGAAGGTGCTCGCGGTAAATTCAACTATACCAATGATCAGAAAAAAGGTTTTCTTGAGCGTTTAACCGCTGCGGAAGGCTTAGAGAAATATCTTGGTAATAAATTCGTTGGTGCAAAACGTTTTGGTGTAGAAGGCGGTGAGTCCTTTATTCCAATGATGAATGAAATCATTCAACGTGCAGGCAGTGTCGGTTGTAAAGAAGTTGTGATCGGGATGCCACACCGTGGTCGTCTCAACCTTCTTGTGAACATCATGGGTAAAAATCCAGCGGATCTTTTTGGTGAATTTGAAGGCAAGAGCCTACATAAAAAAGGTTCTGGTGACGTTAAGTATCACCAAGGTTTCTCTTCAAACGTAATGACTCCGGGTGGCGAAGTTCACTTAGCATTGGCGTTTAACCCATCACACTTAGAGATCGTTGGCCCTGTAGTTGAAGGTTCGGTTCGTGCGCGTCAAGTTCGTCGTAAAGATATTGGCGGCGATGACGTTCTTCCAGTGATTGTACATGGTGATGCTGCATTTGCGGGTCAAGGTGTAAACCAAGAAACCTTCCAAATGTCACAAACACGTGGTTACACAGTGGGCGGTACCGTTCACATCGTGATCAATAACCAAGTGGGCTTCACAACTTCTGATCCGCGTGATACACGTTCTACAGAGTATTGTACTGACGTTGCGAAGATGATTCAGGCGCCGATTTTCCATGTGAATGGTGATGATCCTGAAGCTGTGATTTTCGTAACTCAGCTTGCACATGATTTCCGTCATACTTTCCGTAAAGATGTCATCTTAGACTTGTTCTGCTACCGTCGTCGTGGTCATAACGAAGCGGATGAACCATCTGCAACTCAACCATTGATGTATCAAGTGATCAACAAGAAAGCAACAACACGTACGTTGTATGCTGATCAATTGGTTCAAGAAAAAGTGCTTGATCGTGCAAGTGCTGATGCCATGGTTGAAGGTTATCGCTCTGACTTAGAAGCAGGTAATCATGTTGCTAATGCTTTAGTTCGTGAACCAAACAAAAAAATGTTTGTAGATTGGTCGCCATATTTAGGTCATGAATACACAGATATTTGGGATACAACTTTTAGCATCGATCGTCTAAAAGAACTTGGTTTGAAAATGAATACATTACCAGAAGGTTTTGTATTACAGCGTCAAGTTCAGAAAGTGATCGAAGATCGCGTGAAGATGCAAACAGGTGAAATGCCACTCAATTGGGGTGCTGCCGAAACTTTAGCTTATGCATCTTTGCTTGATGATGGCTTCCTTGTGCGTATCACGGGTGAAGATGTGGGGCGTGGTACATTCTCGCACCGTCATGCCAAATTACATAACCAAGTCGATGGTTCGGTTTATATTCCACTTTGCCATATTAAAGAAAATCAGCCTCGTACTGCGGTCTATGACTCTTTGTTGTCAGAAGAAGCAGTGCTTGCATTTGAATATGGCTATTCAACGACATTGCCAAAAAGCTTAATCGTTTGGGAAGCTCAATTCGGTGACTTCGCAAACTGTGCACAAGTTGTTATTGACCAATTTATCGCTTCGGGTGAAACCAAGTGGGAGCGTGTGTGTGGTCTAACCATGTTGTTACCACACGGTTATGAAGGTCAAGGTCCAGAACATTCATCTGCACGTTTAGAGCGTTTCTTACAGCTTTGCGCTGAAGACAATATGCAAGTGATGACACCGACAACACCAGCGCAGATTTTCCATGCATTGCGTCGTCAAGCGGTTCGTCCGATTCGTAAGCCAATGATCGTAATGTCACCAAAATCATTACTCCGTCATAAACTTGCGACTTCAACTTTAGATGAATTAGCAAACGGTTCATTCCAAACTGTGATTGATGAAGTTGATCAAATCAATAAAGCTGATGTGACTCGTTTAGTTCTTTGTGGTGGTAAGGTTTATTACGATTTACTCGAAAAACGTCGTGAGCTTGGTCTAAACCATATTGCGATCGTTCGTATCGAACAATTGTATCCATACCCAGAACAACGCTTAGCTGAGGTTATGGCTCAGTATCCAAATATTCAAGAACTTGTTTGGGCACAAGAAGAGCCGAAGAACCAAGGTGCTTGGTTATTTATCGTTCCTCGTTTATATGAAGACGTTCTTAAATCAGGTAAACAAATTCGTATTAGCTATGCTGGTCGTGACGCATCTGCCGCACCTGCTTGTGGCTCGCCATACTTGCATGCAAAACAACAAGCTCAGCTTATCAATGACGCACTTGCGATTGAAGTTGAACAATCAGGAGATTCTAAATAATGGCAACCGAAATTAAAGCACCGGTATTTCCAGAGTCAGTTGCTGACGGTACGATCGCAACTTGGCACAAGAAAGTAGGTGAACCTGTATCACGTGATGAAGTGATCTGTGACATTGAAACCGATAAAGTTGTTTTAGAAGTGGTTGCTCCAGCTGATGGTAGCTTAGTTGCAATCATCAAAGGTGAAGGCGATACAGTTCTTTCTGACGAAGTGATTGCTCAATTCGAAACTGGTGCTGTTGCTGCCGCTGCTCCTGAAGCTGCTGCACCAGCAGAAGCGGCGCCTGCTGCATCTGCCCCTGCGGCGGCTGCATCAACTCAAGCAGTTGATCAAAACCAAGCGCCTGCAGTTCGTAAAGCATTATCTGAAACTGGTATCAATGCTGCTGACGTTCAAGGTACAGGTCGTGGTGGTCGCATCACTAAAGAAGACGTTGCAAGTCATCAAGCTAAACCTGCTGCATCCGTTCAACCATTAAGCGTTGCTGTAGGCGAGCGTATCGAGAAACGTGTTCCGATGACACGTTTACGTAAGCGTGTTGCTGAGCGTTTATTGGCTGCGACACAACAAACTGCAATGTTAACAACGTTCAACGAAGTTAACATGAAGCCAATCATGGAAATGCGTAAGCAATATAAAGATGCTTTCGAAAAGCGTCATGGTGCGCGTTTAGGCTTTATGTCTTTCTTCGTTAAAGCGGCAACTGAAGCGTTAAAACGCTATCCAGCTGTAAATGCTTCTATCGATGGCGACGATATCGTATATCACGGTTTCTATGACATCGGTGTAGCTGTTTCTTCTGACCGTGGTTTAGTTGTGCCAATCCTTCGTGATACTGATCGTATGAACTACGCTGAAGTTGAAGGTGGAATTGCTGCATATGCTGGTAAAGCACGTGAAGGCAAATTATCGATCGAAGAAATGACTGGTGGTACGTTCACGATCACGAACGGCGGTACTTTCGGTTCATTGCTTTCAACACCTATTTTAAACCAGCCACAAACAGCAATCTTGGGTATGCATAAAATCCAAGAACGTCCTATGGCGGTAAATGGTCAAGTTGAAATCTTGCCAATGATGTACTTAGCGCTTTCTTATGACCACCGTTTAATCGATGGTAAAGAAGCAGTAGGTTTCCTTGTAACAATCAAAGAATTGTTAGAAGAGCCAGCTAAACTCATTCTTGATCTTTAATACTACATATATTGCCTCCCATATAAAGTGATCCTTTATATGGGATTTTGGAGATAAAAATGTCTCAACAGTTTGATCTTGTTGTCATTGGCGGTGGTCCTGGTGGTTATGAAGCAGCGATTCGTGCAGCTCAACTTGGTTTCAAAGTCGCTTGTATCGAAAAACGTATTCACAACGGTAAGCCATCTTTGGGTGGTACATGTTTAAACGTGGGTTGTATCCCTTCTAAAGCATTGCTTGACTCTTCTCACCGTTATGAAGCAACAATTCATGAGCTTGCTGAACACGGTATCACGACTGGCGAAGTTAAATTTGATTTAGATACTTTGTTGGCACGTAAAGACAAAGTTGTAGATCAATTGACGGGTGGTGTTGCTCAATTACTGAAAGGTAATGGTATCGAGTGGTTACAAGGTACGGGTAAATTACTTGCAGGTAAAAAAGTAGAATTCACACCGTTTGAAGGTGAAGTACAGGTTTTAGAACCTAAATATGTCATTCTTGCGACTGGTTCTGTACCTGTAAATATTCCAGTCGCTCCAGTTGATGAAGACTTAATCGTTGATTCTACTGGTGCATTAAAATTCCCAGAAGTTCCTAAACGTCTTGGTGTGATTGGTGCAGGTGTTATTGGTTTAGAACTTGGTTCTGTATGGCGTCGCCTTGGTTCGGAAGTTGTTGTGTTTGAAGCATTAGATGCTTTCTTACCAATGGCAGACAAAGCATTGGCGAAGGAATATCAAAAAATCTTGAAAAAACAAGGTTTAGATATCCGTATCGGTGCAAAAGTTTCTGGTGCTGAAACCAATGGCCGCGAAGTAACGGTTAAATATAACCAAGCTGGCGAAGACAAAGAACAAGTTTTTGACAAGTTAATCGTATGTGTAGGTCGTAAGGCATATGCAGAAGGTTTATTGGCAGAAGATTCTGGCATTAAATTGACTGAACGTGGTTTGGTTGATGTGAATGATCAGTGCCAAACATCTGTTGAAGGTGTTTACGCGATTGGTGACTTGGTACGTGGTCCAATGCTTGCTCATAAAGCAATGGAAGAGGGCGTAATGGCAGTTGAGCGTATTCACGGTCATGCTGCTCAAGTGAACTATGACACAATCATCAGCGTTATTTATACACATCCAGAAGCTGCTTGGGTTGGTTTAACTGAAGAACAAGCTGCTGAAAAAGGTCACGAAGTTAAAGCAGGTCAATTCCCGTTTGCGGTGAATGGTCGTGCGTTGGCTGCTGGTGATACTGCTGGTTTTGTGAAGTTCGTTGCTGATGCAAAAACTGACCGTTTATTAGGTATGCACGTTGTGGGTCCAAATGCATCTGATATCGTACATCAAGGTATGATCGCACTTGAATTTGTATCTTCAATTGAAGACCTACAATTAATGACTTTTGGTCATCCAACTTTCTCAGAAGTTGTACATGAAGCCGCGCTTGCTGTTGATGGTCGTGCCATCCATGCGATTCAACGTAAACGTAAATAACAAAATAAGTGTGGTTCGCCACACTTTTTAATTAATGATGGTTGAAATAAAAACAATCATTTACTCAACTTGTAACAGTCTATAATTTATAATATATCTAGACTGTATGACAATAAACTACATAGTAGGTAACTGAATGAACTTACATGAATATCAAGCTAAAGCATTATTGAAAAAATATGGTATGCCAGTACAGGAAGGTATCTTGGCAACAAATGCAGATGAAGCCGTTGCTGCGTTTGAACAGCTTGGTGGTAAATTTGCTGTAATGAAAGCACAAGTTCATGCTGGTGGTCGTGGTAAGGCTGGCGGTGTAAAAGTTGCGAAATCAAAAGAAGATGTTATCGAATTTGCAAACAATATTATTGGTACGCGTCTTGTAACCTATCAAACAGATGCAAATGGCCAACCAGTAAATAGTATTATTGTTGCTGAAGATGTATATCCAGTTGAGCGTGAGCTTTATTTGGGTGCGGTTGTCGACCGTTCTAGCCGTCGTATTACTTTCATGGCTTCTACCGAAGGTGGTGTAGAAATCGAGAAAGTTGCAGAAGAAACACCTGAAAAAATTATTAAAGTTGAAGTCGATCCACTTGTTGGCTTACAACCATTCCAAGCACGTGAAGTTGCATTTAAATTAGCATTAAAAGATAAACAAGTTGGTCAATTTGTTAAAATCATGACAGCTGCATATCAAGCATTTGTAGAAAATGATTTTGCTTTATTTGAAATTAACCCACTTTCAGTACGTGAAAATGGTGAAATTTTGTGTGTTGATGCAAAAGTAGGCATTGACTCAAATGCGTTATACCGTTTACCAGAAGTTGCTGCTTTACGTGATAAATCTCAAGAGAATGAGCGTGAATTAAAAGCATCTGAATTTGATCTTAACTATGTTGCTCTAGAAGGTAATATCGGTTGTATGGTGAATGGTGCTGGTCTTGCAATGGCAACGATGGACATCATCAAACTTTATGGTGGTCAACCTGCAAACTTCCTTGACGTTGGTGGCGGTGCAACCAAAGAGCGCGTAATCGAAGCGTTCAAAATCATCCTTGCTGATACGTCTGTTCAAGGTGTTTTAATCAATATCTTTGGTGGTATCGTACGTTGTGACATGATTGCTGAAGCAATTATTGCAGCGGTTCAAGAAGTAAATGTCACTGTACCCGTTGTTGTTCGTTTAGAAGGTAACAATGCTGAGTTAGGTGCTAAATTACTTGATGAATCTGGTTTGAAATTAATTTCTGCGAATGGTTTATCTGATGCCGCAGAAAAAGTTGTAGCTGCAGTGAAAGCGTAAGGAGTATCAATCATGAGCGTATTAATTAATAAAGACACTAAAGTATTGGTACAAGGTTTTACTGGTAAAAACGGTACTTTCCACTCTGCGCAAGCTTTAGACTACGGCACAAAAGTTGTTGGTGGTGTTACTCCGGGTAAGGGTGGTACAACTCATCTTGAACTGCCTGTATTCAACACGATGAAAGAAGCGGTACGTGAAACAAATGCGGATGCATCTGTAATCTATGTACCAGCTCCATTCGTTTTAGATTCAATCGTTGAAGCGGTTGATTCAGGTGTTGGCCTAATCGTTGTGATCACTGAAGGTGTTCCAACCATCGACATGCTGAAAGCGAAACGCTACTTAGAAACTAACGGTAACGGTACTCGTTTAGTTGGTCCTAACTGCCCAGGCGTGATCACTCCTGGTGAATGTAAGATTGGTATTATGCCGGGTCACATTCACCAACCAGGTCGTATCGGAATCATTTCACGCTCAGGTACATTGACGTATGAAGCTGTTGCTCAAACAACTAAGCTTGGTTTAGGTCAGTCGACTTGTATCGGTATCGGTGGTGACCCAATCCCAGGTATGAACCAGATTGAAGCGCTTCAATTGTTCCAAGACGATCCAGATACTGATGCAATTATCATGATCGGTGAGATCGGTGGTACAGCGGAAGAAGAAGCTGCTGAATTCATCAAATCTAACGTGACTAAGCCTGTAGTCGGTTACATCGCTGGTGTAACTGCGCCTAAAGGTAAGCGTATGGGTCATGCTGGTGCGATCATTTCTGGTGGTCAAGGTACTGCTGAAGAGAAATTCGCTGCATTTGAACGTGCGGGAATGGCTTACACACGTAGCCCAGCTGAGCTTGGTTCTACTATGTTGCAAGTGTTAAAAGAGAAAGGTTTAGCGTAATTCGTTAGATTTTGATCTTAAAAAACCCCAATAGAAATATTGGGGTTTTTTATTCATCAAGTTTTTGATTTTCATAAAAAAGAGCCTTATTACTAAGACTCTTAATAGATCGAAAATACTTATTCAGCTTTAGGTTTCAACCCTTGAGTTAAACCATTGATATCACCGCCTTGTAAACCTAACTCACTCATTAAGCTATCAATTAACGGTGCTTGTGAACGGTAGCGTAGGGCGCTATTCACCACTTGGTCAGATAAAGAGGTTTGACCATTTTCAATGGTATCACTGCCGACAATACCGCCACCCGCAAAGTTACTTAGACCATTCACTTGTAAAATCTTGATGTCATCAATATTTTCCATTGGTTTAACGCTTTCACGAATGATTTCAGGTAAGTGTTTAAGTAATGCCAGACGAACTTGCATTTCCACTTGCTCGGCAGAAAGAGTATTGGCAGCTTCATTCACTGCACGAGCACCTTCCGCATCAACTTGATATTGTTTCTCTAAGGCTTGAGCAAGCAATATTTTAGCATCCGCTTCACCTTTTGCTTTTAAGCGAATTTTTTCAGCTTCGGCTTCAGCAGCAATACGTACAGCTTCTGCTTCATCAGCAGCGGCTTTCTTACCTGCATCAGCAGCTACGGTAATTGCAATCGCTTCTTTTTCAGCAGTCTGTTTGGCTGCAACTAGTTCAACCGCTTTTTGACGTTCAGCACGTTGTGTTTCACGTACCGTTACAACTTCTTCTTCGGCTTTTACGGCTTCGGCACGGGCTTTATCTGCTTGGGCTTTGGCTTCTGATTCTGCACGAGATTTTTCAGCAATCGCAATGGCACGATCCTGTTCAGCCAATTCAATGGTTTTCTTTTGCTCAACTTGCGCTTTTTGAATCAATTGTGCTTTTTGAATATTTTCATTTTCTACATCACGAGCTGAAGCAATACGTTTGATTTCAACTTCACGTTCAGCAGCAATACGGGCTTCTTCTGCTTCACGCTTTTTAGCCGCTTCTTGAGCAGCAATTTCAGCACTTTGTTCGGCCTTGCGAATTGAAATTTCACGTTCCTGCTGTAGCTTGGCATATTCCTCTTCACGAGAAATTTGTAGTCTTGCCTGTTCAGCTTGCAGATTTTTCGCACGAATCGCCAGATCAGCATCTTGCTCAATGTCGTTACGCTTTTTACGACGATCTTCGATGGTTTCAGTTAGTTTGGTTAAACCTTCTGCATCAAAGGCGTTTTGTGGATTAAAGAATTTAAAACTGGTCTGGTCTAAACCAGTCAATGACACTGTTTCAAGTTCTAAACCATTTTTAGATAAATCTTCAGAAACGACTTGCTGAACCTTTTGTACAAAGTCCACACGTTTTTCATGCAGTTCTTCCATTGCCATCTCAGCAGCAACAGCACGTAAAGAGTCAACAAATTTGCCTTCAACCAAGTCTTTCAATTCTTGAGGTGACATGGTTTTTCGACCTAATGTTTGGGCTGCCGTTGCAATTGATTCACCAGTAGGTTTGACTCGAACATAGAATTCAGCCATGACATCGACACGCATACGATCACGAGTGATCAGTGCTTGATCTGCTGCCCGTTTAACTTCGAGGCGCAAAGTATTCATATTCACAGGAATAATTTCATGTAAAACAGGGAGGACAATTGCTCCTCCGTTTAGAATAACTTTTTCACCTCCAAAACCTGTTCGCACAAAAGACACTTCTTTACTGGAACGGGTATATAGGCGAGCAATCACAACACCGATAAAAATGAGTGCTGCAAAAATAATACCGGTGATGATTAAAATTTCAGTCAATGCTGAACTCAACATTTAAAATCCCTCATTAAATTAATATATAAATTAAGCAGTAATTGCTTGGAATCCAATTTTTGTTCTTTGGGTTAAAATCACATCTTGCCCTTGGTAAAAAATAATATCTAACTCAGGTTCAACCAAGACATAATGGGTTTGACCGAATTGATCTTTTACTTTAGCTTGAGCAGGGGAGTTTTGTGTGGCTTGTCCTAAAATAATTTGTGCTGTACGACCAATCAGTTCATCACTATGAATAGCTGTGGTTTCATCTTTTGGAATAATTTTACTGATCAATGCTGCACTTGTTCTCACTAGTGGCATACATAAAAATAAACACATAGGAGCAATGATCCAAGCAGATAAATAATGCTTGGTTAAGTGGAAAAAAATATCCTGAATAATGAGACCTGTGAGTGAATAGACCGTTAAAAAGATAATTAACCAAATGAGAAGAGGAACTTTTCCTAGATAAAGCCACTCTAAAAGCTGAGTAAAAATACCGTTAGTATGTTCAATAGAAATATCGGCATGATCAACATCAACTAGACTGTCTGGTAAAAATTGATCAATGAAACTACTACTACCGCTAAATAATAATAAAATTAATTCTAGAGCACCTATAAATAGGCATAGCATTAATGAAATACTAAAAACAATGTTTGATGGATGTGTTAATAAATCCCATATCATTTGTATTACTCTTATTTCTTTTAGAGATAATTAAGAAAATTTTTATAAAAATAAATCATTTATAAGATTAAATGTAACTTGATTTAATTTCAACCCAAATCATTCATATTATTAAAAACAAAAAAAACGCAATGATTGGGGTAGTCATTGCGTGAACAACGAATCTGCAGAAACAGTTTCGGTTGAAAGGAGAAATGTCATGAGATTAGTGTTTACTGATCTACTTGGCTATAGTACAAAAAAACCTGACAGAGTTCATAGGTATTCATGTAAACTAGTGTTAATGGATGTTAAGAAATGTTAATATGTGATAAAAATTGTTAGTTTTAGATGGGTGTTAAAAGTTCTTAAATTGAACTCAAATCAAATGGTTAAATAAAAAAAGCCTAAATACTAGGCTTTTTTATGATTAAAGTAACGTAAATTAGAATTTAAACAAACCTAATCCGCTTTTCACTTCATCTAATGTTTGCTGAGTAATGTCACGGCATTTATCTGTACCATGTTTTAAAATGTCCATAATATAATCAGGATCTTTTTCAAGTTCAGCTCTGCGTTCACGAATCGGCAGGATCAATTCTTTGAGTACACCTTCTAGGCGTTTTTTCACCGTACCATCACCTAAACCACCACGACGATAATGCGCTTTTAGTTCTTCGATTTCTTCTTTATTTGGATCAAACGCATCAAGGTAAGTAAATACAATATTACCTTCGACTTGACCTGGATCCTCAATTCTTAAGTGATTTGGATCGGTATACATTGCGTTGACTGCTTTTTTAATGTCTTTATCAGAAGCATTCAGCACAATAGTATTGCCTAAAGATTTAGACATTTTTGCTTTACCATCAAAACCAGGTAAGCGTCCCATATTCGATAATAATGCTTTACACTCAGGTAATAAGTCATGACCAATTTGGCGGTTAACGCGACGTACAACCTCATTGGTTTGTTCAATCATTGGGATTTGATCTTCGCCAACAGGTACTACAGTCGCTTTAAATGCGGTAATGTCTGCTGCTTGGGCCACTGGATAACATAAAAAGCCAGCAGGAATATCTCTTTCAAAACCACGCATTTGAATTTCTGACTTAATGGTTGGATTGCGTTCTAAACGAGCAACCGTCACAAAATTCAGATAGAGCATGGTCAGTTCATTGAGAGCAGGCAAGCATGATTGGACACAGATCGTTGTTTTGGTTGGATCAATACCAACTGCCAAATAATCTAATGCAACTTGAAGAATATTGTTGCGGACTTTATCTGGATTATCAGCATTATCAGTGAGTGCTTGAGCATCTGCTAATAAAAGGTGTTGATGATGACTGTCTTGTAAACCAACACGAGAGCGTAATGAACCAACAAAGTGTCCAAGATGAAGTTGTCCAGTAGGGCGGTCGCCTGTCAAGATGATTGGACGTTGATCAGCATTACTCATGATATATTCCAAGATTCAGTAGTTTCATAAATATAAAGATTGATATTATTGTACGGGAAATAAAAATTTTTCGTCAGCGATTGCTTAAACTTTTTCTTAAAATAATGTTGTGAATTTATTGAGGAATTCTACAATAGCGAAATAAATACAAACTGGGAAATAAAAATGGCGAGTGGATTATTGTTATTACTCGATGATATTGCAACGATTTTAGATGATGTTGCGGTAATGAGTAAGATGGCTGCAAAAAAAACAGCAGGGGTGTTGGGTGATGATTTAGCCCTAAACGCGCAGCAAGTCAGTGGTGTACGTGCAGATCGAGAGTTGCCTGTGGTATGGGGCGTGGCTAAGGGTTCCTTCGTTAATAAGCTTATCTTGGTTCCATTAGCATTGCTAATTAGTGTAGTTGCACCTTGGTTAATCAATCCTTTATTAATGATTGGCGGCTTATTTCTATGTTATGAAGGAGTAGAAAAAGTTGTACACATGCTCCAGCATAAAAAAGCAAAAACAGCTGAGGAAGCCAATGAAAGCTTGGAACAGATCGAAATAGATTTAGACAAGTTTGAAAAAGAAAAAGTAAAAGGTGCGATACGTACCGATTTTATTTTATCTGCTGAAATTGTGGTGATTTCGTTAGGTACAGTTGCAACAGCAGCATTTATGACTAAAGTGACTGTATTAAGTGTGATTGCAATCGTAATGACCGTAGGTGTTTATGGTTTTGTTGCAATGATTGTGAAAATTGATGATTTAGGCTTATATTTAACACAGCAAGCATCTGCGTTTAAAAATAAAATAGGTCGTGGTCTACTCGCATTTGCTCCTATTCTAATGAAAACATTATCTATTGTTGGAACGGTTGCAATGTTTTTGGTAGGTGGTGGAATTATTTCGCATACAGTTCCTTTATTACATCATTTTACTGAAGAAACCGTAGACCATTTAGAGTTGATTCCAAGTTTTGGTTCAATTATTGGTGCCTTAACACCAACTTTGATTAATTTAGGAATCGGCTTTATTGCAGGTGCTGTTGTCTTAATCGTTGTTATGCTTATTCAAAAATTTTGGTCAAAAGCATCTGCATAAATAAAATGCTCAATCACCATCATTATCATATGTGAGGTTAATATGCGTTGGAAAGGTCGTCGTGTCAGTACCAATGTTGAAGATCGTCGTGGTGGTGGCGGAGCAAAAGCAGGTGGTATCAGTATTATAGGTTTGATCGTTGCATTTGTTGCGTGGAAGTTTTTTGGAGTAGACCCACAACAAGCCTATCAAGCAACTCAAGCGGTTACCAGTGCTCAGTCTTCACAACAGGGTGTTGCGCCACAAAATTTAACTGCTGAACAGAAAGAGGCAAGTGATTTTGTTGGAACTATTCTTGCGGATACAGAAGATACTTGGACGCCGATTTTTCAAAAACTTGGCATGACTTACACGCCACCACGCTTAGTTTTGTTTAGCGGTGTCGATAAATCAGCTTGTGGTAGGGCACAAGCAGCGATGGGGCCGTTTTATTGTCCTGCTGATCAAAAAGTTTATATCGATACTGCTTTCTTTAAAGATATGCGCCAGCAAATGGGTATTTCTGGTGAGCAGAATCAGACAGAACTTTCCCGTCAAGATCAAGCAGGGGATTTTGCACAGGCTTATGTTATTGCGCATGAAGTCGGGCATCATATTCAAAATCTATTGGGCATCTCTGGTCAAGTACAGCAAGCACGTGCACAAGCTAGCCAAACACAAGGAAATCAGCTTTCTGTCCGTTTAGAATTACAGGCGGATTGTTTTGCTGGTATTTGGGCGCATCAGAATCAACAACGCACTCAATTTTTAGAACAGGGTGATATTGAAGAAGCAATGGATGCTGCCGAGAAAATTGGCGATGACTATTTACAACGTAGAGCTACAGGTCAGGTTGTTCCCGATAGTTTCACACATGGCAGTAGTGAACAACGAATGCACTGGTTTCAACAAGGTCTGAAATCTGGAGATATCAATCAATGTGATACTTTTAAGTAAAAACGATGAATATTTGTTTTTAAATTATTAGGCGATAAACTCTGCTCAAGGAATTTTGATAGCCAAGTGAATGAGATTCATGCACGCGTAGCAGTCCTCAACAGATTTGCGCAATTAGGTCGACCCACTTACCCAAGTTAGGCCTTAAATTTAGCTCAATTAGGGGGCTTTACATTTTAAATCTGTGTGCAAAAAAGCCCTTAAGTACTAAAGATACCAATGGTGTACTGAATGATCTTAAGAAAGAAAACATTCAAGCAAATACACAGTCACTGACGATTGTTTCTACGACTGAGTTACCAAAAGAAGTTTTACAAAAAGCAAAACCTATTGAATTAAAAACTCAATAATCAAAAAATAACCCTTATGAAACTTAAGGTTTCATAAGGGTTGCGATGTCTTCTAAAACTAAAAATCAGAATATTTAACGTACGACCAAAACAGGGATATGGCTTTCACCTAATACTTTTTGAGCTACGCTGCCTAAGATAAATTTTTTGAAACCAGTCCGACCGTGTGATCCCATAATAATCAGATCAGCACCTAAGTTCTGTGCAGCACTGATAATTTCCCCATTTACAGAGAAGCCTTCCAACACTTGAGTTGCAACTGTCAATCCTAAAGCTTCAAATTTCTTTTCCGCTTTGGTTAAATTTTCTTGAACGTAGCTACGAACACGTTCAATCAATTCATTACTTTGACCGAGTCTAAGGTATGCATCTGCCAAATATGGGTCTAAAGCCATCACTTCAACCACAGTGATTTCACTATTTAGGGCTTTTGCAAGTTGTGCCGCTTGTTGAATGACATTATCGGAGATTTCAGAGTCATCAATTGCAACCAAGATTTTTTGATAGGCCATGTTTATTACTCCTTATTATTGCACTTTGAGTTGTTTCTAAATTTTTGTTTAAAATAAGATCTATGTTTTCATATTAAACTTATTAGTAGCATAATAAAACCTAGTAATTTTATAAGAATAATTAAATGTTAAAGTAGTTTTTAATTATTCAATCCATTGAAAAAATAATCTTTTTTTTAAATATTAAGGTGAATATTAGATTTGGAAAGATTATAGACTTTGGTCTAAATATGAACATAACTCTACGAGTTGATCCGTCTGCAATTGTTCACGCATTTTTAAAATTTGCTTTTCATCTAAGTCATACAATTTGAGGGAAAGTAGTTTTTCGATGTCTTGTTCAGGAAAACGATATTTTATCACTTTGGCTGGAACACCAGCAACAATTGCATAAGGCGGTACATCTTGGGTGACCACAGCACCTGTTGCCACGATAGTACCTTCACCCAATTTTACTCCCTGCATAATCATGGCGCGGCTACCAATCCAGCAACCATCGGCAATCACGGTATCACCAGCAGGCAAGAAACTACGGGTGTCAAAAGGGAAGGTCGAAATCCAATCAGGACGGTGTAATTGATTGCCACCCATCATAATCACGCATTCAGCACCAAAGCACACAAAGTTACCAATATGAAGTTGGTCTATTGGTTTCTCAGGTGTAGCAGGTTTGTCATGTAGATAACGTACCACACAACGTTCAAAGCCCTGATCCCAATAAGCAGAATAATAAGAATAATTACCTTTGATATGGATATTTGGATTTTTTACTGTTTTGGAAATAAATTCGAATTCACACCAATGTTTAACAGGGGAGTTGATCAATGAATCCATAACTAAGACAAAATACTAAAAGAAATCGGCGCTATTATAGCTTTTATATTAGGAGAGAGCGTTAGTTGAGGAAGAATTTCCAAAACCAAATTAACAAACATTGATTTTGATTTGCAAATACAAAGTCTAGAATAGCATACAGCTTACCGCATTGGTCATAAGATTGCTATGGAAAGCTCATACGATTGCAACAATAATCCATAGGATTATTCTAGTAATCTTTACATAATGCTAATGATCAGTCGATTTTGCATTCCTCTATTCGTTTTTATTGTATTTAGAAATAGCATGCTTTTGAAACAAAGGAACTATTCAATCGGTTAAAAATTCATTTTAGATATAATTGAGTAAATTTTGCATATTTAATTTGATTGACGTTATTGGTAATAAAATTATGGGTTTAAAGGAAAAGAATAAAAAATATTGAACTGAATTCATTTATAAATGCATAATATCTGAATGATAACAAAAGGATAAATGTTAATGATTGAACCAATAAATGAAAGTTCAATTTTAAAAATTATTGGTGAAAAACTTTTATATATACATGATTTAATTGATTTAGCATTTGAAATTAAAGGAAAATTGAGAAATAAAGAGTTAGATTTTTCTGCATTAATTCAACCGTACGGTGGTTCTGAATGGGAAAATTTAACGATGATGATTCCATATCTTCCACGAGAAATCATAGAAGAAAACTTAGATCAGTTATTAGAAGGTTTTATGGATCTAAATTGGCCTGGCTCTAGAATTTTGTATGGATATTTAGCTGAGATAGATATTTATAAACTAAAAGATTCTTTTGATCGAGTCATTGATAAAGCAATAGGATTGGATGATACCGACTGGATATCTTTTCTTTGCATCTTTATGGATGATGAAAGGGTTGGAATGAAAGATTGTTTTATTCCACAGATTGAAAAGAGTCGTTCATTTCTAAAATCTCGCAATATAGATTATGATTAAAACTCTTAGTAGTGAAAATGAATACTAAGCTTTTAAAAGCTAACAAAAGAAAAATAACTGAGAAGAAAAACCCCTCAAATAGAGGGGTCAGTGACTTGGAATTAAATATATTCCACGCTTACGATTTCGTATTCAACTTCACCTTGTGGTGTTTGAATTTTTACTTCGTCGCCTTCGCTTTTACCTAAAAGACCACGGGCAATCGGTGAGTTCACTGAGATTTTATTGATTTTAAAATCTGCTTCATCATCACCTACGATTTTATAAGTTTTACGTTCTTCAGTGTCTAGGTTTTCGATGGTTACTGTAACACCAAACACAACACGACCGTTTTGTTCAAGTGTTTTGACATCAATCTCTTGAGCTGCACCCAGTTTGCCTTCGATATCCTGAATACGACCTTCACAAAAACCTTGCTGTTCACGTGCAGCGTGATATTCAGCATTTTCCTTTAAATCACCGTGCTCACGAGCTTCCGCGATCGCTTGGATAATACGTGGGCGATCCACTGTTTTTAGCTGTTGTAATTCTTTCTCTAAGGCAACCTTGCCTTCAGGAGTCATAGGATAACGTTGCATTTCAGTCCCTCTAAATTGGTTGGGAAAATACAGGATTAAAAAAAGAAAAAGCCCGCCACCGATAAGGTGACGGGACTTATCAGTAAAGAATTAACCTACAGTTTGTAAATCTTGCAAGCGGTATACATCCATTGGCAATTTCACAGAAAATGCTTGGCAAACAGCCTCAGCACCATTAATTGTCGTAGTGTAATACACTTTACCTTGTAGGGCAGCACGACGAATCATGGCAGAGTCGTATTGAGCTTGTTTGCCTTCAGTTGTGTTGACAATAAGATGAATCTCACCATTTTTCAAGCGGTCTACAATATGTGGACGACCTTCAGTGACTTTATTGACAGCTTCACACTCAATGCCTGCTTCTTTCAGAACACGATGTGTGCCATTCGTCGCAACAAGTTTGAAGCCATATTCGATCAATTGTTTAGCAATATTGGCAATGTATTTCTTATCTGATTCACGAACTGATAAGAATGCATGCTTCACTTCGCCTTCTGTTGGCAAGCCTGGTAAACGTTCGTTTGAACCAAGTACTGCTTTGTAGAATGCTTCACCGAAAGTTTGACCTACACCCATTACTTCGCCTGTAGATTTCATCTCAGGCCCAAGCATTGGATCAACGCCTTGGAATTTAGCAAATGGGAATACAGCTTCTTTTACTGCAAAGTGAGTCGGGATGATCTCTTTAGTGAATCCTTGAGATTCTAAAGATTGACCAGCCATACAACGTGCCGCAACTTTTGCTAAAGACTCACCAATACATTTAGAAACGAAAGGAACTGTACGTGATGCGCGTGGGTTCACTTCGAGTACATAAATGTCGTTGCCTTTTACTGCAAACTGAACGTTCATCAAGCCGATTACGCCAAGTTCTTTTGCCATTGCAACAGTTTGGCGACGCATTTCATCCTGAACTTCTTGTGAAAGAGAGTAAGGAGGAATCGAACATGCTGAGTCACCTGAGTGAATCCCTGCTTGTTCGATGTGCTGCATGATACCGCCGATCACAACATCTTTACCGTCAGATACGCAGTCTACGTCCACTTCAGTTGCATCATCAAGGAAACGGTCTAACAGGACAGGGGCTTCATTTGAAGCTTGAACTGCTTCACGAAGGTAACGTTTTAGCTCATCTTCGTTATAAACGATTTCCATTGCACGACCACCCAATACATAAGATGGGCGAACAACGAGCGGATAACCCACTTTCGCTGCTTCTGAAATACCTTCTTCAGCAGATTTAACGATGCTGTTGTTTGGTTGACGAAGCTGTAGACGTTGAATCATTTGTTGGAAACGTTCACGGTCTTCTGCACGGTCAATCGCATCAGGAGATGTACCAATGATCGGTGTCCCTGCTTCTTCTAAAGCACGCGCCAATTTCAATGGTGTTTGACCACCGTACTGTACGATCACACCTTTAGGCTTCTCTGTACGTACGATTTCAAGTACATCTTCCAATGTAACAGGTTCGAAGTACAAACGATCTGATGTGTCATAGTCAGTTGAAACAGTTTCAGGGTTACAGTTCACCATGATGGTTTCGTAACCGTCATCACGCATCGCTAGCGCAGCGTGAACACAGCAGTAGTCAAACTCGATCCCTTGACCAATACGGTTCGGACCACCACCGATGACCATGATTTTGTCACGGCTTGATGGATTTGCTTCACATTCTTCATCATAAGTTGAATACATGTAAGCTGTACCTGATTCGAACTCAGCAGCACATGTATCAACACGTTTATAAACTGGATATACACCCAAGTTCCAACGTTGTTTACGGAATTGCTTTTGCGAAATACCCATTAAGTCAGCGATACGAAGGTCAGATAAACCTTTGCGCTTGAATGAACGGATATTATCAGCGTTTAAATCACCAAAACCTAAAGTTTTTACTTGAGTTTCAGTTTTAACGATATCTTCAATTTGGATCAAGAACCAACGGTCAATCTTGGTTGCTTCAAACACTTCATCTAATGAGAAACCGTGACGGAATGCGTCAGCTACATACCAAATACGCTCAGGGCCTGGAACTTTAAGTTCTTTTAAGATGATGTCTTTGGCATTAGCCGTACCAACTTCGATTTTTTCATCAAAGCCGCTGACACCTACTTCAAGACCACGAAGCGCTTTTTGAACAGATTCTTGGAAGTTACGACCAATTGCCATCACTTCGCCCACAGATTTCATCTGAGTCGTCAATACAGGCTCAGCTTGCGGGAATTTTTCGAAGTTGAAGCGAGGAATCTTGGTTACAACATAGTCAATCGCTGGTTCAAAGCTTGCAGGCGTGATACCACCAGTGATGTCATTTTTCAATTCATCAAGGGTATAGCCAACCGCAAGTTTTGCTGCGATTTTCGCAATTGGGAAACCTGTTGCTTTAGAGGCAAGCGCAGATGAACGAGAAACACGAGGGTTCATCTCGATCACAACCATACGACCATCTTTCGGGTTAATACCGAACTGAACGTTTGAACCACCTGTTTCAACACCGATTTCACGAAGAACAGCAACCGATGCATTACGCATGATTTGATATTCTTTATCTGTCAATGTTTGCGCAGGGGCAACAGTGATTGAGTCACCTGTGTGTACGCCCATTGGGTCAAAGTTTTCAATCGCACATACGATAATACAGTTGTCGTTTTTGTCACGAACAACTTCCATTTCGTACTCTTTCCAGCCAATCAGTGATTCATCAATCAATAATTGTTTGGTTGGAGAAAGATCGAAACCACGTTCACAGATTTCAATAAATTCTTCTTTATTGTACGCAATACCGCCACCAGAACCACCCATCGTGAATGATGGACGAATGATCACTGGGAAGCCGAAACGCGACTGAATTTCCAGTGCATGTTCCATACTTTCTGCAACATCAGCACGAGGACACTCTAAGCCGATTTTACGCATGGCGATGTCAAACAGTTTACGATCTTCTGCTTTTTCAATCGCTTCTTTTGACGCACCAATCAACTCAACATTGTATTTCTCTAAAACACCGTTGGCATCTAATGCAAGTGCACAGTTCAATGCAGTTTGACCGCCCATCGTTGGGAGGACTGCATCTGGGCGTTCTTTTTCAATGATTTGAGCAACAGTCTGCCAAGTGATTGGCTCGATATAAGTTGCATCCGCCATTGAAGGGTCAGTCATAATGGTTGCTGGGTTAGAGTTCACCAAAATAACACGATAGCCTTCTTCACGAAGTGCTTTACATGCTTGCGCACCTGAGTAGTCAAACTCACATGCTTGACCGATCACAATTGGACCTGCACCAATAATTAAGATGCTTTTAATATCCGTACGTTTAGGCATTATTCGCTCCTTAATTACTTCTTAGCTGCTTCAATAAGTTCGATGAAATGATCGAACAATGGAGCACAGTCATGTGGACCAGGGCTTGCTTCAGGGTGACCTTGGAAGCTGAATGCTGGTTTGTCAGTGCGATGAATACCTTGGTTTGTACCATCAAACAGAGAGCGATGTGTCACTTTTAAGTTTGCAGGTAAAGTACTCTCATCGACAGCAAAGCCGTGGTTTTGAGAAGTAATCATCACTGTACCATTCTCAAGATTTTGTACAGGATGGTTTGCACCGTGATGACCATGATTCATTTTCATGGTCTTCGCGCCAGAAGCAAGTGCTAAAATTTGGTGACCTAAACAAATACCAAATACAGGTAAAGTCGTAGTTTCAACAATCGTTTTTACTGCTTCAATCGCATAGTCACATGCTGCTGGATCACCAGGACCATTTGACAAGAACACGCCATCTGGATTTAAAGCGAGAACTTTCTCAGCAGGGGTCTGTGCAGGCACAACAGTGAGTTTACAACCACGGTCTGCAAGCATACGTAAGATGTTGGTTTTGACACCATAATCGTATGCAACAACATGAAATTTAAATTCTGGTTGGCTAAAACCTTGACCTAAAGTCCAAGAACCTTCAGTCCATTCAAAGCCTTCAGGATCACAGCATTCTTTTGCAAGGTCTAAACCATTTAAACCACCGAATGCACGTGCTTTTGCAATTGCTTCTTCTTCAGTGATATTTTCACCAGCAAGGATGCAACCATTTTGCGCACCTTTGTCACGTAAAATACGTGTCAATTTACGTGTATCAATATCAGCGATTGCAACAACATTATGTTGTTGCAAGTATTCACTGAGTGATTGTTCTGCACGGAAATTACTATGTAATAAAGGAAGATCACGAATAATTAAACCGTTCGCCCATACTTTATGGATGCGACCAGATTCAACGTCTTCGCTATTACAGCCTGTATTTCCAATATGGGGATAAGTCAGCGTCACAATTTGTTGCGCATAACTTGGGTCAGTCAAAATTTCTTGGTAGCCAGTCATGGCTGTATTAAAAACGACTTCACCAGTCGTACTTCCCGATGCACCGATAGACGTTCCTTTAAAGATCGTTCCATCTGCGAGGGCTAAAATGGCGGGGGTGCTCAAACCAAAGCTCCTGAACTAAAACCACAAAAATAGGGCTGTAAAAAAGCGAGAAGACATAAAAAAAGGTAGGCTGTCTTTAAAAACATGCCCCTCCTTCCAGTCTGCTCGCTTGTAACTTAACAGCGCATTATACGCATGAGTAGTTCAAAAGTCTATCTGTTTTATTGGTTAAAGCGAGTAATTGTAGTTTTTCTTTTATAAGTTTGGCTGTTGTTATGTCTATTGCCAAATCAATCATTCTTCTATCTATATCATGAGATATTATGCAAATTGTCTAACAATTTTTTCATAGTCTAAAAGTAAAGCGTTTTATCTTATATTTAGCCAAAAAATCAACTAACAATATAGAGGGGAAACACAATGGCTGATAATCAAACGACACCAGCAACTGAAGAAGTTAAAGAAGTTGTGGTTGAAAAAACAGCGAAGGCGAAAGAAGTTGTTGCAGAAAAAACCACTGAAGTTAAAGAAGCTGTTGCTGAAAAGACGGCAGAAGTGAAAGAGGTGGTTGCTGAGAAAACTGCAAAAGCGAAAGAAGTTGTGGCTGAAAAAACAGCGAAGGCGAAAGAAGTGATTGCTGAGACTCAGGAACAAGCGAAAGAAGTCATTGCTGAGACTCAAGAGCAAGTGAAAGAAGTATTAGCTGAAACTCAAGAAAAAATTGAGGCGGAAGCGAAAGAACTTAACCAAAATATCCAAAATCAGCTTGCACAAATTAAGCAAGATATTTTGCAGCGTATTGATGTTATTAAAACTCAACTGAATTCATCACAAGGCAATTTAGTTGAATTAACGAATGCATTAAAAACTGAGTTAAATGCTTTAATTGAAGATTTAACGAAGGTCAGCAAAGAGTTGAAAGATGATATTGGTCAAATTTCAGTGAAGCATAAAGATACTTTGGTTGGTAGCTTTAAGCGCACTAAAGAGCAAGCAGTAGAAGCTTGGAATAAAGTTCGCGCTAGCTAACATGTATTTAAATAAAAAAGCGAGATCATTCTCGCTTTTTTATTTTTTAGAATTGATGTAACCAATCGCGTTTATTATGAAAGTCAGCTTGTGGGCTACTATGTTGCATTGCAAAATAGTGATTACCTTGAGTGGTATTAAAAACCGCACTTAAACCTAGATATAAGTCAGACCATTTCAATTTATTCTGTTGCATAAATTTAGATAAATCTAGACTGACATTTAAACCATAATGTGTGCGTTGCAAATGGTTCAACTCAATGTCATATGCAGCAACGGGCGGCATATCCTCTGGGAAGCGATATTCTTCAAATTGATAGGCTTGCCAAGCTTGAGAGGGAGAAAGATTGATTTCACGATAAAAATCTTCATCTTTCACACCAATAAAAATCTCAAAACAAGTCTGCTCCCATAAAAAGTCTTGGCGAGGATGAGCCTTGACTTGATCTGGGTAAATCAGAAACTGATTGGGATCACGAACCCAAAAACCAACATTTAATGTCGCTGGTGTTTGTTGCTCAATTGCTCCAACGACAGTAATAGCATTAAAGCGATCGAAAGCAGAAAGTTCATAACTTGCCATTTTGATTACTTATTACTTAAGTGAGCAAAACGAACTAAATTAGAAAGATGCTGGTTTTGTTTTGCTGCTTTTTTATAAAGCAAAACAATTTTACCAATTTTCTGTACAGATTCAGCACCTGTTGCTTCAACAAGCGCATCAATTACTGCGGCACGTGCATCACGATCTTCACCTGCAATTTTCACTTTAATGAGTTCGTGATCATTGAGTGCGCGATGAGTTTCTTCAATGACGTTTTCTGTAAGACCTTGGCCACCAATCATTACAACTGGATTAAGTGCATGACCAATTTGACGTAAACGCTTACGTTCATGGATAGATAAAGCCGCCATTAAAAATACCTGATTGGGAAAACGACCTAGTATAACTTGCATCCCGTTTCTAAGATAGATTTAGCAGACAGGCACTCGAAACAAATATGTGAAAATTAGGCAAATAGCCAATCATGACAATCGGAAAAAATCTGTAAAAGTTCGTGTGAATGAACTACAACCGTACTGTAATGAGAGTAATTTTAACGTACAATGACCAATCAGAAGTTTTTTGAAATTTAGTGAGTTATGGCGACACGCATTACCAATCAAAAATTGTCTAAAAGCAGTCGTGCATGGATGAGAGAGCACTTAGATGACCCTTTTGTAAAGAAAGCACAGAAGGAAGGTTATCGCGCTCGTGCAGCATATAAATTACTTGAAATCCAAGAAAAATATAAAATGATCAAGCCGGGTATGACCGTTGTCGATCTTGGTGCAGCACCAGGCAGTTGGTCACAAATTGCAGGTAAGTTAGTCGGCGCAAATGGTTTAGTGATTGCTTCAGATATTCTCGCAATGGACGCTCTTCCAGATGTGACTTTCTTACAAGGTGACTTCCGAGAAGAAGAAGTTTTCGAAAAATTGTTAAATATTTTAAATGGACGTCAAGTAGACGTTGTAATTTCAGATATGGCCCCCAATACATCAGGTAATAGGGCTGTGGATCAACCACGCCAGATTTACTTATGTGAGTTGGCATTGGATTTTGCTCAAAAAGTTTTAGGCCCAAATGGACAGTTTATTGTTAAGGTGTTCCAAGGCTCAGGATTTGATGAGTTCAGAAAACAAGTTGTTGATAGTTTTGATGTATTAAAAACAGCCAAACCTGCGGCATCTCGTGCTCGATCAAAAGAAGTTTTTTTGATTGGTCAAGGTCGTAAAAAGGCATTGCAATAAAAGTGTACTTGCCAAGTTGTTAAAAATTGTGCATTTTGTACCTTTTAAGTTTTTTGCAACGCAAATTTATTGCTGTTTTTGTGAAGGTCAGCCAAGATTAGGTATGATCAAATTAGATTGATATGGGAATAAAGCCTTGAGCGATTACTTCAAGAATGCCGTATTGTGGCTCATCATACTCGGTGTTCTGATTTTGATTTTTAGCAACGTCAGTGACCGCAATAAGCCTGCAGCGATGAAATATTCTGATTTCGTTGCAGCGGTGAATGCTGGGCAAATTAAACAAGTCACAATTGACGGTTTAAACATTAGTGGTGAAAAAACCAATGGTTCTTCTTTTGAAACGGTTCGTCCACAAGTAGAAGACACTGAATTGCTTCCAAGCTTGAATAAACAGAATGTAGTCGTTGAAGGTACTGCACCACAACGTCAAGGCATTTTGATGCAACTTCTCATTGCTAGCTTCCCTGTATTACTGATCATCTTATTATTCATGTTCTTTATGCGTAATATGGGTGGGGGCGCTGGTGGCAAAAACAGCCCAATGAGTTTTGGCAAGTCAAAAGCGAAAATGTTATCTGAAGATCAGATTAAGATTACGTTTACCGATGTTGCAGGTTGTGATGAAGCAAAACAAGAAGTGGTTGAAATTGTTGACTTCTTGAAAGATCCTTCTAAGTTCAAACGTCTTGGTGCAACCATTCCTCGTGGTGTATTGATGGTTGGTCCTCCAGGTACGGGTAAAACATTACTTGCGAAAGCCATTGCAGGTGAAGCTAAAGTTCCATTCTTTAGTATCTCTGGTTCTGACTTCGTTGAAATGTTTGTTGGTGTCGGTGCATCACGTGTTCGTGACATGTTTGAGCAAGCTAAACGTCATGCTCCATGTATCATTTTCATCGATGAAATTGATGCTGTTGGTCGCCATCGTGGTTCTGGTACAGGAGGTGGTCATGATGAGCGTGAACAAACCCTGAACCAAATGCTTGTTGAGATGGATGGTTTTGAAGGTAATGAGGGTGTGATCGTCATTGCAGCAACTAACCGTGTAGACGTACTTGATAAAGCATTGCTTCGTCCAGGTCGTTTTGATCGCCAAGTGATGGTGGGTTTACCAGACATCCGTGGTCGTGAGCAAATCTTGAATGTTCATTTGAAGAAACTTCCTTCGGTTACAGGCGTGGATGTTAAAGTCCTTGCTCGTGGTACGCCAGGATTCTCAGGTGCGCAACTAGCGAACTTAGTCAACGAAGCTGCGTTGTTTGCTGCTCGCCGTAATAAAAACACGGTCGATATGCATGACTTTGAAGATGCAAAAGACAAGATCTACATGGGTCCAGAACGTAAATCGATGGTGATTCGTGAAGAAGAACGTCGTGCGACGGCTTACCATGAAGCTGGACATGCCATTGTTGCTGAAATTTTGCCAGGTACAGACCCTGTGCATAAAGTGACAATCATGCCACGTGGTTGGGCATTAGGTGTAACTTGGCAGTTGCCTGAGCAAGACCAAACTAGCCATTACAAAGATAAGATGTTGAATGAGCTTTCAATCTTATTTGGTGGTCGTATTGCCGAAGAAGTTTTCATTAATCAAATGTCGACAGGTGCATCAAACGACTTTGAACGTGCAACTAAAATGGCGCGTGCAATGGTGACCAAGTATGGTATGTCTGATGCTCTTGGTGTAATGGTTTATGAAGATGAAAACCAAAGTGGTTTCTTTGGTAATGTGGGTAGCCGTACAATTTCAGAAGCAACTCAGCAAAAAGTTGATGAAGAAGTACGTCGTATCTTAGATGAACAATATAAAGTTGCTCGTGATATCTTGGAAAATAACAAAGATATCGCACATGCAATGGTGAAAGCGTTGATGGAATGGGAAACCATCGATCGTGACCAAATCCGTGACATCATGGAAGGTCGTGAACCACAACCACCTAAGGTCTATATTCCTGAAAATCCAGTGGCTGCATTTGAACCACCAAAAGATGGTCCATCTACACCACCACCATTACCAGCAATGGGTTAATGGTTGAAATCAAAGAGAGTCGCTAAAGAGCGGCTCTTTTTTTGTTCTTATTTTAGGGCTTGTTGAGAATTAACAAAGGCAACTGATTAATTTATAATAGTACTATGGATAGATACATACTTACTGATGCCCAATGGGCAAAAATGGAACCTTTTTGCCTAGGTAAAGTGACCGATCGAGGTCGTAGTGGAAAAGATAATCGATTATTCTTAGAAGCAGTCCTCTGGATTGCCCGTACAGGCAGTCCATGGCGTGATCTACCTCCTCATTTTGGTAAATGGAATACCGTCTTTAAAAGATACCGTGACTGGGTGAAAGCTGGTGTATTTGAAACTATTTTTGCATCTGTAAATGAAGATGTTGATTTGGAATACGCCATGATTGATGGAACGATTGTTAAAGTTCATCGACATGGGCAAGGTGCAAAAGGGGGACTTTCAAACAGTCTATAGGTAAATCTCGAGGTGGAATGACCTGTAAAATTCTTGCCTTAGTGGATAGTCTAGGCAACCTCATTAAGTTTCGATTAATGCCTGGTCAATATCACGATTTAGTAGAAACCAAACCTTTAATTGAAGATGTTGATTTTCAAGCATTACTAGCGGATAAAGCATTTGATGCAGATTGGCTGATTCAAGAACTAAATGAACGTAAAGTGAAAGTGGTGATCCCACCCAAATCTAATCGAAAAGTAATGAGAGCATTTGATACGATTATGTATAAATGGCGTCATCTCATTGAAAACTATTTCTGTAAGTTAAAAGAATTTAAACGTATAGCGATGCGTAGTTGTAAAACAGATACGAGTTTTGAAGCCATGATTCAATTGTGCGCTAGTTTAATTAACTCTCGGTAATTCTCAACAAACCCTAGCCAACCTGAAAATAAATCAACAATGTTCACAGAATAGTCTTGTTAAACTAAAGTGATTCGTAAAGTGTTAAGAGTTTTTTGATAATGCAGTTGATGCCATTACCACAGCAGCAGTTACAATGTGGTCGTTTTACATTGGATTTATCCCAACCACAGATTATGGGTATTCTCAATGTCACCCCTGATTCTTTCAGTGATGGTGGACAGCATCATCATAAAGAACAGGCGGTTCAACGTGCTTTGCAGATGATGGAAGAGGGTGCAAGCATTATTGATATTGGTGGAGAGTCAACTCGCCCAAATGCATCACCCGTTGAGCTAGAAGAAGAAATTCAGCGTGTAATTCCTGTGGTGGAAGCATTATCCAAGTATGATGTGATCATATCGATTGATACCAGTCAGCCTGAGGTGATTCGAGCTGCCGTGAAAGCAGGTGCGCATATCTGGAATGATGTTCGTGCTTTAACTCGTCCACAAGCTTTAGAAACGGCGGCTGAATTAAATATTCCTGTGGTGTTGATGCATATGCGTGGTGAACCGACCAATATGAATCAGTTGGATCAATATCAGGATGTGACTGAAGATGTGATTCATGAATTACAGCAGCGGCTTAATCAAGCAATTGCAGTCGGAGTAAGCAAAGAAAATATTATTATCGACCCAGGTTTCGGTTTTGCCAAGAACGCACAACAGAATTTTCGATTACTCAATGAGTTTTGGAAGCTGAATCGGATGGGGTATCCAATCTTGTCTGGCTTGTCACGTAAACGTTTCATTGGTGAGGCATTGAATGGTGTACCTGCACAGGAACGTGCGCTTGGAAGTGTCATGGGGCATCTACTGAGTATTCAGCAGGGCGCTAGTATTGTTCGAGTGCACGATGTTAAAGCCACAAGCGATGCGATAAAAGTTTGGAATGCGATGAGTTTAGCTCAATAATTACAGAGAAATAATGAAGATAAAAATACATTCCAATACGATGTATCTTTATCTTTTTGCATACAATCACTGCAATCTCGTCATTCATTTAAAAGACATAAAAATTGGGGGATTTTATGATGCATCAATCTACAAAAATACTGACCTTAACCTTGCTAAGTTCCATGATGATCGCCTGTGGTAATCCCATAAAGGAACGTAGCCATGTAGTCGCTCCTGCATCTTTGGTTATGTCTAATATGGCAGCGGATAGTACCCGAAAGATGATTGCTGCTGCTGCGTACATGGCGGCAATGCCTAGTCCAGAAAGCGTGCGGCTAGAGCAGAATACTGAAAAATATCAAAAGAATGAGGTCAATCCTATTTATCGGGTTGCAGATCAGGCAGTTTCAACTTTTAGCATTGATGTCGATACAGGCAGTTATAGCAATACCCGCCGTTTCCTGAATGATGGGCGTTTGCCACCAGTCGATGCGGTTCGTGCTGAGGAAATGATTAACTACTTTGATTATCAATATCCGCAGCCAAACAGCATTCACCCATTCTCGGTCACGACTGAAATTGTTGATTCACCGTGGAAAGAAAATGCCAAACTGATCAAAATCGGGATTCAAGCCAAAGACTTGGCAATTAAACAGTTACCACCAGCCAATTTGGTATTCTTGGTTGATGTTTCCGGTAGTATGGATGCCCCAGATAAATTACCCTTGGTTAAGCAAACTCTTAGATTATTGACCGAGCAATTGCGACCTCAAGATAAAGTCACGATTATTACTTATGCTAGTGGTGAGAAACTCATTTTAGCACCCACTTCTGGTGATCAAAAAGACAAAATTTTAACCGTCATTAATGAATTACAGGCAAGTGGGGCAACCGCAGGCGAACAGGCAATTCAACTGGCTTATAAACAAGCTGAAAAAGCCTTTGTGAACAATGGAATCAATCGCATTTTATTGGCAACTGATGGCGACTTTAATGTAGGTATTACTGACTTTAGTACTTTAAAAGGGATGGTGGTTGAGAAACGTAAAAGTGGTATTTCTTTAACGACATTGGGCTTTGGGACAGGAAATTATAATGAGCAGTTGATGGAGCAACTGGCGGATGCAGGAGATGGTAATTACAGCTATATTGATAATAAAAATGAAGCGAAAAAAGTGGTACAACGTCAGCTTTCGTCAACACTGGCAACGGTTGCTCAGGATGTAAAAATTCAGGTGGAGTTTAACCCTGCTACGGTAAAAGAATATCGTTTAGTTGGCTATGAAAATCGGATGTTGAAACAGGAAGATTTCAATAATGATAAAGTTGATGCGGGCGATATCGGGGCAGGGCATAACGTTACGGCAATTTATGAAATCGTTCCAGTTGGACAACAAGGCTGGCTCAATGATTCACGTTATCAGGCATCGACAAAAATAGATACAACGAAAAAATCTGAATATGCGTTTGTAAATTTGCGCTATAAATTGCCAAATCAAGAGAAGAGCATTCTTTTAAACCAAGCTGTAAAAGCTGAAAGTAAGTCCCTTGCTCAGGCCAATAGCGATACTCGTTTTGCCATTGCCGTGGCTTCCTATGCCCAGCAGCTAAAAGGTGGGCAATACAATGCTGCTATGGGGTGGGATCAAATTATTCAGTTAGCCCAGCAATCTGCAAAACCAGATCCTTACCAAATGCGTGAGGAATTTATAGAGCTTGCCAAGATCGCAAAAAATTTAAGTGCTAAAAAAGACTAAATTATCTTTTTAAAAAGCGGTCGGAAAGATCGCTTTTTTTATGTCTAAATATCGTGATTTGTATGAGATTATGTTATAAGCATGGCGTTTTAATGGCATATTATTTTATTTATGTTCGAAGATCTCCTTCTCCCCATGTTTGATGATGAATATTATCCTGATATTCTCGTTGCCGAAGTTAAACAACAGATTAAACACTTTTCCAAAAAGGTGGGTCGTTCTGGTTTAACTGAAGCGGAAATATATCATTTTGCTCATCATACAATAATCGCAATTAATGAGATGAAACCTCAGTTTGAAGACCTAGATTCAAGTTTAGATGATACGGCTGCGGATTACATTGCTGAAGCTATGATGATGATTGTGCAAGAAGCAGGTTATTTTGAGATTGAAATGGAACAATTGATTGCAAATCGAGAGTGGTAAAATTCACTCTCGATATTTAGAAATTATGATCATTCCTTATTTGAAATATCACTCCAAAATTTAGGTAAAGTAATTTGACCTGAAATCCATGCTTCAATTTTAGGTTGTTTAATTTTTTGATAATAAATACTTTCGGTCTGAATCAGTAAGCCTAAAGTATCGCCTTTGTTTAAACGTCCATTAATACTAGGTAATTCAATAGTTTGATTTCCTTTCGATGCTGAATTTTTATGAGAAATAACTTGATCAAAAGTATGTTTTTTGCTTGGATTTAATGCTGTTGTTTGATCATTTAAAATAGCATATTTACCCGTTTTTTCAGATTTAATGGCCATAGAAATAAATAGTGTTGGTTCTACTTTATTATTTGGCGTTTCGATCTTTAAATTGAGTTGTGGTGTACCTGTGAGATGTGCCAATTCAGTTATTGTATGGATCGGAACAAACACAGCTTGCGAATTCTGAGGTTCAATCCAAGTTCTATTTAACGTGTATTGTGTTTTTGCATCCAAATCTTTGAACTTATAGACTGGACTTTTGTCGACACATAATTCTGGTAAATCAATTGTTGCAGTTTGGTCTTTGAGTTTTTGATCAAACCATCCCATGATCGTGTCTTGTAATTTATATTGCTTTTGATTCCCACAGGCAACAGATTTCCCAATATACCAAAAAGGAGTATCACCCAATGGGGAACGCTGTGCAAATGGTTGTAAATGTCCGCCTTGTACGCCGATTAAATGGACTTCATGCTTCGATTTCTGAATACATTGAGCCGCTTTAACGCCTTCATTAAAAGGAAATAATACATCTCTAAAGCCTTGGATAATGAGCGCATCTGCTTTTGGCGCTTGAGCATTTTCACAAAACCAACTAGCTTGATGTGTCTTTAGTAAATCATAAGTTGATTGTTTCAACTGACCTTGTTGGATATCTTGATAAGCTTGTTTAAGTTCGGGATCAAATTTATTCCAGTTCCACCAGTCACCAATCAAATTCAAGAAACTCAGCCAATCTCCTTTTGGAACGCCATTGGGTACAAGGCTATCGACGATATCATGCCAAGTTGTGATTGGTACAATTGCTTGTAGGCGAGGGTCTAAAGCAGAAGCAATGTATTGCACACCGCCTGCATAAGATTCGCCAATCATACCTGTACGAACACCATTTTGATTTTGTGCCAGTTGTGGCAAGTTTTTTTCAGCCCAGTTCATGATGTTAATGACATCTTGAGCTTCTTTTTCAGGATCGGTTAAGCGAATTTTACCCTGACTATTTCCATGACCACGTTGATCATAGCTGATGACCCAATAGCCATTTTTCCACGCTGTTTTGGCTACTTGACCCGTCGGAAGTAAAAAACCATACAAGCTTAATTCTGGTCTTTTCATTCGAGATAAACCAAAACCATGGGTATGTAGCAGCAAAGGAGCTGTTTGTCCTGCTTTTAAATGTGGTTGATACACTGTAAACGCAATGATTGTTCCATCTGATGCGATTGTTTTTGCTTGAAAATAACGTTGTTTTAATTCTGTTGGTTGAGATTGAATTTTTTGAGGTTGAATTGCCGCATTGACACAACCTTGTAATAGCAAAAAAATGCCAAAGCAAAGCCATAAAATATTTGAACGCATAGATTCTTTCATCCTTGAGCAAATCTGTGAGAAATTCTAATTGGATGGTATGTAGTTTACAGTGTGAAACGGATTGAGACTATAAAGGATAGGTCATTTTATTGACCTATCAGTTTTATACTATTTAATTCGATGTGGGCTTGAGTGAAAATAACCTTTGGCGTTAAAGCTTTAAAAATATGGCGAATAGAAGCGCATCAGATCAAGATTTTTTGGCTTGCTTAAATAAAGAATATTTCCATAATGTTGTCATTCGGATTTTCAAAGTAGTTTGCTCTTGTCTTCTTTAGAAATTATTGCCGTTATTATTAGTGTGATCGGTGTTGCGCTCACGATAAAACGGAATATGTGGTGTTGGTGGTTTAATTTTTTGGCATTTATTTTATATGCTTACTTTTTTTTCACCTTTAAATTATACGGCGAAACGATTTTACAATTCTTATTTATGCTGATTAATTTCTATGGTTTTTATTATTGGCTGAAAGGTAAACGCCAAGACCATGAGATTCGGATCGAACCAATTGCAGCCAAAATGGTATTGATGCAAATGTGTTTAGCAGCAATCGGTGGATTATTGTTTGGTTTAACGCTTAAACATTTTACCGATGCTGCTGTACCGTTATTAGATGCCCAACTCGCTGCTTTTAGTTTACTGGCAACCTATTGGACAAGTCGTAAACATATCGCAACTTGGGTACTTTGGGTATTTGTTGATATTGTCTATGTCGGTATGTTTATTTATAAAGAATTATTTTTAACCGCAGGATTGTATGCCGCTTTTGTGTTGTTGGCTGCATATGGTTGGTGGCAATGGGAACAAGTCAAACACAAGCAACTTGCGAATTCGATAGGTTTCTATCCAAATCGATAAGCTGCTTCGTTGATTGAGTCAAATTTCTAACAGGATTTAAATGATGGGCATTCTCTAGATTAAATTTTTAAGACTTATTTTGCCAATAAGGCCAATTTACTTCAGGCGTAAAACGATAATCACGATCTAACCAATAAGATTGCGGTGAAGCAGTTTTATTTTTAAGACCCATGATATGCATTAAATTGTTATCAAGTTCTGCTGTATTAAGCATTTTTTCTTTATTGACACCCGTGACTTGCATATTGTCATGCCAAATAATCACAGGAACTTGGTATCCGGCTTTTGTATTCGGGCTGTGACCAGCATAGTCAATTTCATGACCAACTTCATTTCCGTGATCTGAAACGACCATAAAAGATCTAAAGTCAGAATTATTATCAGCCTTTAGATCATCTAAAAATCTAGCAAGCAACGAGTCTTCATATAATACTGCATTATCATAATCATTGCGTAGTGAACGAACCCAAGGATCAATATTACGATTCTTGAGGTCGAGTTCGACAGCATCATTACTGTCTCCAGTAAATTTATTAAACGCTAATGGGTAACGTTCTTGGTAATTTGGATGTGCGCCAATCAAATGAAGAATAATCAGTTTTTTAGGATATGGATCTGCAAGGGCTTGTTGATAAACGGGAATAAGCTTTTCATCTAATGAATGACTACTTCTTCCTGATCGTGTATTTTTATAAACAGCCGTATCTGCATAAGAACCAAATAATGAAGATAAATAACTATCATCTTGATTGCTTAACCAATAAAGCTTATAGCCTGCTGCGCGAGCGTAAGCTAAAACGCTTTCCGAAGAATATTGATCATGCGCAGATGCAGGACTTTCAGTCAATAAAACACGTAGCGCGTTGATCGTTGAAGGTGACGGTGAAAATGCATTACAAAAGATTTTTAACTCATCAAGTTTTTTTGCTAATTCTGGAGTCGTCTCGCGTTGATAACCACAAACACCTAAATTTAAACTTGTTAAGCTCTCTGAGAGAACTAACACATGTGTTTGTTTCTCATCCTGTTTTTTTGTTAGAGTTAAATTTTGCTTTGCACTGATGTCCCATTGTCGGTGTACATTTTGATGTTGCTTAATTCTATTTTTAAAATCCTGAAGTTTTGTTTGATAGTCTGACCAAAAAATGATGGGATGAACTTTACGTGATGGCTTCATTAAATAGCTTGTTATTGTTAATAAAACAAGTAAAACGATACAACTACGATAAATTCGACTCTGCCACATCTGATCAAGATGGTGAGCTTTAATTAGTTTGAAAGTAGAAATACTGTAAAGAATAAGCAAGCAAAGTAGACTAAAAATCACACTTAAGATTGTGCTTAAGTGTAGTTGTATGAATTCCCACGTTTCCTGCTGACTGGTATTGGCAATAGCTTCAATAATAAAATAGGCTTCATTATCACTATCAAATAAAAACCACGTACTCGAACGCAGTAGTACATCAAGCCAAGTCGCAAACCACCATAAAACTGTAAGTCCATACCAATATTTTTTTTGTGTTTTAATGGCAAGCCAAATTAAACCTACACCTGGCAAAGAAAGAAATCCCAGTCTTAAACCATCAGACAAATTGCCAGCAATACTGAGTAACCCCCCAGTAATTAATGCGGGCAATAGAATTAGGAGCAGAATATTAAAATGTTTAAAATTGGCCTTCATATATGCCTAGAAAAATAAGGGAGCAACAGGGAGCGTGCTACTATCGGTTTAAGTGAGTGGAGTGTCAATCTAAAATTAAGAAGTATTTGATTGGATAGTAAATTAAATTTTTAACCTGATTTGTTTTCGATGAAATATGCTGATGATCAATAAAAAACTCATTATTTCTCCGTAATTTTCGCTTTTTGCAATGATATGTTAATAAGGATGGTGTTTCCTTGAAAGCTCGGTAATGATCGTAGATTGAAAGTCCCTCTATTTTCCTATCTTTTTGTTGAAAAAATTGACTGTTTCCACGATGGAATGAGCAGCCATGCTATCTAAATTTTTTATTGAGCGTCCAATTTTCGCAGGTGTGCTTGCCATTATTGTTATGGCATTAGGAATACTGGCAATTCTGAATTTGCCAGTTGAACGTTATCCTGATATTGCTCCACCGAAAATTACAGTATCGACCAACTATAGTGGTGCTGATGCCAAAACAGTTGAACAAAGTGTAACTCAAGTTTTAGAGCAGCAAATCCAAGGGCTTGATCATTTACTGTACTTTAGTTCAACCAGCGATGCAGCTGGTCGTAGCCGTATTACGATTAGTTTTGAAAATGGCACAAATCCCGATACAGCACAGGTTCAAGTACAAAATAAAATTAGTGGCGTGATACGCCGTCTCCCAGATGCGGTACAACGGCAGGGAGTAAATGTCACTAAGTCCTTGGGTGATACCTTTATGGTGATTGGACTGTATGACAGTACAGGGCAAGCAAATAATATTGCATTGTCTGATTATCTATCTACACATGTCCTTGATAATTTAAATCGGATTGATGGCGTCGGTGAAACAGATGTGTTTGGATCGCAGTATGCAATGCGAATCTGGCTAGATCCAAATAAATTGACTCAATATAATTTAATTCCAAATGATGTCGTTACCGCGATTACTACTCAAAATACACAGGTGGCAGCAGGTGCGATCGGAGATTTGCCTGTTGTTCAAGGTCAATACTTGAATGCAAAAGTAACAGCAGGTTCTCGCTTAAAGTCCATTCAAGACTTTGAACAAATTATTGTGAAATCAGATGTATCTGGAAGTTTTGTTCAATTAAAAGATATTGCTCGGATTGAATTAGGGGCAGAAAATTATCAATCATTTAATACGATCAATGGTTATCCAGCTGCAGGTCTTGGTATTTCTTTATCTTCTGGTGCCAACGCAATTCAAACATCTAAACTTATTCATCAGACTTTAGATGAACTCTCTAGCAAGCTTCCAACAGGGTATAAGATTGTTTATCCAAGAGATAATACTCCCTTTGTGCAAGAATCTATTAAAGAGGTAATTAAAACACTTGTCGAAGCAATTGGTTTAGTTATTTTAGTCATGTTCCTTTTTCTTCAAAGTTGGCGTGCGACGCTTATTCCAAGTATTACTGTACCGATCGTGATTTTAGGGACTTTTGCCGTACTTGAATTACTTGGATTTAGTATTAATACTTTAACTCTCTTTGCATTGGTACTTGCGATTGGTTTGTTGGTTGATGATGCAATTGTTGTAGTGGAAAATGTTGAACGGCTTATGCATGAGCAGCATTTGTCACCCAAACAAGCAGCCGTTGAATCTATGCAAGAAATTAGTGGTGCATTGATTGGAATTACCATGGTGTTAACAGCCGTTTTTATTCCAATGTCATTTTTTGCTGGTTCTATCGGGGTTATCTATCGTCAGTTTTCAATCACTTTGGTTGCTGCGATGGTCTTATCTTTAGTAGTGGCTTTGGTGCTTACACCCGCTTTATGTGCTTTGATTTTAAAGCCAAACCATCAACCTAAGTCATGGGCGATTCGGTTCAATAACGGGATAGACACACTTAAAAATAAGTATTTATCTCTAGTGCAAACCATGCTTCGTTATAAAATCTCTGTATCTGTGATTTTTATTGCATTAATTGCCGTATTTGCTTTGTTCTATAGCAGTCTGCAAAGTAGTTTTTTACCAAAAGAAGACCAAGGGATATTAAGTGTTCAATTTAAATTAGTGGATAGTGCGCCACTTTCAAAAAGTCAGGAGGTCGGTGAGGCAATTCGTCAGTATTTTCTTCAGAGTGAAAAAGCAAATGTCAATTTAGTGCTTATTCGTTACGGACGAAATAATTCTGGAACGGGGCAAAATCTTGGACAAGGCTTTGTTTCATTAAATCATTGGGACAACCGTACTGGGAAGAAAAACTCTGCTGAAGCTATTCGAAAGAGAGCACTTAAATATTTTAGCCAATTTCCCGATGCACAGATCAATGTGACGTTGCCTGCTTCGGTAAATGGATTAGGCGCAACAGATGGAATGGATTTATGGATTCAGGATATTAATGGGCAAGGTGAGCAATTCCTCGATCAAAGTTTTAAACAGTTGCAACAGTTGGGACAAAAATATTCCAGTTTTGAAAACTTAGATAAACAATCCACTGATAGTAAAGCTACTTTGAATGTGAAGATTGACCATAAGCAAGCGATGGCAAATGGTTTAAATCTAAATGAAATTAATAGTACTTTGTCGACCGCATGGGGTGGGACATATGTGAATGACTTTATTGACCGTGGTCGAATTAAACAAGTTATTTTACAAGGTGATGCACCATTCCGTTCTAAGCCTGAAGACTTATATAGCTGGTCAGTACGCAATAATCAAAATCAAATGGTACCTTTTAGTTCATTTTCAACGACATCATGGGGAGGGACACCAAGCATTGTGCAACGCTATATGGGATACAGTGCTTTGCAATTACAAGCTAACGTTGTCAATGGTCAATCTTCAGGCCAAGCCATGAAAGATATTGAACAGTTGGTGGGTCAACAAGAAGGCTTAGGTTTACTATGGACTGGGCTTTCTTATCAAGAGCAGCAATCGACTAATCAAGCAATTTGGCTATATTTAATTTCCATTGCATTTATTTTTCTATGTTTAGCCGCGTTGTATGAAAGTCTGCGTATTCCTATGGCTGTGATGACCGCAATTCCTTTAGGGATTGGCGGTAGTATTATTTTTGCCCATATTTTTGCTTTACCAAATGATGTTTACTTTCAGATCGCTTTACTTACAACAATTGGCTTATCCTGTAAAAATGCAATTTTGATTGTTGAATTTGCAGCGATGGCCCAAACACAAGGAAAAAATGCCATTCAAGCAGCGCTACAAGGTGCAGGGCTGCGTTTGCGTCCTATTCTAATGACTTCTTTTGCATTTGGCGCAGGAGTTATTCCACTGGTATTTGCATTTGGAGCAGGGGCTGTAAGCCGTCAAGAAATTGGTATCAGTGTTTTAGGTGGTGTGATATTCGGGACAATATTGGTACTGATATTTATTCCATTTATGTTTGTACTGGTTGCCAGTATGTTCCAGCCTAAACATAAACTGGAAACCACTGAATAAGACAATCTTTAAAATTCAGTGCAAATGAATGATCAGGTCTATGAGTTAAGCTCATAGACCTGAATTATTAATTGCTTCAATGATTTTATTCTGATTGATAATAATAATTGTACCGACAAAGCCTAAAAACTACTTTATTCTCAAGCATAAACAACGTTTTTAGGTTGAGTGAATGACTGCTCCAACAGAACAAAAAAAATTAACTCAGCAGCAAGCGATTGCTGTTGAACGTGATTTAGCAAAATTTGCCAATACCATGGACAGTTTGGTTCGAATTCCTTTTACCAAACAGGGAGTCGGGGCAGATGCTGCATTGAGTACCATGCCGTTTGCGGGCGATATCGCAGGTTTTATTTTAACACTATATGCTTTTAAAAAAGCCAGAGAAGTGGGCGTACCACAGCATAAATTGAAAGGTGTGGTTAAACTGGCAATTATGGATATGTTGGTGGGTTTTGTACCAATTGTCGGTACCTTATTTGACGTATTTATTCGTCCAAGTCGCAAGACACTGGAAATCGTACATGATCATATCCGTGAGGAATATCAAGTGCACAGTGATATTCATGTGGTGCATCCATTCTTGCATGAATCCCTAGAACAAAAGCAGAAAACTTCAGCTTTCTGGCGTAATCCGATCGTAAGTTGGATTTGGTTACGTATCCCAGATTTATTGGGTATTGCCGTACTGATTTTATTGGTTGTTGCAGTTTGGGCAGGTTTTAGTTATCTGTGGCAGTTTTATCAATCTTTTCAAACTCACTAGATTTTAAGCAAAAATAAAGCCTCCATAACGGAGGCTTTATCATTTATCTGATACTGATTATTGAACATTTAATTGCTGTAAAGCGGCAACACGTTGTTCAATGGTTGGGTGCGTTTGGAATAAAGCCGCTAAGCTAAAGCCTTGTTCCTTACCTTCCGCAATTGCAAATGCTTTCATTTCTTTTGGCATTTGATCTGGCATTTCTGATTCTGCCTGTAAACGAAGTAGAGCAGAAATCATTGCTTGTTTGCCTGCTAAACGTGCACCAGCTTCGTCTGCGCGATATTCACGTTGACGAGAGAACCACATTACAATCGCAGAGGCCAAAATACCAAATACGATGTCGAGTACAATCGTAATAGCAAAATAAGCAAGACCAGGTGCTTCACCATCTTCACGACCGAACACATTACGGTCAATAAAGTCACCTGCAATACGTGCGAAGAACATCACGAAGGCGTTCACTACACCTTGAATCAATGCAAGGGTCACCATGTCGCCGTTGGCAACGTGACCGATTTCGTGCGCAAGTACAGCACGAAGTTCATCTTTGTTCATACGCTCAAGTAAGCCTGTCGAAACAGAGACTAAAGCATCATTTTTATTCCAACCTGTCGCAAATGCATTGGACTGGTAAGAAGGGAAAATACCAACTTCAGGCATTTTAATACCTGCACGTTGGGAAAGTTGTGCCACTTCTTGTAGTAACCAAGCTTCTGCTTGACTACGAGGAGCATTTGGGTCAATTAATTCAGTTCCAGTGGTTTTTTTCGCCATCCACTTCGACATGAATAAGGAAATTAAAGAACCCACCATACCAAAGACAAAACAGACGACTAAAAGGTTGCCTAGATTCAAGCCACCCGCGCCATGGTAACTACCGACACCGAAGAGTGACAAGATAATGCCAGCTACAACCAGTACCGCGAGGTTGGTCAGCAAGAACAAACCAATCCGCATCATTGAGAAAATCCTCTTATAAATAAAAACTGATCTGATTTATAAATTATAAATCATAACGCTAATATGCAGGGCGAACCCTAAAAATTCAAGCAAAAAATGAGCGTAGATACATTAAGCTAATAAAAGAATAGAAGTGTTTTAAGAAGGCGAAAACGACTAATTTATTTGAAAAAAACAAATAAAATCATGATGTGAGAATAAGTGATTTCTTTGTTTAATCACTTACTCGGATTCGTGCAGATGCAGTTGCATTGGCTGTGGTATATGTGCCTGGTGCATCTGTAAAAGTACCATCGGCCAATGTGATAATTTGACGACTATATTGTTTAGGTGCGGACACAGCTTCTGAATTTGAAGATGTATAATTTGCCGATTGAGCAATCACTTGAGTATTTGCATTATTAGAACTCGAAGTTGAACTTAGACTTGATGAATAGAGATTTTGAAAACGACTTGTGACACGACGGACATAATCTTGTGTTTCACGAAATGGCGGTATTCCACCATATTTATCAATATTACCTTCACCAGCATTATAAGCAGCAATAGCAAGTTGCGTATTGCCATTAAAACGTTTTAACAACCAACTTAGATATCTCGCACCACCAAAAATATTTTGTTGAGGGTCGTAAGCATTACTCACGTTAAAACGCCGTGCAGTTGCAGGCATCAGTTGCATTAATCCTTGAGCACCGACAGGGGATCGCGCATTAATATTAAAACCTGACTCAGTATGCATAACGGCTTTAATAAGACCTTCTGAAACGCCATGCTGTTGCGCTGCTTGACGGATCATCTGATCAAAAGCATTTTTATTACGACTATAACTTGGTAGAACAGAGGCTTCACTTGCGCCCCAGTTACTATAGCTGTGAATATTGCTATCAGCATAATAGGTCGCTTTAATCACTTTTAGGTGATTGTATTCAGCTTTCTTTTTATTGGTAAGTAAAGTTGTACCATTATCATCTTTAAATTGATAAATGGTTTGACCAGCATAACTAGATACTGTCGTATTTAAAAAACCGATTGTCCCCAAAAAAAGAACGAAAATATATTTTGTTTTGTCCATCATTATAATATTCACAAAAGATGAGCATGGAGTTGTTCACAGTAGTGTAACAAAAAAAAGCATAAAAAAAACTTTAGCTACAATTTTTTTATTTCCGCTCTCTTACAAAAAGCAAGTCGTTTTGTGCGAATGTTCAGCAAAAAAATTAAATTATTTTTTTTAAAATCTAAGTCTTGACATATTTAAATCATTGTTTTTATTAACTAAAAAACACTGATTAAAAAATGATCAATTTGATTGTAAGCCTTGTTCTCACATAAAAATACTTTGTCAATAGCGAAGAAATCCACAATTTTATCCACAGCTTTTGTGGAAAACTGTGGAAAAGTTTGAAATATAAGCAATCCAGACCGTTTTGACATAATTTGGTCAGAATTTTACCAGTATGAAACTGAAATATGACGATTGCACGAAATTGAAAAATTCTTTAGGTGCGCATCTTTTCGGAATCGGATAAAATCTTGCGGTATTTTTGTTTATGAGTAAATCACGTCTATGTACGCGCCAGTGGAGTCCAACCAAGGATTTAATTTTAAGCCTGAGCTTCCGACGAGTTCGGCATATTATCGCCTGTTGAAAAAGCTTCGTCGTCAAGTAGGGCATGCAATTCGTGATTACAACATGATCGAAGATGGCGACAAGGTCATGGTCTGTGTGTCTGGTGGTAAAGACAGTTACACGTTGCTTGATATTTTATTGCAGTTTAAACGTATCGCGCCGATTAACTTTGATGTTGTGGCGGTGAATCTTGATCAAAAACAACCAGGGTTTCCTGAAGATGTTTTACCACGTTATATGGAAGAAAATAACATTCCCTATTACATTCTTGAAAAAGACACTTATACGATTACTAAACGCCTAACGCCTGAAGGTAAAACCTACTGTGCGGTATGTTCACGCCTACGCCGTGGTTCGTTATATGGCTTCGCACAAGAAATCGGTGCAACCAAAGTTGCATTAGGTCATCATCGCGATGACATTATGGCGACTTTCTTTTTAAATCTATTCCATGGCGGTAGCTTAAAGGCAATGCCACCAAAACTTCTTTCTTCAGATAAAAAGAATATCTTGATTCGTCCTTTGGCTTATGTCGAAGAAAAAGACATTATTAAATATGCTGATCTACGAAAGTTCCCAATCATTCCATGTAACTTATGTGGTTCACAAGAAAACTTACAACGTGCAATTATTAATGACATGCTACGTGAATGGGATAAACAACATCCAAAACGTTTACATAGCATCTTTGGTGCCTTACAGAATGTATCGCCTTCACAATTGGCTGACCGTGAATTGTTTGATTTCGAAGCCTTAGATGGGCAACGTGAATTTGATATGAAAGACCCTGAAGAGATGAAAAATCGTCTTGATGTGGTGAACTTGAGTTTCGCTGCTGAATAAAATGTAAAACTTTTTGAAAAGGCACTTATTTAAGTGTCTTTTTTTTATAAAAAAGAGCTAAAAAGTGAATTCTTCGTACAAAAAGCCATAGCCTAAAATAAAAATTACGTGCTATAACAGGGCACAAGCAAATTGCTTCATTTAATGTTATCTGGATAGATGACACAAGAAATTGAACAAATATATTTGAGGAATAATCATGGCTGCATTTTTAACTGATGATTGGTTTGCAACTGTTGAAAAACTTACTGCTGAAGCGGGTGATTTAAATTTACCACCAGCACTTGCGAATTTAGCGATTAACTTAGTTGTAACAGATGCGGCTGGTAATACCGAATTGGCCTTAGATGCTGGTAAAATCCAAAAAGGTTTGTCTGCAAATGCTAAAACAACTTTAAATATGGATGCGGAAACTTTACGTAAAGTATTCTTAGAGTTTGATATGGCTGCTGCTATGCAAGCGTTTATGACTGGTAAAATCAAAGTACAAGGCGATATGTCTCAACTGATGGCTTTACAAACGGCGAAGCCAAGCCAAGAACAAAAAGATTTATTCAAGAAAGTACTTGAGCAAACTGCTTAAGTCCTTTTCTCATAAAAGAGCTTACCGAGAGGTAAGCTTTTTTATTTTCAACTTAGACATCAATACGACTGTTGGTCTTTAAATGTTCTAAGTAAGTTCGAATACGTGTCACGTATTGAACTGCTTGTTTATATCGACCATTTCGCGCTTGGTTACGCTGTAAATAATCATATAAATTTACCCATTGATTTGGGTTTTTCCCTTGGGTTTTGATTCGGTTTTGAATCTGATTGACTGCACCTGGTCCCATGTTATAGGCGACCAAAGCATACCAATTACGGTCTGGATAAGGGACATTCGAAAATTGATCTAGCATTAGATCAAAATATTTCGCACCACCTTGAATACTTTGTATCGGATCAGATCGGTTGCTCACACCCATTGCTTGAGCGGTGCTATTGGTCAACATCATCAAACCGCGTACACCAGTGGGAGAAACCGATGTGGGTTTAAGATAAGACTCTTGATAGCCAATAGCAGCGAGCAAATGCCAATCTAAATTATACTTAGACGCACTTTGTTTAAAGCTTGCTTTATAAATTGGCAAACGCTGGTTCAGGTCTTTTTGAATCGTAGACCATGCTTCAGGTTTAACCACATTGCGATTATAAAAGGAAGCTAGTTGTTGGGTTGTACCAAGCTGTTTGCTTTGACAAACAAATCCACTTGCAGTGAGCGTTAACGGATCATCAGCTTGCTTAAGTACCCAATTGAGTTGAGGATTTAATCCATTTTTACTTAAAGTAGCTTGATCACCACAACTTGCAGAAAAAGAGACAAGTTGTTTACTTTCAATGGCTGCTAAATTTGCAGTTGTCATAGCAAGATTAGCTTTACCTTGAGCAATCCATTTTAACGCAGTTGCATTATCAGGAACCGTTTTAAAATCGAGTTTGACATTTAAACTCTGTGCATAATTTCGTGCTAAATCATAGCCAAAACCATGCAAAAATTGCCCGTCTTTAAAGACAGTTGTCGGGTTTTCAACAGCAACTACCGTTAATGTATTGGTGGTTACAACTGTCTTGTATTGATGTGATTTTTCTGCGTTCAAACTATTAAAGGGAAGGATTGCAATTCCTAATACCATCGTTTGAAATGAAAGTTTAGAAGATAAAGAGTTAAGGCTAGGCCTCGACCCAGAATTTGAATTACTGTGCATGTTGTCTCCGCTACAGGTAATTTATGCCCAAAAAGTTCAGCAAAACAAAGCCTTAACTTTTAAAAGTTGATAAATTCAATAAGGGTGGGCAAGTCATGACGCCATTCAAAATGACATAGGATTAATGGGAGAAATGATGTACGTGTTACACATCATTCACAAGGTGTACAAAAAACAAACAAAATCAACTTAGGGGCGCATATTAAGCGCCAAAAAAAGTATTGTCAAATTTTGATCAATAAAAAAATGAGAAATACCTCACAAATGCATGATTTGAAAAAGAATAAAATTTATACACTGTTGTCATGCTAAAATAAGGAATACAATGAAAAAACTTGTAAATGGATTGTTGTTGTAGCGTTTTTAAATATGAAATCGAACTTGATCACACGTAATGGACATGACTTGCTGGTTGCTGAATTAAAAAAACTATGGCATGACGAACGTCCAGAAATCACCAAAAAGGTAAACTGGGCCGCTAGTTTGGGAGATCGTTCAGAAAATGCAGATTATCAATATAATAAACAATTACTTAGGAAAATAGATCGTCGTGTTCGCTATTTGGGTAAGCGTTTAGAGGAGTTGAAAATTGTTGACTTTGTGCCTGAGCAGGAGGGAAAAGTTTATTTTGGTGCCTGGGTTGAAATCGAAAATGATGATGGTGAACAGAAAACCTTGCGTATCGTGGGGGTGGATGAAATCTACGACCATCATCCTCAGCATATCTCAATTGAATCTCCTATGGCGCGGGCACTGTTAAGTAAACAGGTGGATGATGAGGTGGAAGTCATTACTCCATTAGGAAAAAAAGTGTGGTATATCAACTCAATTTGCTATGAAAAATCTGAAAATGCTTAATTTTTTACTGTTTTGATTTTATTTTGAGCATTTGATTGATTATTTTGAATAAAAGATTTGCCAATTCTAATTTTTATTTATATGATAGCCGCCATTGGAAGCGTGGCAGAGCGGTTTAATGCACCGGTCTTGAAAACCGACGAGGGTGTGAGTCCTCCGTGAGTTCGAATCTCACCGCTTCCGCCAGATATTACAAAAAGCCCTTGTTATTACAAGGGCTTTTTTTTATCTGTGGTTTTATCCCTCAACCTATACCTCATCAAACTTTGGATTTAATTACATTTGATAGGCGTCTAGAGGACTACTTGGGAATTCGAAATTCCCAAGTTTGAAATTTCGTTGCTTGACTAGAAACTTGATTTAGTAATTGTTTTCAACTTATAGCAAAGTTGTGGTAAATGATGGTTTTATATGCTCTGATTCATAGTAGTAATGATTCAAAGGATAGAGCATATATTTAAAAAATACTTTCCATTCCTCGAAATTGACTTCATTAAAATTGTTACTTTTAGCGAATAGTTCAAAGTGTCTATTAAGCAAGTTATTGGCAAAGGTGATAAGTTGAATTGAATCTTTTTCGTATATATCGCGAAATTGACTTAAATCAATCTTGAAGTTAGCTTCTACATTTGGTTTAGCGTAAACAAGAATATTGACGTAACATTGGTCTGTCATTGTTCTTTGAATCCGACTTTGAATACATAAAATTTTATCTAAAACAATGTGATGAATGTGGTAGACAAATTTTTGATGTAATCGTTTCGCTGCTTGCTGTAGTAGTTTTATGTCACAGCCTATGACATTAATCTCACAGTAAATTTTAAAACTAATTCGTGAGACTAGTACTGAATTGTACTGTCTGAATAGCTGACCAAGATGACGAGTGCTTTCTTGGCTTAGTAACCAGTGTCTTTCTTTTTTCTGCTCTAATTTAACCCGATTGCATCCTATATAAAACGTAGATGTCTTATTACTTAATATGATCATTACTGATCAGAGAACTTTCTTGAGTTTGATAAATTCAGTTTGATTTAAGCTAATTCAGTTAACTTAAAAATACGCTAAAGCCGTACAAGTATAGTTACACCTTTCGCCACATTTCCAGATGTGGCTTTTTTTTAATCTGGTTAACTTTAATGATCCAATACTGTAAATATTCTGTTCCATTTACGATGGTTTGTTTAAGTCAAAAAATTTTGATCTCTGAGTAGCCTAAGCAAGGTTACATCCTAAAAAGACTGCTCTCGTATAAAACGAATTATATAAAATTGTAGATCAATCACTTATGTTTTAAGGGAGATTAAATTTCTCCCTTATTTAGATCATTTTCTTATACTACTTCATCTTAAAAAATCACAAATTTTTCATCTATAACATTTTAATATCATCCACATATTTAAATTGTGATAACAGATGATTGATCGTCATCTATTGCATGAATTTTTGAGTTTAATTCTAAAAAGTAAGGATGATTTTGTGATTCAGACAGCTCAATATCTCGATGGTGATATATCTAGAATTATTGAAATGGCTTGGGAAGACAGAACCCCATTTGAAGCGATCTCTCGTGAATATGGTTTGAATGAATCAGCTGTAATCCGACTTATGCGGCTTCATTTACAAACCAATAGTTTTAAGCTTTGGCGGAAGAGAGTAAGTGGACGTAAGACAAAACATTTGCAGTTGCGTTCGCCTGAAGTGTCTCGTGGTTATTGCTCACGCCAATACAAGCATCATTGATTAAGATCAGTGACAAATTAGAAGTTTTCGTTCATAACCAATTCTACAGTATAGATTTTATTTATATAGATCAATTGCATATCACTAAGGTAAAGTAATGTCTAATTTATCAATTGCTTATATTTTTCAACAACAGCAGCTTTTAGTGGATCAAGATTTCCAACTTCCTCAAGTCGAAAGATTGCATAACGATCTGGCGTTATCAAGTGATCATAAAGTGATTGCTCGAGATTTGTCTGAAAATGAAATCATTCCTGAAGGATTCGATTTTGTACCGATTCGCCAATTAGTACAGTTTTGGAATAAGACGCAATTTGAGCAAGCAAGTCGAGCTGTACAATTACTTGAATGGCGACGTAATCATCAGTTTTGTGGTCGATGTGGAACTAAAACCACCCAGAGCATTGAGCAGTTTGCGATGGTTTGTTCAAGTTGTGGCTATACACAATATCCAAAAGTGAATCCATGTGTCATTACGATTATTACACGCGGTGATGATGAAATTCTACTCGCAAAAAATGCACGAAATAAAACGCAAATGTATAGTTTAATCGCGGGTTTTGTTGAGGTAGGGGAAACATTAGAAGATGCCGTTCGACGTGAGACACTTGAAGAAGTAGGCCTACACATTAAAAATATAAAATATTTGGCAAGTCAACCTTGGCCATTTCCAAGCAATTTGATGGTTGCATTTAAAGCAGATTATCACGCGGGTGAAATTGAATTACAGCAAGATGAGCTTAGTGATGCTCAATTTTTTAAATTTGATCAACTTCCAGAAATCCCATTTAAAGGCAGTATTGCCTATGCCATGATCATGCACATCATTCATGGTACAGCAGTCGCCGATGATACGAGTGAATGGTTATAATCTTGTATTGATTCACTTAATAGCATTATTTGGGCGGATTAAGCCAATTTTATAATTCAGATATCCAAGTGTTTTATGCTAAATTTTGCATAAAATACTTTCCGATTAAACATGGAAATAATTAGAGTTGTATTTACTCATGAATTTATAATGAATGAAATTGAGAATGATTGCTTTTATTTGGTGTTAAATGATATTTATTTTTAGTTTTTGATATTTAAAATATTTTTTAAAAATTAATTTAAATTTAAGATCACTTTTATAATGTAATAGAATATTTTTATATATTTTGAAATATGAATTTTAATGTCGGGGTGGTATGAAAAATAAATATCCTTTTCCTGTAATGACAGTGCATTGGTTAACGTTTCTTCTTGTCGTAATTGCTTATATCACTGGCGGAGATCCAACAGTGCATCTAAAAAGTGGGGAACTGCATGTTTTTGCTGGAGTCTCAGTATTTCTGTTATTTTTCATTAGAATTATAATGATTTCTATTTATAAAAAAGATCTCCCACACAATAAGCCGATGAGTAAATATCAGAAAACATTATTTTTAATGGTGAAACATACACTTTATTCATTGTTATTTTTAATTCCTGTATTAGGTTGGTTTACTTTATCTGGATTAACCGAAAGTTATCAGTTATTTGGAATGAATTTACCTTTAATAAGTAATTCATGGGACGTAGAAATAATTGGTGAAACGCATGAGTTTCTTGGAAATTTTTTCATGGTGCTTATAGGTTTACATGCATTAGCTGCCTTAATTCATCATTATGTATTTAAAGATAATGTTCTGAAAAGCATGCTTTATTTTAAAAAATGAACCAAGAGCTTAAAAGATTATGATTGAATCAAATATTGATCTTGAGTCGAGAGCAAAAGCTGCTTCCAAATCAACGTGGATAAGTGTTGTTGTTAATATCTTTTTGTCGATTGGACAGATATTGATTGGTATTTTTTCAAAATCACAAGGTCTAGTTGCAGATGGTATCCACACTTTAAGTGATTTAGTTGCGGATTTTATTGTATTCGTGGCGAACCGTCATAGCCAAAAAGCACCTGACGACGCACATCCATATGGTTATCTTCGTTTTGAAAATGCAGCATCTTTTATACTTGGTCTGATCTTATTCATTGTTGGTGTTGGTATGTTATGGACGGCAACGCATAAGATACTTCATCCCGAACAAATTCCTAAAGTACATAGTATGGCGCTTTGGGTTGCAATAACAGCCTTGATCTGTAAAGAACTTTTGTTCCGCTATATGCTTGCTATTGCCAAAAAAGTAAAATCAAGTTTATTGATTGCAAATGCTTGGCATGCACGTTCAGATGCAGCATCTTCTTTTGTTGTTGCCTTAGGGATTTTAGGTAATCTCGCAGGATATCCAATTCTTGACCCAATCGCAGCCTTAATTGTCGGTTTAATGATTGCCAAAATGGGGTTTGAGTTTAGCTGGACTGGTTTACATGATTTGATGGACAAGTCAGCGAACGAAGATGAAATAGCTGCGATCAAAGCAACTTTGTTGAAGAAAGATGGGATATTGGGTCTACATCAACTGAGAACACGTAAAATGGGTGACATGATTATTGTCGATGTTCATTTGGAAGTCAGTGGCGAACAAAGTGTCAAAGAAGGACATAGAATTGCAGTAGAGGCGAGAAATGAAGTCCTTAAAAATCATAATGTCATTGATGTGGTCACTCATATTGATCCAATATAGTGAGGCATTGAGAAAAGGCATCAAGAATAAATTATATTCAAGATGCCTAGATTTGGATGCTGCAATCGAAGGGGCATTAATTGCTAAATATCGCAATGCAGGACAAACCTGTGTTTGTGTGAATCGCTTTCTTGTTCAAGAAGGAATTTACGAAAAATTCATTGCTGCATTAAGTGAAAAGGTCAATGCTTTTGCAATCGGCAATGGTTTGGATGTTGGGAGTGAAATTGGTCCATTAATTAATGCCAATGCAGTGAAAAAGGTTGAAGCTCACGTCGCTGATGCCTTAGCTAAAGCAGGTCGTTTGGTCGCTGGTGGTAAACGTCATAGTGCAGGTGAGTTATTCTATGAACCTACCATTATTGCTGATGTCACCGCTGAGATGGATGTGGCGACACAAGAAACATTTGGTCCATTGGCTGCTGTATTCAAGTTTGAAACTGAACAACAAGCCATTGAAATGGCAAATGCGACGGAATTTGGCTTAGCGGCGTATTGTTATACCAAAGATCTAGGACGTGCTTGGCGGATGAGTGAGCAGCTTGAATACGGTATGGTTGGAATCAATAAAGGCTTAATTTCCAATGAAGTCGCACCATTTGGTGGAATCAAACATTCGGGTTTAGGTCGTGAAGGTTCAAAATACGGGATTGAAGATTATCTTGAAATCAAATACACCTTATTTGGAGGATTGAATGCATGAGTAATGAAAAATTTGAAAAAGGCTTAGCCATTCGTAAACAAGTGTTAGGTGAAGCTTATGTCAATAATTCGATCAACAATACTGATGATTTTAACTTACCTTTACAAGAGTTAGTTACAGAGTATTGCTGGGGGGCAGTTTGGGGGCGAGAGGAACTGAGCAAGCCTGAACGAAGCTTAATCAATCTTGCCATGATTTCTGCGCTGAATCGTCCACATGAGTTGAAGCTGCATGTCAAAGGTGCTTTGCGTAATGGTGTACCTAAAGAAAAAATTCGTGAGGTGCTGCTACAAGTCGCAATTTATTGTGGTGTACCGGCAGCCGTAGATAGTTTCCAAATTGCTAAAGAAGCGATTCAGGAATATGAACAAGAAAATAACTAATTGAACGATTGAGCAAACATTACCCAGCTTATTGGTAATGTTTGCTTAAGTGATTTCATTTTGGCACTTCGCTCTTAAAGTGACATACCAATTGTTACGATTGTTTCGGTCAGGATGAATATAATTTAAACAGAGTATTTATTTTCTAAATAACCAATCAACTTTTATATACTGAGATATATGCAGCTTTATGTGTCTATTGGTGTAAATTATGCACTTCGTTTAAGGTGATTTTAATTCCATCTTGAGCAAAGAAAATTTGATATTTGATAGATCATCGAAAGAGTAAGGTATGCCCGCAAATCCTAGTAAAACCCAAAAACCTTTATATATTCCCTATGCTGGGAACGCTCTTTTAGAACTTCCACTCTTGAATAAAGGTTCAGCTTTTTCAACAGAAGAGCGTGAGCAGTTTAACTTGCATGGACTGATACCTAACAATATCGAAAACATTGAAGAACAAACGCAACGCTCTTATCAGCAGTACTTGTCATTTGACAATAACTTGAACAAGCATATTTATTTAAGAAATATTCAAGACACAAATGAAACTCTTTTTTATAATTTATTGAGTCAGCATTTAGATGAAATGCTACCTATCATTTATACACCAACCGTCGGCGAGGCTTGCCAGCGTTTTTCTGATATTTATCGTCGTCATCGTGGGATTTTCATCTCATATGCTGAACGTCAATACATCGATCAAATTATTCATAATGTAAATAAGAAAAATGTCAAAGTGATTGTCATTACCGATGGTGAGCGCATCCTTGGTTTAGGTGATCAGGGTATTGGCGGTATGGGAATTCCAATTGGGAAATTATCTCTATATACCGCATGTGGAGGTATTAGTCCTGCTTATACGTTACCGATTACGATAGATGTTGGTACCAATAATCAAGAATTACTCAACGATCCAATTTACATGGGATTGAAACAACCTCGAATCAGAGGGGAGCAATATTACCTATTTGTCGAACAGATTATTTCTGCTGTGCGTGAACGTTGGCCGAATGTGTTGATACAGTTTGAAGATTTTGCCCAAATTAATGCGATGCCATTGTTGACTCAGTATCGAGATAAAATTTGCTGCTTTAATGATGACATTCAAGGAACTGCAGCAGTTACAGTTGCCAGTCTAATTGCTGCATCAAGAGCACTTGGTAAACAACTTAAAGATCAAACCATTACTTTTGTTGGTGCTGGTTCAGCAGGATGTGGTATTGCTGAGCATATCGTTAGACAAATGATGGATGAAGGTTTGAGCGATCATGAAGCCCGTTCACGTATTTTCATGGTTGATCGCTTCGGTTTAATGACTGATCAACAGCCCAATTTACTCGACTTTCAACAAAAACTCGCAACACCTGTGAATACAATTTCAGAATGGGAATATTCAGGACAAGAGATTGCGCTACTTGATGTCGTAAAAAATGCGAAACCAAGTATTCTGATTGGTGTATCAGGGCAAGCAGGTCTGTTTAGTGAAGAAGTGATTAAAACTTTGGCTAAATATTATAAGCATCCGATTGTTTTGCCATTATCTAACCCGACTTCTCAAGTAGAAGCTCAGCCAAAAGATATTATTGAATGGACGCAAGGTGCTGCAATCGTTGCGACAGGTAGTCCTTTTGCACCAGTATATTTTCAAGGTAAAACTTATACGATTGCTCAGTGTAATAATTCTTATATTTTCCCAGGAATAGGCTTAGGTGTGATTGCATGTGGTGCAAATCATATTAGTGATGCAATGTTGATGGCTGCAAGCACAGCATTGGCAGATTGCTCACCGCGTTTAAAAAATCCAGCTGCAGATCTATTGCCAAATATTAATGACATTCATCAAGTCTCCAAATTTATTGCTTTTAAAGTTGCAAAAGCTGCGATGGCAGATGGATTAGCAGTACCCATGAGCAATGATGTGCTGAAAAATGTGATTGAAGATAATTTTTGGACACCTGAATATCGAAACTATCGCCGAGTTACTTTTTAATTGAGCCAGATCTAGTCTGATTGATGAAAGTAAATGTAATTCGGTAATCTAGAACAGAACAAAACCTGACTGATCTTGAATGATCTTTCAGGTTTTTAGCTTATTATTACTCTCATACAACTATCTGTTATATTTTTTTTATAAAATCTGTATCTACCTTTATCATCTGTATTCATTCAAAGTATAACGAGGTTGATATGAATGGGCTAAATATGAGTTTTTTTAAAAAGAAAAATAATGCGAGTTTCGTATTTTTTATTATCACACTCTATGCTTTTATCGGTTTTGGGTTAGGCTATATTATTTGGGAATATTTTCTTTAAAATCAGCTTAAAATCTGATTTATAGCACTGTTTAGCTATTCATTTAATACAGCAAATTTAAGCTTGGTAATCTGTTTCGCTACAATGATCACATCTACTGGATGCGGCTTGGATTATATTCATCCAGCCATTCAAAACAATGAATAATATTCATAGCTCTTCATTAGAATAAATCATTTTATTCATAGATTTTTGTTCTGTACTCTAAAAATAAGCCGTATTTAAAAAATTACATAAATGATGACTTGGGACGATGATCATCACATCTTCATCATTTGAAAGAATAAAGAGTGTTGGAATGAGAAAACTAGATTTTGCAATTATAGATCCGCATATCCATCAATGGGATCCATACCATACTCCACATTCTGCTGCCTTGTTGGTTAAAGCTTTGGGGAATTATCCCCGTGTGATGAATAAAGTTATTCGAGTCGTTAAACCGAAGCCACTTTTAGAAACGCTAGGATTAACTAAATATGCGTTGAGTCCTTATCTCCCTCAAAATTATCATGAAGATATGGGACATCATAGGATTGAAAGCGTAGTACATGTCGAAGCAAATTGGCATCATCATAAAGGCTTTGGTGTTGTCGAAGAAACCAAATGGATTCAACAATTAAATTTTAAAGACCAAAATTTAAAGCTAGGTGCAATTATCGCCACTGCTGATCCGCGAGATCGAAAATTTAAACAGATTTTAAAAGCACATCAAGATGCCAGCCCTCTATTTAGGGGGATTCGTAAAATGGCTTCTTGGCATGAGGATTCTGGTATTTATCGTTGGTGTGATCAAGCACATTTATATCAGTCTAAAAAATTCCTTAAAGGCTTTGAACAACTTGCCAAAATGGATTTATCTTTTGATGCGTGGACTTATTCAACACAAATTTCAGAAATTACAAAAATAGCGAAACAATTTCCTCAAACACCTATAGTCGTTGATCATTTGGCAACACCCGCAGGACTTTTTGGCCCTATTGGCAAAAAAACTGGTCAAACACCGTCACAACGTGCTGCTATTTTCCAGCAATGGCAGCATGATTTGGCAGTTTTAGCTGAGCAGAAAAATGTCTATGCCAAGATTTCGGGACTGATGATGCCCGTGTTGGGACACCGATTTTATCAACAATACCGTACTGCAACCGTCTATGAAATGGTGAATTTATTAACACCATTGATTCAGCATGCAATACAGGTATTTAGTCCAGATCGAATCATTTTTGCTTCAAATTTTCCTATGGATAAAGCAAATACAACGCTAAGCGATTTGATCCAAGCTTATATTGAAATGATCACACCTTATGGTGATCAAGCGATGTATTCCATTTTTAGACAAAACGCTGCCAATTTTTATCAATTAAATTAGAGTCATCATATGAAAAGTTTTAATCAAAAGGTTGCTGCAATTACAGGTGCAGGTTCTGGAATCGGTCAACAACTTGCAATTTTATTAGCTCAGCAAGGCGCTGATTTAGCTTTGAGCGATGTGAATGATCAAGGTTTAGCTGAAACATTATCTTTAGTAAAACAGTATCCTGTGAAAGTCACTTTAACCAAATTAGATGTTTCTCATCAGCAAGCTGTACGTGAATGGGCGGAGAATAGTTTCAAAGATCATGGCAAAATCAATTTGATTTTTAACAATGCTGGCGTTGCATTAGCAAGCACCGTAGAAGGTATGAGCTATGAAGAAATGGAATGGATTTTTAATATTAATTTTTGGGGTGTTGTCTACGGCACAAAAGAGTTTTTGCCTTATTTAAAGCAAAGTGGTGAAGGGCATATCATTAATATTTCTAGTTTATTTGGACTCACTGCTCAACCTTCTCAAAGTGCTTATAACGCAACAAAGTTTGCAGTGCGCGGTTTTACCGAATCATTACGTCAAGAATTAAATATGCAAAATAATGGTGTCAGTGCGACTTGTGTGCATCCAGGTGGTATACGAACCAATATCGCTAATAGTGCTCGTATGAGTGACAGTATTCGTTCTTTGGGTATGAACCCTGCAAAGGCTAGTCGATCATTTAATAAAGTTTTGAAAACCCCACCTGAAGAAGCTGCAAAAATCATTTTAGAGGCGGTCAAACAGGACAAAGCTCGAATATTGATTGGCAATGATGCCAAAATTTTAGATTTGATTCAGCGGATTACACCAACTCATTATTCTCAAGCATTGGATTTTTTAACCAAAAAAACTTCGAAAAAAAGTTAAAATATTCTTCAACCTAAGGATGCTCATTTAATTTGTGTGAGCATCCTAGTTAATTCATTTCAAGTTGAATTATCATCTATCATTATGTTTTATATGTAGAAAGTAAAATACTTGTTTCACTATTATAAATACCTGAAATATTTCGAATTCGTTCGAGTGCCTTGTCAAAATTTTCTAAACTGTCGGACTGTAATTCAACCAAAATATCCCATTTCCCGTTTGTAGTATGCAGGCGTTCAACGGCTGATTCTAGGCGTAATTCACGAATAACCGCTTGCGCTTTGGTTCCCTCCACCATGATATTCATCCACGCCCGAATAATATTTTTCTCCACATTAGGGCGAAAGCGTACAGTATATCCCGTGATGATACCCGTCGATTCCATGTATTCAATTCGTTTTTGCACAGTCGCTCTAGAGACTCGTGTTTTTGCAGCCAGATCTGTAATTGAGATCCGAGCATTATCTTTGAGTAAACCTAAGATAATATGATCAATATTGTTCATTTTGATACTTACTATTAGCAAATTGATAAAAATTAATTCATTTTAATCATTGTAAAGAATTTTGTGAATCAATTTGATTCTTAATAATAATCAATATACGAAGCCCCAAACATTTTTTTCGAATGAATCAAGAGATCTATGTTGACACGGAACGATGGGGTGAGCGGAAACCTTTGCAGTAAGGGAATCTGTAGATAACAGGGACAATTAATTAATTAAGGAAAAGATGATGTCTTTATCATATGCGGCTCAAAATGGTAGTGCTTGGCAAACCTTTCTCACTCAAGTAGATCGTGTAGCACCTTATTTGGATGCCGACCTCAGCAACTTTATCAACACACTGAAAACACCAAAACGTACGCTAATTGTTGATGTGCCAATCGTGATGGATGACGGCACAATTCGTCATTTTGAAGGCTATCGCGTACAGCACAATCTCTCTCGTGGTCCTGGTAAAGGTGGTATTCGTTATCACCAAGATGTTGAATTGAATGAAGTCATGGCGTTATCAGCATGGATGACCATTAAAACTGCGGTGCTTAATCTCCCATTTGGCGGCGCAAAAGGTGGTATTCGTGTTAACCCTAAAGAACTTTCAACACGTGAATTAGAGCGTTTAACTCGTCGTTTTACCAGTGAAATTAGCCCAATTATCGGCCCACAAATTGATATTCCTGCACCTGATGTTGGTACTAATGCCAATATCATGGGTTGGATGATGGATACTTATTCAAGTATTAAAGGTCACACGGTTACAGGTGTTGTAACTGGAAAACCTGTGCATTTAGGTGGTTCACTCGGCCGTGTTCGTGCAACAGGTCGTGGCGTATTTGTTACAGGTATGCAAGTTGCAGAGCGTATCAAATTACCTATCGAAGGCAGCAAAGTTGCGGTTCAAGGCTTTGGTAACGTTGGTAATGAAGCTGCTTATTTGTTTAATCATGCAGGTGCAAAAATTGTTGCTGTGCAAGATCACACAGGCACAATTTTTAATGCTGAAGGTTTTAACGTAAAAGCATTACAAAAGCATGTTGCTGAACAGGGTGGCGTGAAAGGTTTTGCTGAAGCGACTGTGATCTCGGATGAAGAGTTCTGGGATGTCGATATGGATATTCTGATTCCAGCAGCATTGGAAGGTCAGATTACGGTTGAACGTGCACAAAAACTCAAAGCGAAAATTGTACTTGAAGGTGCAAACGGACCAACTTATCCAGAAGCAGATGATGTATTCGTTAGCCGTAACATTACTGTAGTTCCTGACGTAATTTGTAATGCGGGTGGTGTAACCGTCAGTTATTTTGAATGGGTTCAAGATATGGCGAGTTATTTCTGGAGCGAAGACGAAATTAATGAACGTCTCGACAAGCTGATGATTCAAGCCATGAGTGATGTGTGGAATACCGCAGCGCAAAAGGAATGTAGCTTGCGTACGGCAGCTTATATTTTAGCGTGTGAACGTATCCTCAAAGCCCGTAAAGAACGCGGTATTTTCCCGGGATAAACCATTCATAAAGTTAAAGCAAACGGCTCATTGAATATTCAATGAGCCTGCATATCAAAACAGGAAGTGAGTAAATAAAATGAGCGAAGTCGCAATTACACGTAGCAATTTTAATGATTGGATGGTGCCTGTTTTTGCTCCAGCAAATTTCATTTTGGTTCGTGGTGAAGGTTCTCGTATTTGGGATCAAAACGATAAAGAATATATCGATTTTGCAGGTGGTATTGCGGTTAATGCTTTAGGTCATGCCCATCCAGTTGCGGTAAATGCTTTAACAGAACAAGCTCAAAAACTTTGGCATATTGGTAATGGTTATACCAACGAGCCAGTATTACGCCTTGCAAAACAATTGGTTGAAAGTACATTCGCTGACAAAGTATTTTTCTGTAATTCTGGTGCAGAAGCGAACGAAGCAGCATTAAAACTGGCACGTAAAGTTGGTTTACTCAGTGGTAATCCAAATAAAAATCATATTGTTGCATTTAAAAATGCATTCCACGGTCGAACTTTGTTTACCGTAACAGCAGGTGGACAACCTAAATATTCTCAAGATTTTGCACCTTTACCGGGTGGAATCGAGCATACGGCATTTAATGATTTAGATGCTGCTAAAGCTATTATTACTGAAAATACCTGTGCGGTGATCGTAGAACCGATCCAAGGCGAAGGTGGTGTGTTACCCGCTGACATCGAATTTTTGAAAGGCTTACGTGCATTGTGCGATGAAAAAGGCGCTGTACTGATTTTTGATGAAGTACAAACAGGCGTTGGCCGTACAGGTTCACTTTATGGCTACATGAATACTGGCGTAACCCCAGATATTTTAACGACGGCAAAGGCGTTAGGTGGTGGTTTCCCAATCGGCGCAATGATTACTACAGATCATTATGCCAATATGTATGCGGTGGGTGATCACGGTACGACTTATGGTGGTAATCCATTGGCTTGTGCAGTGGCAGGTGCGGTGTTTGAATTCATCAATACACCAGAAGTTTTAGACGGCGTTAAAAAACGTCATCAATATTTCATCGATGCTTTGAATAAAATCAATGCTGAATATGGTTTATTCAAAGAAATCCGCGGTCAAGGTCTATTAATTGGTTGTGTTCTGAAAGATGAATATGCAGGCAAAGCAAAAAATATCGTGACCTTAGCGGGTGAAGAAGGCTTGTTGGCATTGGTTGCAGGTACTGATGTCGTACGTTTCACCCCTTCACTAATTATTCCAATGGAAGATATTGACGAAGGTTTAAATCGTTTTGCTCGTGCCTTAGCACGCCTCTAAATCTTGTTGTGAGCATCTAACCATGATGATTGTTAGACATGCAGCGCATCGGGACTTAGATGATATTTATCGTTTAGCGCAAAGAGCAGGAGAGTCGGGCATTGGCTTGACCTCCTTACCAGAAAACAAAGAAATCTTAGCTGAACGTATTACACGTACGACTCAAACTTTAGCGGGCTTAACCGAAAAGTGTGAGGCAAGTTATTTGTTTGTTTTAGAAGATACCAGTATTCACAAAATTGTGGGTGTGAGTGCGATTGAAGTTGCAGTGGGGTTAAAAGAACCATTTTACAACTTCCGTGTAGCAAAACAGGTGCATGCCTCTAAAGCCTTAAATGTGTATAAGACTTTAGATACTCTTTTTTTAAGTAATGATCATACTGGTTGCAGTGAACTCTGCACTTTGTTCCTTGATCCTGAATACCGCAAAAACCAAAACGGTAAGTTTTTATCAAAAGTACGTTTTCTGTTTATTGCAGCGTTTCGTTCTTTCTTTGAAGAAAGATTGATTGCTGAGATGCGTGGTTTTTCAGATCAAAATGGACATTCGCCATTTTGGGATTCGCTCGGTTATCTATTTTTTGATATGGATTTTGCAGCTGCAGATTATTTAAGTGGTGTAGGACAAAAAGCGTTTATCGCAGAACTCATGCCGAGATTTCCAGTCTATGTTGATTTGCTGACCTCAGAAGCGCGTGCTGTGATTGCTGAAGTACATCCGCACACATTGCCTGCGGCAAAAGTGCTGATGTCAGAAGGGCTTAAATATCAGGGTTATGTGGATATTTTTGATGCAGGACCAACACTGGAAGCCAATACCGCTGAACTACGTGCAGTCAAAGAGAGTCGTTTGCTCAACGTTAAAATCACTGAGCAAGTTGAAACGACAGAAACTCATTTTTTGGTTGCGAATGACCAATACCAAGATTACTGCGTATTGTTGATCAATAACAAAATCACTGAAAGTGACACTTTGCACATGACAGCAGCACAAGCACAAGCACTGAATATTGCTGAACACGATCAAGTACGCGTTTTAGCATTAGAAAAAATGGAGAAGAACTAATGTCACAAGGTGCATTATTAATTGATGGTGCTTGGATCCAAGGACAAGGAACCGCATTCAGTAAAACCAACCCTGTTAACAATCAGCAAATTTGGGCAGGTCATGAAGCCAGCCAAGCTGATGTTGAGCAGGCATGTCTTGCTGCTCGTCAGGCATTTCCTGCTTGGGCACGTATGCCGTTAGAAGATCGTATCGCAATTATTGAACGTTTTGCGAGTCTACTTGAGCATAATAAAAATGAATTGGCTCAAGTGATTAGTCAAGAAACCAGTAAACCACTTTGGGAAACATTGACCGAAGTGCAATCTATGGTTGGCAAAGTCGCGATTTCAATTCGTGCTTATGATCAACGTACGGGTTTCAGTGAAACTAGAATGCCAGATGGTATTGCTTCACTACGTCATCGTCCACATGGTGTTTTGGCTGTATTTGGTCCATATAACTTCCCAGGTCATTTGCCAAATGGTCATATTGTTCCTGCATTGATTGCAGGCAATACCGTAGTGTTTAAACCAAGTGAACTTACCCCTTGGACTGCGGAAGAAACGGCAAAGTTATGGCAGCAAGCAGGTTTGCCGAATGGCGTATTGAATATCGTACAAGGTGGGCGTAGTACAGGTGAGGCACTTGCTGCGGCTGAACAAATTGACGGTTTGTTGTTCACAGGCAGTGCCAATACAGGCTATCACTTGCATAAGCAAATGGCCGGCGCGCCTGAAAAAATCCTTGCTTTGGAAATGGGTGGCAATAATGCCCTCATCATTGACGAAGCAACTGATATTGATGCGGTCGTGAATTTAGCGATTCAATCGGCTTTTGTTTCGGCAGGACAACGTTGTACTTGTGCACGCCGAATCATTGTCAAGCACGGTGTAAATGGTGATGCCTTCATTCAACGTTTTGTAGAAGTCGCGAAGAATCTAGTTGTTGGTGAGTGGAATGCTGAACCACAACCATTTATGGGGGGAGTGATTTCTTCTCGTGCGGCTGAACAAATGTTAGTAGCACAAACTAAACTGATCGATTTAGGCGCAAAACCATTATTAGAAATGACACGTCCACAAGCAGACAGTTCATTGTTGACAGCAGGTATTTTAGATTTAACACAGGTCGATGGTATTCCTGATGATGAATACTTCGGTCCATTGACGACAATTTATCGCTACAACACTTTTGATGAAGCATTAAGCATCGCCAATAACACTCGCTTTGGTTTGGCGGTTGGTTTGGTTTCACCTGATCGCAATTTATTTGATCGTGTGTTGATTGAAGCACGTGCGGGTATTGTGAATTGGAATAAACCATTGACTGGTGCTTCAAGTGCAGCACCATTTGGTGGAGTAGGTGCTTCTGGCAATCACCGAGCGAGTGCCTTTTATGCAGCAGATTATAGTGCTTGGCCAATGGCATCATTAGAAAGTGATAACGTGACGCTTCCTGCAAAATTATCACCGGGCATTGTGCTCTAAGACGGATCGCATCGGGACACATGGAGAATAAAATGTCTGGTTATGAAATCAATTTTGATGGTTTAGTTGGTCCTACGCATCATTAT